>JADJUW010000001.1:2163750-2465000 GCA_016716835.1 Myxococcales bacterium | reverse complement strand
TCCACGCGGCGCGCCATCGAGCGTGTATTCGATGGTTGCCGAGGAAAGCCCAGCGAACCAGCTCTTCCCCGCAAAGTCGGCGGCGAGGTTGGAGGGAACGAAATAGGTTTCAGAAATGTCGTCGAAGAAGGCGCCGCCCGCGGTGCGCAGGATGCAGCTGACGCTTAACTCGCTCCAATGCCCATCGAGTGCTTGGTTGCCGATTTCTGACCGGGCCAGCATGAAGCCTTCGACGGCCTCCGTATCGACTGGCGTCGAACTGCCACCACAAGAGCTGGTAGCTTGGGCATATGATGTGGCGGCAAGCGCGGCTAACATTTGAAGGTGAATTTGCATGCCTGCTACATGCCCGACCTGCACAAGCTTGAGCAACATAAGTTTTGCGCGGTCAGAGCTTAACGCAGGCTCGCTAGCAGGGCATGCATCTTCGGCTGATGGCTACTTAAGGGGCTAGGCGGGGGCCTCGTTAAGGCGGGAACAGTCGCCGCTTGCGGTGTCTGTGTTCGCCCGTTGCGCCGCAATTTCGCACACTAAGCGGTATGGCGCCGCCGTGGCATGGCATCTGCAATAGGTCTACCAATGGCCCAATTGCGATCAACCTCCATGCTTCTCAGCCTCAGCCTCAGCCTGTGCCTTGGGCTCGCGACCGAGGCGGCACATGCCGAGTATGTGCCGACCAAATACGACAAGGCGTTCTATGCCTCGTTGTACACAACGTTTACGCGAGAGTCGCGGATTCTATCCGCCGACATGCGGTGGAGCGTTCTCGTGAACGCGAGGCCGTACATCAACACCTCGACGCCTGCCGGCGTGCGCAAGCTAGCCAAGACCGACCGAAAAATCGCCCGGTACGCCGAGCGCCGCGATCGACTTGCTGCAAAGACGATCGCCAAGCGCGATGCGCGCCGCGCGAGCTACGCCAAGAAGCTGGCCAAGTAACACTGACCGCCTGGGCGAGAGGCGTGCGGTCGATTTTGGGGCACGCGTGATCAGCTAGCAACTTCCTTTGCGAGCGCTTCGAGTCGCTGACGCGTGACGTCGCTGCCCTTGAAATCTTCGAGTAAGGACGTCGCGACGCGGGCGACGGCCGCCGTGACATCCACTGATTCGTGTGACGCAAAATAGTCGAGCACCTTGAGCGCCGTGGCCTCTTTTGGCTCGTACGCCGCCAACTCAATGAAGTGGGCGATTGTGTCGGGTGGGGTCTTGTCCAGCAGGCTCATGGTTCGCGTCATGCCCGCGACTCGTTCGAGGGCTTCGACGCTTGCCTTGCGGACCGCCGGGACATCGTCGTGCACGAGGCGCAGCAGCGTTGACTCGACTTGCAGGGCCTTAAACATTCCAAGCAGCGAAGCGATCGCCGCACGAATTTCTGGATTCTTCGATTTCGCGAAGGCAAGCAGGGGCTTGGGCGCGATGCGACCGTTGGCGCGTTCGAGCGGCATTTCTAAATTACCTAGCAAGTCAATCGTCGCTTTGTCGGTCTGCGCGCCGCGTACCGCTACGATGCCTGCTTGAAATGCCGCACGCACGCGACGCATGAAGGCGCGATCGCCCTGCCCGAGACACGCGGGACACACGCAACCGGTTCGCTTCTCCGCGTTTGGGTTCTGCGTCCAGCCGATGAGTTGGGGCACGTCGCGAATCCCGAGGATGTGCTTGGCGGCAATGCCCACGGGCACGACAACTTGGGCGCCTAGCGGATTTGAGGTCACCCACCTGGCCGCGGCGGCTGCGCTCATCTGGATGTGGGGTTGATTGTAGCGTCCAACGTAAACTTGTTCCTGGTCCGGCCATCGAAAGTATACCGCCACCAAACGCGCATCATGATAGCGCCGAATTTCACGCACCCACTGAAACGTTGTCCACATGTCCGGCACAACCGGCATCGCGTAAACAGCGTTTGCCAGAATTACTTCCTGACCAGAGGCGGCGGCAAGCGCGGCCTTGGTGCCCGTAAGTCCACTACGCTTGATGCTGCGGGCGCTTGAATCGGGGGCGAGATGGACAAACCTCAAGGCTGGCGATCCTTTGACGGGCGCAATCCCATTATCAAGGAAGCGTCTCGCTTTGCCAACGGCCTTCTCTCAATAAGGGCGCCCCAAGCTCATAATTGTAGCCTCGGCATACACGCGGAGCTCGCGCTGACTAACGCGCTTTGTTTATCGGTTCGCCGAGCTCATCGGCAGGCGAAAACAGGTTGATCGGCGTGTGCAGATAGCGGATGCCATTGGCCTGCGGCGCGGGCATGCGGCCGGCGTCAATATTGATCTGGACGCTCGGAAACAGCAAGACCGGCGCGGGGAGCTCGCGGTCGCGCGCGGTGCGAAAGGCGACGAAGGCTTCTCGCGAAGTCTTGGCGTTGATGTGTGGATTATGATCCTTGGAGGCGCCGATGGTTGTCTCCCATTTTACGTCGCGCCCGTCGGGCGGGTAGTCATGGCCTGGAAACACGCGCGTGGCATCGGGGCGGCCGTAAAGCCGCTGGACCGAAGTGAAGAGCACGTCTGCGCTGCCCTTGGGAAAGTCGCAGCGCCCGACGCCGTAATCATCCATAAACAGCGCGTCGCCGGTAAATAACGCGTCGCCGATTTTGTAGGTGACGCAGGCCGGGGTGTGGCCCGGGGTTGCGATGACCTCCACCGCCAAGCTACCGGCGCTAACGGTCTGGCCATCGGTTAGCAACAGGTCAAACTGTGAGCCGTCCGTCTTGAGCTCGGGGATATTAAAGATGCCACGGAAAACCTCTTGTACCTCGGTGATGCGTGCGCCAATGCCGACCTTGGCGTCGAAACGCCGCCGCAAAAGCTGCGAGCCGGTAAGGTGGTCGGCATGTGCGTGCGTCTCCAGCACCAAGCGCAGGCGCAGGCCGCCGTCGCGGATGGCCGCGGTGACGGCGTCGACCGAGGCCGTGAAGGTTTTTGATCCAACCGGCTCGTAATCGAGCACGGGGTCGATAACCACCGCATCTTTAGTTGCTTCGTCCCACACGAGGTAGGTCAGCGTGAAGGTTCGCTTGTCGTAAAAAACTTTGATGTTCATAGAGGCCTCAGGCTAAAAGTTTGATGGGCGGCGTGGCAGGCGCCAGGCCGCAGCATCAGCGATGACCACCGCCGCTCTTGGTTGCCGCGCTATCGCGTTGCGGCTCACCGCAATGACAACGGTCTTTGGCTGGTACGTCGCCGAGCACTTGCTCGACATGCATGCCACAGCCCGCAAACGTGGCCTTGCCGCAACTTGGACATTTTACTTTCATGCACATGGTCATTACCTCCTGGTTTCGCAGGTAAGAGCCAGGGCGGCGCCCAAAGGATTCACAAAATCGAATACGCTGCCGAACTATATGTAATCACATCATTATTTGTCTGGCCGCTTTCAGGTGCGGGGGACCTGGAAGCTGGCTAGCGCACCACGCACTCATACGACTGCTTGGTCGATGTATGCGCGCCAATGTTGCCGCGCTCACGCCACGTCGCGATGGTTTCCATCGCAAAGGCGCGGACAAAGCGGGTGGCTGGATACCACTTGCGGCAATGCGCCAAGCGTTCGCGCTGGTTGCTCGCGGCGCCGGTTACGCCGTCGGGGTCGGTTTCCCAGCGCATGGTGGAGAGATCAAAGTGTTGCGCAACCTTGCCCGGCCAGAACATGACGCGCGGCTGCGAATATTGTGGGGTAGGCGGCGCGGGTGGCGTAACGACAACAGGCGCGCCTTGCACGCACTCATAAGAAAGCTTCGAGGCTGTGTGGGCGCCGACGTTGCCGCGCTCACGCCACGTGGAAATTGTTTCCGTCGTAAACGCGCGTACGCCCGCGGTCGCTGGGTACCACTTGCGGCAATGCGCAGATCGTTCGGCGTCATCGCGCGCGGCGCCCGTCACGCCGTCCGGATCGGTTTCCCAACGCATGGCGCCGACGTTGAAGTGCTGCGCGACCTTGCCCGGCCAGAACATCACGCGTGGCTGCGGATATTGTGGCAGGGGCGGCGCGGGTGGTGGCGGCGGCACATACGGCGCTGGCGCCGCCAGGCACTCATATGATTGCTTTGTCGCGGTGTGCGCGCCGTAGTTGCCGCGTTCACGCCAGGTCGAAATCGTCTCTCGCGCAAACGGCGCGGCGTGCGCGCTCCCTGGATACCATTTTTGGCAATGCGCCAATCGTTCGGCATCACTATTCGCGGCGCCGGTTACGCCATCAGGATCTGTCTCCCAGCGCATCGTGTTGGTGTCCCAGTGTTGCGCGACTTTGCCCGACCAAAACATAACGCGCGGCACATTGCCGTAATCCACGGCCGGCGCGGGTGGTGTCGGCACGAGCGGTCGAGGCCCTGTATCTACCGTTGGTTGGGGGTAGGTTGGATCGGTAGGAGGTGGGCTGACATAGCAACCACTAAGAACGACGGCGAACAAGGTGAGATAGAGCTTCATCTCACTCGTGTACCACGTCGATGTTCGCGATGTGTAGGCGCATTAAGCTTCTATACGCCAATGAACGAGTCGTGCTTGAGCCCACGAGTAGGAGACGCGACGAATGTGATCTATCGCAAAAATATAGGTATCCGTGCACGATAAGCCTGAGCGACAACGCTCACTGAGCGGTTTTGCTACACGGAACTGGCGTATCTCAATAAGAAGAATGCACTCCCGCTAAGAGTTTGGTCAAGAAATGGCAGGTACGGCTTTTGCACTGATCTCTTTGATATGCCTATCAATTCGCCCGCCGTACGGTCAGTACCGTTCAAAATTAATCTTTTAACCGATCGTCGCCACGCGCTGCTGCTTGCCGCCTTACTTCTCGTCGCCACGGCCCTTGCGCCGACGGCGCAGGCGGATGGCTTCAGCGTTAAAGTCGAGCCCGGTCTTGCGATCCCACTATCTGCCCCACAATCCGAACGCTTCGACACCGGCGGCAGCCAATCGGTTAAGGCGCTATTTGGCCTCACGCCTTATCTCGACATCGGGCCTACGGCTTCGTTCACCTTCTTGTCCGCCGCCTCGCCGCTTACCGAAGCAGGCACCGTGTGGGGCTTTGGTGGCGGCCTGCGGCTCAAGCGCCCTCATCACGATGGCGATGGCATGAACGCCGGCGGTATTTCACCATGGTTTGATCTTGATGTCCTATATGTCCGCACCGGTGACCTTAATCGCCTGGGCTTTGCGGCGGGCGTCGGCGCCGCCTTTCCCTTGGGCAATGATAATCAATATTGGGTGGGTCCGTTTGTGCGCTACATGCAAACCATTCAGACCGAGCATGATGGGTTTGATAATCGCGATGCCAAGATCTTGATCGCGGGGCTTAGCGTTGAGTTTGGCTCGGGCAAGGCGCGCACGCCCGCCGCGACCTACCCTGACGAAAACAATGACGCCGACGTCGCCGCTGTGGCGCCCGTGGAAGGCTGTGCTGACCGCGACGCCGACACCATCCCGGACAATATCGATAACTGCCCAGAAGTTCCGGGCACCATGGAATATTTTGGTTGCCCAGCATACAAAAAAGTCGTCGTCCAACGCGACATGTTGCAGCTGCGAGACAAGCTCTATTTCGCATTGGATGAAGCCGTGCTCGAGCCAGAGTCGCTACCCATCCTCGATGAGGTGGCGCAGGTTCTGACGGACAACCCAGGATTTCGGGTTCAAGTCGAGGGACACACGGACACCACGGGTGGCGAAGGCCACAACCAGACCCTCTCGGAGCGTCGGGCCGAAGTGGTCGTGCGCTATCTCGTCGACAAGGGCGTTGCCGCTGACCGCTTGAAGTCCAAGGGTTTTAGCTCGTCGCAGCCGCTTGACACCAACACGACCACCGCCGGCCGCGACAATAATCGGCGCGTCGAGTTCGTCGTCAACTTCGTCATCGTCAAATAAGGGATCCCATCATGAGTATCAAATCCTTGCGTTCAATTTTTGTTAGCCTAGCCGTCGCTACGGGGGCGCTTACCGCTTGCGGGGGGCAGGTCGTTCAATTTGACAATGACGGCGAGCCCTCACCGGACGGCACACCCTTCACCGGGCCAACCGTTATCGCCACCGTGCCCGCCGACAATGGCTTCGAGGTGCCAACCGGAACTGTGCTGACGGCGAAGTTGAGCCAGCCCATGGATGACGCCACCATGACCGAGGTTACGTTCACGTTAGCTCAAGGAGACACGTCGATTGGCGGTTCCGTGACCTTTGATGGGGCTACGGACACCGCGACGTTCACGCCGGATGATCCGCTGACGCTGGAAACGTTCTACACCGCGACGATCACGATCGGCGCCCGCAATGCCGAGGGTATTGCGCTCGAGAACGACTATGTCTGGACGTTTAGGACGGCTGACGACAATTTGCCACCTACGGTCACTTCGACCACGCCCGTCGACAACGCGGTCAATGTTTCGATCAATAAGCGGCCTACGGCGACGTTTAGCCGCGCCATGCTGCCTTCGTCGCTGAATGCTTCGACGTTTACCTTGTACCAAGGCGCAACGCAGATTTTTGGCACCGTGTCGCTCGATGGCGAGACCAATACCGCCATGTTTACACCCAACGCGCCGCTCGAAATCGACCTTGTCTACACGGCGACCATCACCACCGGCGCACTCGATGCCGGTGGCGTCGCCTTGCTTGTCGACTATACGTGGGACTTCACCACGTCCAATTGTAGCCAGGCGCCTGTGGTGCTCGGGGCGGCCGGCAGCTATGCCGTGCTTGCAGGCTCCACGGTTACCAGCACCGGCGCGACGTCGCTCACGGGCAACCTGGGCGTTAGCCCCGGCACCGCGGTGACAGGCTTCCCGCCAGGGATTATCACCGGGGCGCAGAACCGCGGTAACTCGGCATCGGCGCTGGCCATGGCCGACCTAACCACCGCGTATAACGACGCTAAGGGCCGCACGTTGTGCGCGGTCACGGTCGCTGGCAACCTCGGCGGCACGACGCGGGCACCTGGCCTCTACAAGTCGACCTCGTCGCTTGAAATCTCCAGCGGCGATCTCACGCTGGACGCACAAGGCGACGGCGACGCCGTGTTTATCTTCCAGATGGCGTCGACGCTGACCGTCACTTCGGGCCGCAACGTGGTGCTAATTAACGGCGCCAAGGCCTCCAACGTATTTTGGCAGGTTGGCACCTCGGCGACGCTCGGCACCGGCAGCACCTTCAAGGGCACCATCTTGGCCGACCAATCAATCACGCTCACCAACCTCGCCACGCTAAGCGGCCGCGCCCTCGCACGGATCGCCGCGGTGACGATGAGCGCGAATACGATTGTCACGCCAGCGCCGTAGGGGAACCGCTTCGCGACGCTCGTGCTCCTACTCCGGCTACGGCACGAAGCGGCTGAGCCGGAGCCCCGTTGCGCTAAAGGTCAAAAATTCGCGGCGGCTGCGGTGATAACGGCGCGGCCGCAAGGACGGATCGGCGGCGATGCGCTCGCCGGTGCCGACGTCCCAAACCGTCGTGCCTTCGGTATCGCTAACTGCGAACAGATGGTGGTCGAAGATAAGCGAATCGGCGAGCACGCGTGGCGGCCAAGCGCGAGGCGGGCGAATCTGCGGGCCGGCGAACCAGCGCAGGAGTTCACCAGAGCGAACGTCGTAGCACAGCGCCGCTGGCACCAACCAAGCGTCGTCGTCACCCCAACCGTAGACGACAACCGTATTGCCGTCGATCCATGCAACAGCACCGCCCCAATGGTAATGGCGAAAAGTGAGCGTTTTTAGCGTCGGACCAGACTCCGACTCCCACGGGTTTGTTCGCCACGCCACGAGGCTCCATGTCTGTATTTTTCCTGCAGGCCCCCATACCCAGCCACCGTCGACGATGTGTGTGCTATCGGGCGAGACAGACAACAAGCCATGAAAGTAGTCTAGATAGTGTTCGGGGGGCTCGCTGCTACTGTAGATGATGGGCGGTCGATCGCTCAGGACGCGATTAGCCGCGACATCGATGAGCTCAAGCCGATTCCAATCACTTCCGCAGACGAGCAACGTGCGCTCATCCTGACGGGCAAAAGCAACGGGAAATACGCTGTTCTGCGGTCGGTAGTCGCCGCGATCGATTTGTCTGATGGCAGCGCCGGTGGCTAGGTCGACAAGCGCACCCCGCGACCCCGAGCCTTGATAGATTACAGCGTAGTCGGCTGCAGGCGAAACGCACAGACCGCATTGCTCGTCGACCTCGAAGCCGAGTTCGCGAATGAGATGTGAAAACGCGACCGTACCACTCGACACGTCAAGTGCGCGCAGCTCACCGCCCCGCAACAACAGAATCCATGACGATCCAGCGCCTTGACCTGCATCGACAATCGACGGTGCATCAACCATCTCAAGGTCTTCATGAACAAAATGCCCAGACGTCGCGCGAGTAAGTACTTCTGGCTGTCCGCAGACCCCGTCGCAATAGTCGTCGCAATGTTCTGCAAACCATGCGTCGGATACGAGTTCCCAGCGCGGCTCGGCAGGATACGCCTTGGCGCAGGGCCCACACACCCAGTTGGTGTTCAGGCCAATCCCCGTGAACCACATGGTGTAGTCGTCGGGTTCTACCGCGAGGTGTTGGCAAAGCTGCAACGGTCGGCTGACTGGGTTCATCGCGGCAGCCTACGGTGCTAGATCAGGTCGCGCACGTAGAAGCCGACGAGGTGCGCTGGGTCGGCCGGGTCCTTACCCACAAAAAGGTAGATGTGGCCATGCTGGTCGGGGCTGTCGTCGATGTCCGTGGACGGTGCGACGGGACCAATGCGATACATGCGCAGCGAGCTGCCGAGGGTGTCTGCGATATAGGTGCGCAGTTTCATCCACGCCGCATCCGAAGCATCGTCGTCTTCAGAAAATGCGGGGCGCTGGGCCAACCAAGCAAGCGCCGCGGTGCGAGAAAAGGCCTTGACTGGGTGCGATGACGAGACGCCAAATTGCGTCTTAATTTTGCGGATTGTAGGGTTGGTAGTGCCAATGTTCGCGGCCTCGACATAGGCTGGCGAAGAGTCCATCTCGGTGACGTACACCGCGCCCTCCGCCGCTTCGCGCAGGCCAGCCTCGAAATCAGAAGCCTCGCCAATGATGAGCTCCGCGGTGATGGTGTCAAACCCACCGCCAATGTCGATCGTCAGGGCGTGCCCAGCATCGCCCCATTCGGCGCGGTAGAGCGCTGCAAGGCTGCCTAAGTCGATTTGAACGTCGGAAACCCGAAGCGCCTCGCAGACGTCGTCGGTTTCGTGCTGGATGCCAATTTGCGACACCAACACATCGCCGCCGGTCTCATCGTTGGGCCACGCTTCGATCGGATCCGAAAGAAAACAGGCGGTAAACTTATGTGTGCCGCAGCCGCCACCATGCACAAGCTGGGCCTTCAAAATATTGCCATCGATGAAGACCGAGTCAGCGGTAATCCGCGATTGCTCGAAAAGTGGCGAGCACGCCAGCATGACGGGCAGCACCTGCGTCGCCGCCTTGTCGTCGCCTGGGGCCGTTACTTCGCCGGGCTGGTCGGCGACATCGGGGCTGTATAGGCACGCGGCGAGGGCGAGGGACGCAACCACGGCGGTAACGGGGGCGAATAGGGTTGGCCTCATGGGAGCCACCTAACATGTCCGATGACGTTTGCGCCGCATATTTTTGGCAGGCGGCGCAAATGTTACAAATGAGCCGCCATGCGCGGTGTGGCCAGTCGACTTGCCATGGGCATGCAAGCTGCGCGCGCACGTGCGCCGGCGCACGATTAGCGCTTGATTGGCTTAGTCATTTGCTTGGGCGTCTAGCAAGGCGGTCATGCTGATCATGAGGTCGTAGACATAAACGCGCTTCGTGCCCTCCTCGTGCCAGCCACGAACGATGATTTCGGAATCGGATTGGAGGTGTGCCTGTGCCGTATAGACAAAGCCTGGATCTTGGTAGGTTATCGCAGGCGAGCGTCGGATGGTCTTGCCCTCGAGGTTGCGGAGTGTCAGGCGCCCCGCCTGTGAACGGGTTAGGAGGAAGTCACTTGGTGCGCCGATTTCGCCCACAAAGTCGGGCACCTCAGATGCACCTTCCAGCGCGGTCTCCCAGTGATGGCCATAGGCCGGGGTGAAAATTGTTTCGGCATGGATGGAGGTGTCCTCGGGGACATCAGGATTTAGATCGTAAGGAAAACGCACGCGGTAGTCGCCGCGGGCATACCACTCAACGGTTGCCGAGCCAATATTGTACTCATAGGGCACCAATAGCGTCTCTGTGGAGGTCTCCGTGGCTTCGTGAAAGTAGTAGAGGTTGCGCAATTTGCAAACGCCTGGTTCACCTTCGCTGCGAAATGACGGCGGGCAGTTGTCTTCGAAATCTTCAAGCTGCGCCGTATAGGTTTCTTCGTCGGCCTCGGGATTGACCTCGAAAATGGTCGACATTGTCGTTCGCGGGGTGGCGTCCTCGTCCCCGACATTGACAACGACATGGTAGAGCGCGCCGGCGTCGTAGGCCTTGTCCTCGGCGGCGTCGAGGTCGGCCATCGGGTCAGAGGAAAGGCAAGCCATGGCGCCGAGCGGCAGCACAGCGAGCAGCAGGGACGTATGCCGGGAAGGACAGGTAGAGGGTTTGTTGGACATGGCCTTGCTGAAAGCAAGAGCCGGGCCAAGGCGCCATACCAGGAATCCAAGCACAGGCTCGAATAAATCCTACATGTTATAAATTGTCTGTTGTTTAAATCATTGGCCAGTGTGGCTACCGCGGTGGCCAGTTACCGGACGCCGATGGCGATCGGCCGGGTTTGGGATTGAACCACTCGGCGCAGTGAGCAACGCTCTGTCCATGTTGGAACTTCTCGGCATCAGCTATTCGCCGTGGACTCACAAGGCAAAATGGGCGCTTCAGCACCATCAGCTGCCCTTTACGTATCGCGAGTACGCCCCGGGGATCGGGGCCATCGGCCTGCGCTGGCGTTTGCGTCGCCGGACTGGGGTAGTGTCGGTACCGGTACTGTTCGTCGATGGTGCTGCCGTTGAGGACTCGTGGGCCATCGCGCAGTGGGCAGAGCAACACGGATCCGGAGCCCCGCTATTTTTGGACGCCACGGCAACCAAGGCATGGCACGAACGCTGCGATCTTGCGCTGCAATATGGGCGTGGCCACGTGATCGAAAAACTGCTTCGTTCCGACGCCGCGCTCGACGAGGCAAGCCGCGGTGCGATGCCGGCGGCCTTGGCGCGGTATGCTCGGCCTATTGCGCGCGCCATCGCCAAGCAGACGCAAGCAAAATACCAACCGGCGCCTGGTCGCGACGCGCTAATCGGTGCACTCGCGGCTGCGGAGCAGGCCGTGAGTTCAACGACAAGCTTCTTGCTCGGCGAGTTTTCGTTTGCGGACATCGCCGTGGCCACCATGCTGGAGGCCGTCGAGCCGGTGTCGGATACATACGCCAAACGAGGCCCGGCCTCGCGCGCGGTGTGGCGCGATGACGAACTCGCCTTAAAACATGCGCGGTTGCTGGCGTGGCGTGATTGGGTTTGCGAGCAGCGCCGTCAGCCGCGCAAAGCCGCCGCAATCTAGCCCGCTCGCAAATGACATTTGTCATGTCCATCCGCGTGCGCGGTTTGGCGGTGGCTTTCAAATGCGCGCAAAATTCGCGCGCATAGCAGCCAAACGCAAGCAGTGCGTGGTTTGAACCTAGGTAGACGCGAAATGAAGCCGCACGTCGGGCTGGCTATGGCACCGGAATTGCTTTGCTATGGCTCAAATGGAGAAGCTTATGAAGACGAAGAATTTGCTGAAAGCCTCGCTTGCCTCACTGGGCTCACTGGCCGCGGTCACCGCGATCGCGGCGTTGCCGTCGGTTGCGCTCGCAGGGCCGGGGCTTACGCTTGATGCGGGCAAAGTAAATGTCACGGCGACGGCTGAAATCAATATGTCGAAAGACCTCGTCGGCAAGCCGTTCTCGCTGGCGCCGGACATCTCGTATGGCGTGAGCGACGACCTCACGGTCATGCTGGTGCATTCGACGTTTTTGACCACCGGGTTTCGCGGCGCGGCCGGTGGCGGCCTGTGCCTTGCGGCACAAGAGGACGGCTGCGTCTCGATCTATAACAATGTTGGCGTCGAGGCGCTCTATGGCGTCAAGACCGGCCCGGCCTCGCTAGCGCTGAATGCTGGTGTGCACGCGCTCAACCTCGACGCCTCGTTTTATTCGGCCAAGCTCGGCGCAAAATTTCGCTACACCGCGGGCAAGATGGTCGTGTTGACCTCACCGAGCGTGCTCGTCGCCGTGACCGAGCGCGATCCGGACGCGCCAAAGCCGCAAAATAAGGACAGCCTTTGGGTCCCAGTGGCGGTGAGTTACAAGGCCACGCCCGAGGTCGCCGTCGGCGCTGCGACCGGCATCAAGGGCCCGCTCGATGGCTTTGGCGACAACTGGACGACGTCGCTAGGCTTTTTTGGTACCTATGCGATGAGCAAGACGGCGGCCGTTGGCGCCTCTTGGACCTTTGGCAAGATGATAGGCGGCTTGCCCGAGGCGGCCCTGGGCGCCGACTTTCGCGCCGTGCAGTTGTGGTTTTCGTACACGCTGTAGCGTGGACTATGGTTGGGTTGCGGCTGGTTTGACAGCAGCGGCCTCAGCCGCCATCGCCGTGCGCTGCACCGTCGCGACGAAGGCGTCGATCTCTCCGGAGAGGCCCTCGAGCCGCGCCAGTGGGCGACCTTCGCGGTCGAGCGCGGTGATCACCGACGTGTGATAGAACTCGTTGTTCTCGATCACGCGATATTTAATGCCTAAGATCGCCGCCAACTCGCGCGCCTGGTCTTCTTCGGCCGCCGCGAGCAGCCACTGGGCGTTAAGGCCTTGCTCGGCCGCCAAGTGCGTCAGCGCGGCTGGGTTATCGCGCGCCGCATCGAAGCTTATCATCAGCACGCGCAGCTCGCTGCGCAGCGGCTCGTCGACCGCCTCCATGATGCGCTTGGTGTAAGCGATCAGCATCGGGCAGGCGGCCTTGCACGAGGCGTAAAACATCGAGATAAGGACCGGCTTGCCGCGCAGCGCATCGAGGGCAATCTTGTTGCCACCAGCATCGAGCGCGACAAACGGTAAATCATAAATCGAGTGCTCGCTCAGCGGCGCGGCGGCCTCGCCCATCATGACCACGGGTGGCTTAGGCGGTGGTGCGGCGTCGGCGGGGGCCTTGGCCTTTGACTTGCAACTCGCCAGAGCCAAGGCCGCGCCTAGAATCGTAATAAGGTGTTTCATGGCGAGATGCTCCTGGCGCAGCGGAAGCCAAGGTTTGGCGTGGTGTATGCGGCCTGAAGGCTGGAGCGAAATGCCAGCCGCATGAATGTGGCGTAGTCCGATGGGTTGCTCGCCTGCGCTGAGCCTGCGCCGCAAAAGCGGCTGCGCGAGGCATCGCCTTGGTCGCGGCTATCGGAGGTCACCAGCGCCGAGCCAAAATCGTACACCCACTCCCACACCAGCTCGTGCAAATCGTGCACACCAAAGAAATTCGCCTCGCCTTCCCCAACGCGGCCCAAGGGCCCAGTTGGGCGCGCGTACCACGCCAGGATGCGGCGCTGCATGGCCTCATCCTTGGCGCCATCGGCGGCGGTGTCGCTGGCGGCCGCGAGCAGCTCCCATTCGCGTTCCAGCGGCAGGCGCGCGCCCTTCCATCGGCAGTACGCCTTGGCGGCAAACCAGCTCACGTGCACCACCGGTACGTCAGCGCCGGCCGGCTTCGCCCCCACGTCGCTGACCCAGTGCGAAAGGTAACCCTCGTCGGTCAGCAGGCGCTTGGCCTGGCTGCGCCGCCACATGGGGTTTGCCGCGACAAACGCCGCATACTGGCGATTGGTGACCGGCGTGATATCGATAAAAAATGGCGTCACCGCCACCTCGTTTTCGCTCGGCGAGGTTGGAAACGCGGGCCGATAAATACCACCTGGCACGGCGATCATGCCGGGCGGCGGTGTTGGCTTTGTTATCGCTGGTGCAGATGCCGCGGCCAATGGCACGAGGCCAACCAGCACAATTAACAAGAGTTTAGCCATATGTTAACTATAGTCGCATCAATGAAGAAATTTTCAAAAGCAGATAACAGAACGCGGACACGCTAGTGTCCGAATGCTGGAATCGTACACTTGTGTTTCGTCACAGCCAGGCCACGGCTTCGCAGGGATGCGCGATGCGGCAGGCGCAGCCGTCTGGCTGTAACGAGGCTCGCGAAGCCGTACACCGCGTCTATTATTGTCTCTGGCCCACTCAATGCGTTCTGTCTCGGTCAGTGGCCGGCGCCGGGTGGGCGCGGCGTCGTCGCCCGCGCCTTGGCGACATCGGCCTGCGTGATCTGCCCCTTTTTATTGCCCCAGCTATTGCCGACGTAGGTCAGAATATTGGCAATGTCGTCGTCGGTCATGTGAGACAGAGGCGGCATGACGCCGTTGTACTCGGCGCCGTTGACGACCACCTTGCCGGTGAGGCCGTTGAGGATAATGCCGCCAAGCTCGACCGCGGTTGCCTTGGCCATCCAGTCGCTCTTGGCGAGCGGCGGAAATACCGACGGCACGCCTTGGCCTTCGACTTGGTGGCAAGCCGAGCAGGTGCCGGCGAACAGCGCCTTGCCAGCCGCCATTTGTTGCTCAAGCGTGAGCGAGCCCGAGGCCGAAGCCGCCGCGGCCGCACCAACGGCGGCGCCCGAGGCCGAGTCGGCCTTGTCGCTAAGGTACATCGAGTCGACCTCTTTGCCCGAGTAAATGATCTTGTCTTCGGGGCCTTCGACTTTTAGCATGCCAAGCGCACCTTTGTTAAAGGCACGTGACAGCGAGTGATCTACGAGGACATAGGTACCAGGCACGTTGACCGTGAACTCAACCATGGAAGAGCCGCCTGACGGCACCATGGTTGTTTGAACTTGTTCTTGCGTCTTGGTGCCGCCTTCTAGGTAGACGTGGTCGAAGATTTCGCCAATGACGTGGAAGCTCGAGGTGACGTTGGGACCTCCGACACCGAAGTAGATGCGCACTTTCTCGCCGACCTTGGCCTTGAGCGCCTTGTCGCCGAGCAGCGAGCCTTCCGCGCCGTTAAACAGCACGTAGGTTGGGTGCTCGTCGATGCTCTTTTGCATGTCGAACGGTTGCAGGCCCTTCTCGCGGTACTTGCCGACGGTGTAGAAGTCGCCTTGCATCACATAGTACTCGCGATCAACGGGAGGCAGGCCACCTGGCGGCTCGACCAAGATTAGGCCGTACATGCCGTTGGCGATGTGCATGGGCACCGGCGCCGTGGCGCAGTGATACACATATAAGCCGGGGTTGATGGCGCGAAACGAAAACTGTGATTCGTGGCCGGGCGCGGTAAACGAGCTGGCCGCGCCGCCGCCTGGGCCGGTGACGGCGTGCAGGTCGATGTTGTGCGGCATCTTGCTGCTTGGGTGGTTCTGCAGGTGAAACTCAACCACGTCGCCTTGGCGCACGCGGATGAAGCTGCCCGGCACCGTGCCGCCGTAGGTCCAGAAGGTATACGACACGCCGTCAGAGATTGGCATGTCGAGCTCTTTGACCTCGAGGTTGACGATGACCTTGGCCGAGGTGGTGCGCGTGATCGGCGGCGGCACATTGGGCGGCGCCGTGAGCTCCGCGATAATTGGCGCGCCCTCAGGCATTGGAATCGAGGCCGAGTCCACCGGCCCCGAGGCCTTGGTTTCGCCGGCCGATGAGCCGCCAGACTTGCCACCGCAAGCTCCGGCTGCAATTGCTATTAAAGTTGTTCCTAGTAGACATTTAAACTTCGTCATATTTTCCAGTGGTGCAATACATGCGCCACAACGTTGGTGCTAGGGCGCGTGGCATCTAGTCAAGGTAGCAGCGATAAAGCGCGCAATTATTTCGCAGCTGGCCGTTTATCATTGCCGTGGAGGTGAAATCTATGCGCGCTTTGAGGTTGAGTGATGCGATTTCGCAAAGCGCACGCGGCGCAGAAATAACGCGCGCAAATGACAAATGTCATTGCGGCGTGTCTTGTTGGATATGGCTCAAATTGGCGGAACGGCCGCATTGGATGAGGTTTTGGCGCCCTGTCTGGCGGTGGCCTTGCCGCGGCGAGATCGCAAGAACGTGCGACGCTCAGACAAAAATGCCCTCAACTGACAAATGTCATTGTCGCGTCGATCTCGCCCACGTAGTCACATACGTATGAGCGAAGAAGATCCAAAACCATCGAAGTTGCAACAGCTCTACGATCGCCCCTTGCTGCTGCTGGCGCTCGGGATGTTGGTGATGTTGGTGTTTTACACCGGCTGGGGGCTCTACGAAATTTTGAGCCTGCCGACGGCGCTCTTGCCTTGATCTCATCACGCTAGCGCAGCTTTACGCGAAAGGAATAGCCAATGGCTCACACGCAACACGACGAATTTCACTCGGGCCTGGTGGCGCCCACCGGCAACTGGTGGCTGCCCGCCAGCCTGCAAGAAAAGAAATGGGTCACGCTCTCATTTGTTTGGTGCATGATCCTCTTTGCGATGATGCCGCTGTGGCATTTTCGCGGCGGCCAAAACCCGTCGGGCATTCGCGGCAAGACGACGCCCGCGGCGTTTCGCGCCCGCGTCGATCGCTTCATCAAGGAGTACCAGGTCGGCACCGACCACGGTTATCCGTTGGTCGCGCCGCCGCCTGGCGCCGACATCTATCTACAGGCGCAGATGTGGAGCTGGACCCCGGTGCTCAAGCTCAAGAAGAACGCGTCTTATACGCTGCATCTGTCGTCGGTTGACGTCAACCACGGCTTTTCCCTGTATCCGGTCAATCTCAACTTCCAGGTGGTGCCCGGCTATGACTACGGGCTCCGCATCACGCCGAACATCGCGGGTGAGTTCAACATCATCTGCAACGAGTTCTGCGGGATCTTGCATCACAACATGGTCGGCAAAGTCATCGTGGAGGAATAGGCGTCATGACCGCAACCACATCAAATGAACCAACGGCGGCCTCCGGGGCCAGCCTCATCGAGCGGGTGACCAGCAAGTTTCGCCGCTGCCCTGTTACCAACCTGAAGGTCGATCCGCAGGCCGAAATGCTCATCAAGGTCAACGCGGTCGTCGCGGTGGTCTGCCTCCTCATCGGCGTCATCGCCGCGATCGGCCTGGTGCTGACGCGCTGGCAGCTCGTGCACTTTCTGACCGCGCCGATGTACTACCGCTTCCTGACCTTGCATGGGCTCAACATGCTCATCTTCTTCATCATCTTCTTCGAGATGGCGGTGCTCTACTTCGCCTCGACGCTGCTGCTCAGCGCGCGTCTGCCCGCGGCCAAGCTCGGGTGGCTCGCGTTTGGCCTGATGATGATCGGCATGTTGCTGGTGAACACCATGGTGTTCATGGGCAAGGCCGACGTGCTCTTTACGTCATATCCGCCGCTCAAGGCGCATCCCATCTACTATCTCGGCGTCATCTTGTTCGCGGTCGGAGCACTCATCGTCTCGGGCATGTTCTTCGCGACCATCATCATCGCTAAAAAAGAGAAAGCTTATGAGGGCGGCCTGCCGCTGGTGACGTTTGGCGCGCTGACCGCCGCGATCATCGCGGTCATCACCTTGGTGCACGGCGCGATCGTCTACATTCCGACCTTTCTGTGGTCGCTCGGCCTCATGGAAATCGACCCCCAGGTGTTCCGCATGCTGTTTTGGGGCCTCGGGCACTCGACGCAGCAGATCAACGTCGCGGCGATGGTGGCGATTTGGTACCTGCTTGCCGGGCTTACGGTCGGTGGCGTGGTCATGAACGAGAAGATCAGCCGCACGGCGTTCTTCCTCTACATCTTGTTTATCTCGATGGCGTCGGCCCACCACTTGCTCGTCGATCCAGGCATGGGCGCGGCGTGGAAGGTGTGGAACACCAGCTACGCGATGTATCTCGCCGTCCTCGCCTCGATGATCCATGGCTTCACGGTGCCCGCCGGCGTCGAGATGGGCATGCGGCTGCGCGGCCATACGCAGGGCCTCTTTGGCTGGCTGCGCCGCGCGCCTTGGGGTGATCCAGGGTTCTCGGGCATGTGGCTGTCGCTGGTGATCTTTGGCTTCTTTGGCGGCGTCACCGGCGTCACCATCGGCACCGAGCAGATCAACATCATCGCGCACAACACCATGCGCATTCCCGGCCACTTTCACACCACGGTGGTCGGCGGCACGGCCTTGGCGTTCTTCGCGGTGACCTATTACTTGCTGCCGCTGGTGTTTCAGAAGCGCGTACGCTTCTGGACGCTCGCCAAGATCCAGCCGTGGATGTTCGGCATTGGCATTGTCATCATGGCGGTGTCGATGATCTTGATGGGCATCTTCGGCGCGCCGCGCCGCCACTGGGATTCGAGCTTTGCGACGTCGCCGTTTCCGATGGAGATGCACCCCATGCTCGAGGTGTTTCAGGCCACGATGGGCATTGGCGGCCTGATCGCCGCGACCGCGGTGCTCATCTTCATCCTAATCGCGGTTTCGACCGTGTTCTTTGGCAAGCGCATCACGCCGGAAGATTTAGTCAATGGCGCCTCCGGCCTGCCGCAGGGCGTGCTCAAGCTGCCGGCGCAACAACACAAGGGCCCCGAGGTTGCCGAGGCGCATAAAAACGGTGTCCGCGGCACCATGGTGCTGGTTGGCATCTTCTTCGTGGTGTTTGCGCTCTACTACTTCACCAACTGGAAGCTGCTGTCCATGGCGTGGAAGGTCGGCTAGCCCATGGCGGCGACAGCGACGAAGGCGAACGAGGCGGCGGTGGGTGCGGTGGCGGACGATTCCAGGCCAACGAGGCACCCGTTAGTGATGGCCCTCCCCATCGCCTGGGTCATCGTCGTGAGGGCTTGGTGGGCGGTGGCCTTTTATCCAATTGGCCGCGAAAACGCGGAATGGCTGCAGCGCACGCGCGAGGTGTGCTTTGGCGCCGGCCCCAATCAGCTGCCCTCGGCGTACGGGTGGATCATGCTCGTCGCCGGGCCGCTGCTGTTTTTGGCGGCGATTGTGGCGACGTTCTACGACGAGCTGCAGGCCGAGTTAAAGCACATTGTAGCGCGCGCGTGGGGCAAGGGCCTCGCCGCGGTGGTGGTGGTGGCGTTCGTCGGGCAGTGGTTTTGGATTGGGGCGCAGGTCGGCGAGGCGCAGCGCCTGTCGGCCGCCGTTACGAATTTCTTGCAAGACGGCGATCTGCCGGATTACTACCCGCGCACCGATGTCGCCGCGCCGAAGCTGGCGCTGACCGATCAGTTTGGCGCGCGGGTCTCGATTGACGACTTTCGCGGCAGCAACGTCATCTTGGCGTTTGTCTACGCGCATTGCGCAACGGTCTGTCCAACCTTGGTGTCACAGGTGATGAAGGCCAAGGCCGCCGCGCCGCAGGCCAAGGTCATGCTGATCACGCTCGATCCATGGCGGGATACGCCAGGTTCGCTGCCGGCGCTGGCGCAAAAGTGGTCGTTGCCGGCGCAAGATGTACACCTGCTCTCGGGCGACGTGCCCGAGGTGCTCGCCGCGCTCACCGCGTGGGGCATGCCGTTTAAGCGCGACGAGCGCACCGGCGTCATTGACCATCCCGGACTCGTGTACGTCATCGATGGCGAGGGCGTGATTGCCTACAAGTTCAACAACCCGCCCGTCGCGTGGATCGCCCAGGGCATCGCGCGTGTGGCCCAGGCTAAGGAGTAGCGCTTTGACATCATCTGAATCGTCGGTTGCGCCGGCCGGCCATGACGCGGAGCCTCCGAGCTACGACCGCGTTCCGGCCTATCTTAAATGGCTGCTGGTGCCGTTTGTCTGGCTCGATCGGCAGTTTAACCGCCTGTATGGCTCGGCCTATAATCCGCTGTATCGCAGCGGCACGTGGGCGACGACGTTTTTGCTCATCGCCTTGGCCAGCGGCATCTATCTGCTGATTTTTTATCGCGTCAGCGCGCCGTATGAATCGGTAAAAGACATGGTGGCGCAGCCGTGGCTAGTCGGCTGGGTGCGCTCGCTGCATCGCTACGCCTCGGATGCCGCGGTGGTCGCGGTGGTGGTGCACATTTTGCGCATGCTCGCCGAGGGCAAGACGTGGGGCAGCCGCGCGTTGGCGTGGCTCAGCGGCATTGTGCTGGTGGGCATCGTGCTGGTCGTCGGCTTCACCGGCTACGTCATGGTATGGGACACCCAGGCGCAAGCCTTGGCGCTGGCGGGCGCAAAGTTCATGAACCAAATCCCCATTTTTGATCGCGAGATGGGCGCGACGTTTGACAATGTGACGCCGCCGCCGACGTCGTTCATCTTCATGAATCTCATCGTTCATTTGCTGCTGCCGTTGTTTCTCTTTGGCGTGCTGTGGCTGCACACCATGCGGGTGGCGCGCGCCAAGTGGCTCCCTTCGCGCCGCGTCGCGATCGTGATTGGGGGCGGCCTGTCGCTGCTGGCGCTGTTGGTGGTGGCGCCGCTCTCGGCACGCCCCGACGCCCTGGTTACGCAGCCGACGGCGAAGCTCGACCTTTTTTATAGTGGCTGGCTCTTGCTGCAGGCGTGGTCGAGCTGGGTGGTTTGGCCGCTGCTGCTAGGCCTCAGCGGGTTTATGATCTCGGTGCCGTGGGTGTTGCGCCCGCGCGCCGCGCGCCGGCCGGCGCCGTCGCAACACGACGAGCGCCATTGCGAGGGCTGCTCGCAGTGTGTCAGCGATTGCCCTTTTGACGCCATCGAGATGGCGCCGCGGACGCTGGGCACGGGTCCAAGATGGTCGCGCGCGTCGATCAGAGCCTGTGCGTGAGCTGCGGCATTTGTGCCGGCTCGTGCTCGCAGCTGGCCATTGGGCCGCCCGATCGCAGCGGCCACATGCAGCTCATTCAGATCAAATCGATGTGGAAGGCGAGCCCGGCGGCGAAATGCGCCGTGCTGCACTGCCATAGCGGTGGCTTTGCGGAACAACTGCCACGGCTCGCGCAAACGTATGGCGCGATCGTGCCCTACGGCGTCGAATGCGTCGGCAATATCCATCCCGCCAGCGTTGGGCAATTGCTCAAGCATTTTCCGGCGGTGGTGGTGATGGCCTGCCGGCCTGAGGGCTGCCAGATGCGTGAAGGCGCGGCGGTGGCGCGCGAGCGCATATTTAACCAGCAAAATCCGTCCGAGCTAAATCGCGAGGCGCCGATTGGCTGGATCACCGCGTCGGCCGGCGAGCATCGGCGCGTCGAGCGGGCGTATCGGAAAATCGCGCGCAAATTTCTCGGTTATCACGCGACAAGCGATGTTGGCGACAAGGCGGGTGCGCCGGCGCGCGTGGCGCGGATGCTTGCCGGTGGCGTGGTTGCCGCCGCGGGGCTGGCTCTATTGGCCGCCGGCAGCCACGTGCCCTATGGTGCCCCGAGCCTGCAGGCCGCCTTCAAGCTCAATTGGCGCATTCAGTCGCCACGCCTAGAGACCTGCAGCGAAATCAGCGCCGAAGAGCTCGCCAAAAAGCCCATGCACATGCGGCAGGCCAAGACGTGCCAACGGCAGTCGCTGCCGTACGAGCTGACCTTGGCGTGGCGGCGCGTTGATGGTGCGGCGTCGGCCACCGCCGCGCACGACGAGCGCCTGCACGTCGCGCCGACCGGTTCAGAGCACAATGGCGCGCTCATCGTCGATATCGCGCGCATGGTGGCACCAGGCCGCTATCGCGTCGAGGTTGCGTTTGCGCCTGCCATGGCAGGGGCGCCAGCCGACGCGCCGCGCTGGCGCGAAACCTATGACGTGGAGGTAGGCGCCAACCAGGCCGCGTTTATCACCATCGATCGCAAGACAAGTGCCATGACGATCAAGGCGCCGCTAGCGCCGTAACAAGCCGAGCCGGCCTCCGCGCGCGTGGAGCCTGCGATACAATCTATTTCAACCACCTTATGTACGGAATCTACCTCCTCTCGGTTTGGCTACACATCCTGGCCGCTATCACGTGGATCGGTGGCATCGCGTTTCTCGTGTTCGTGGTGGTGCCGTGGCTACGGCGCAGCGACCGCACGATTGCGGTGACGTTCCTCCGCGAGACCGGCGAGCGCTTTCGCGCCGTGGGGTGGATCTGCTTTGCCATCTTGCTCGTCACGGGCACCTACAACTTGTGGTTTCGCGGCGTGCGCTTTGGCGATTTCGTGCGCTCAGCATGGCTACATTCGACTTTTGGAAAAGCGGTGGTGATCAAGCTCGCCCTGTTCGTGGTGGTGCTTATCGTTAGCGCCATCCACGACGTCTCGATCGGCCCGCGCGCGGCCCTTGCCATGGAGCAAGAGCCCGGTTCCTTGCACGCCGAGAGGCTCCGCCGCAAGGCCTCTATGCTCGGCCGCCTCAACGCGCTGCTCGCGCTCGCCCTCGTCGCCGCCGCCGTCGTCATCGTGCGCGGCTGGCCGTGGTAGCCAAAGCCAGCGCTTAACCCTTGGCCGACTCGGCGCGCAGCGTCGCCATCGATCGCAAGACAAAGCCGTCGTCGCGCGTGATGACGACGTCGGCGACCTCCCACGGCCGTAGCGCGCGGATCACGGTTTCGGTGCGCGCCGAGACCAAGTTCGCCAGCGCCGCGCGCGACAGCGCGACTGGCACCAAGACGGCGCCGTCGGCGAGCTCTTCGCCAAAGCGTTCGGCAAGGTGCAGCAGCACGCCGGCAAGCCGCGCCTTGACATCGCCCACGGCGACGAGCTGCACCTTTTGCAAGAGCGCGGTGCCGTGCCGCGACAGCGACTGTTGCAGGGCGTGCGCGAGCTCGCCACACGTCTTGGCATCGGCGAGCATGCGCTCGGCGTCGATCGCGATCACTTTGGCTGTCTTCGAGATGACGATGGCATCGGCGGGGTATTTGATGCGTTGGCAAACCGCGATTTCGCCTACGCTATCGCGCGCGCCAAAAATGCCAATTGTATGTTCGGCGCCCGAGGCGGGCAGGCGCGGAATGGAGATGAGGCCGCTGACGATGAGATGAAACGTCACCGCCGGATCGGCTTGCCGCCACAAGCGTTCGCCCGCGCGCAGCTCGCGGACGCGGGCGTGGCTGGCGAGCTTGCCAAGCTGCGCCACCGGCACGCCTTGTAAAAAATGGCTCGCCTGCAGCCACGTCACGATGAGTTCGCCCGGTGTCTCGCCGGCAAAGGCTGTGGCTGCTCGCGTCATCGATGAATCATCAGGCTTCACGTTGGCTCCACGGTTATCGCACACGCAGACGCTGTCAAGCTAAGCTATCGAAATTGCGCCAGCAGGACGCGGACAGGGGCCTCGTTTTAGACAAATCGCGGTGGATTCTTCGGCCGCACGCCGGTTCCCGTTATGCTTCCGCCATGGGGAAATTCAATCAGGCAACGGCCGCGGCGGTAGTGGCCGTTGCTGCGGCCGTATTCTCATCTCAACTCGTCGCCTGCAAGGGCAAAGACGGTCCGCAGTTTTCGAGCGAGCACCCGCGCATCTACATCGGCAATAACGCCGAGCGGCTGCGCGGCCTGCTCGCCGACGAGCGTCCGGCCGCGACGCATTTCAAGTATCTCGTCGATCTTCAGATCGAGGGCCAAGACCTCTACGATTTTCGCGCATGGCACGTCGCGCTGATGGGGCAGCTCACCGGCGAGCCACAGTATTGTAACTTCGCGGTGGCGCAGATTGACGCCTACGTCGACAGCGAGTACGCGCTGATCGAAAGTGGCGAGGCCCCGTACTTGGCGCGTGACAGCTATCTCGAGGTGGGGATTCACGTCGGCGATATCGCGCTGACCTACGACTGGTGCTACCCGCAAGTCAGCGGCGCGCAGCGCGAGCGCTGGATGGCGCTGGCCGACCAGGCGGTGTGGAACGTATGGAACCACGAAGACGCGACGTGGGGGGGGCAGAGCATGCCGTGGAGCGGGTGGTCGGTGACCAATCCGGCCAACAATTACTATTATAGCTTCATTCGCGCGACGATGATGCTCGGCATCGCGGCCAACGGCGAGCTGCCGCGCGCGGCGGAATGGATCGAGAAATTCCGCGAGGAAAAAATCGCGATCGAGGTTGTCAGTAAATTTGAGGCCGAGATGCCTGGCGGTGGCTCGCTCGAAGGCACCGGCTATGGCGTCGCCATGTATCGCTTGTTTGAGCTCTATGACTGGTGGGAGCATTCGAGTGGCGAGGATCTCGGCGAGCTGACGGGCCATACCCGTGCCTCGATGTTGGCGATGATGCACGCCATCGTGCCGACCCTCGACCGCATCGCGCCGATTGGGGATCACGCGCGCGACGCCACGGCGAGCCTGTTTGACTATCATCGGTCGTATCTGCTGATCTTGTCGTATATGTTTGCAGACGAGCCGATCGCGGCGCACGCGCGCGCCTTGCTGGCGGCGAGCTCGGTGCCCGAGATGACGCAGCATTCGCTGGCGGTCTACGATTTTATCTATGACTTGCCCGACCTGACGCCGCGGCCGCTGGTGCCAAGCGAGGGCAATGCGGGCCTGGGGCTCTCATATGTCGCCGAAGGCACGGGGCAAATCTATGCGCGCTCGAGTTGGGAGCCGGATGCAACGTGGCTTTCGCTGATCGCCGGCACCTATAACGAATCGCATGCGCATCGCGATCAAGGATCGCTGATGTTGTTTAAACGCGAGTGGCTCGCCTATGACAGCAATATCCAATCGACGTCGGGTATCAGCCAAGAAGAGGCGCTGCATAACCTGGTGCGGCTGAGCAACGGCGAGGGCGACATTCGGCAGCGCGAAGGCACGACGTCGCAGGTGCGCGCGGTGGCCCAGGGCGATGGGTGGTTCTACGTTTCGGTCGATGTCACCGATGCCTACGATGGCCACGCCGACGTCACCGCGGTGCGACGCGCCTTGGTGTTTTTGGCGCCCAACACCGTGGTGGTGTTTGATCACGTCAACACGGCCGCGGGCACGACCCAGATCTGGCAAGTCAACTCGCCCATTGAGCCAGCGCTGAGCGGCGCGCAGGCGACTTTCGCGGGCGACGACTCGACGCTCGTAGTGAGGCGCATCGAGCCCGGGGCACCAACGCCGAGCACCCACGCGTGGAATGGCGAATTTGACGTCGCCGGTGGCTATCGCTACGACCAGACCACCAGCGGTGGCGACCGCCGCTATTTGCACGTCATGAGCCTAGACGGCGACGTGACCGGCGCCAGCACCGAGCCAGGCAGCGACCACCTAGGCGTGGTCATCAGCTTTGCCGACGGCCGCGAGGCCACCGTGCGCTTTGCCGCGGATGCCCTTGGCGGCACGCTCGCTTATAGCGGCCCAGGCGGCACTATTTACAACGGTGCGTTGCCGACGACGGTAACCGCGCTTCCGGAATAGTCGGATACGACGCCAACTGCTCTGCTCGCTCTCGATCGATCAGATAGTAGGCATCGGGAACGGCTGGGCCACTAGCCTCAAGCCTCGGGGTTGACCGGGTATACGCCCCGCGTTCGGCAAAATTTAGCGCCACGGCCCAGCTCGCATGTTCCGCGCCAGCGAGCGAAACCAGCGTGGCCATGTGTCTATTGGGCGAGCGACCTTCATGGGCGCCTACGTGGCGCGGGCACGACGATGGTTGCCGGCGGCACTTGGATTGTTACGTCGATCCTCCAGCGACCGCCGGTGACGACGCCGTTTACCGGCGGATCGGGCACCCAGACGTATTGCTCGCCAGGCGGCAGCTCCCAGCGACCGTCGATCCACTGATACGCGGCATCTTGCCATCGCCAATAGCCGGCGAGCCAAACGGCATGCGGATGTGGCGCGACGCCAGATTGCTCTGGCTTGGCCGGCGGCGGCGCGGGGCGATCGTCGAGATAGCGGCCTGGCGTCCATACCCACGCTTGCTCGACGATCGACCAAAAACCGTCTACCCAGGTCGCGCTGACACTTTGCCTTGGCGGCTTGACTTCAACCGGGTTGGGAGGGCGTTTCCAATTACCGGCTTTCCACACAAAGCTGGCTCCTTTGCCAATCCATTGGCCATTGCGCCACACCGAGCCGCGAATGGGCGGTGGCTCTGTTGGTTGATCATTATGCGGGACGGGAGGCAACCAATAACCCAAGCGCCATTTCCACTCGCCGTTGCCGGGGAACCAAACCCAATATCCATCTTGCCAACGCGCGCCGACAACCGGCGCCGCACGGCTTGGCTTACGCAGTGCGGGGCGTTCGCTCGGTTCGCGGTAATAGCCTTTGACCCAAACCCATTTGCCTGGGGCTCCATCCCATGTCCAAGCGCCCGCAACCCACACCGCGGATTTCACTTTTGGTGGCGCGGGGCGCTCGCGTTTTGGGGCTGGTGCGGGACCGGTCGGTTTCGCGTGCGACACCACGGCAACGTCAAGCGTCGCGGCCGCCGGCATCGCTGCTGCTACCTCGGGCTTTGCGGGCGTGCCGAGTTCATAGAGTCTTACGTGCAACATGGCATCATCTGACTCTTGCGGCACGTCCGCCTCGATGCGCAGGGTGGTAGCGTTGAGGACGTACTCCCGCGAAAATCGATATGACTTGCGTCTGGCGCATCGCTGCTGGCGTTGGCGTAAAAATTCCAACTGCCCAGGCCACGATTCGGTGGCTTGCACTTGCCAGCGTCCGGGAGCTACAACGGGTGCGGCGACCGGAGCGCTCGTTGATGCCGGAGCCGACGCTGGCGGGGTAGCCACGGCCTCGGTCGGAGCGGGCGTAGCTAGGCGTCTGGCGATGAGCAGGCGTTGCCACGGGACATCATCGTCGCCCACCCCGATGGTTACCCCATCGGGCAGCGTCACCCGTAACCATGGCGTGCAATTGGCGATGATCGTGGCCTCAAGTAGGAACGATGTCTGGCGGGCTGCGTCGATGGCGGGCAACTCCACAGTTGCGACATCGGTTGCTCCTCTTAGACGCAGCGGCAGCGCTTGCTCGAAAATAAGCCGGCGCGGCGTTTGCTCGTAAATGAGCCGGCGCGGCGTGCTGGCGCAGGCACCGCAAGTTACAGCGATGACGCAAAGGCGCCACACCATGGTGCTGCTGAACAAGGTTCGCCTAGAACTGTCGCTGATGGCGTTCATCGCGATAGCAACTAAGCAAGCAGTGTGCCATCAGGCCGCGCGCCGAGCTGAGGTCGGCGCGGGCGATTGCGAATGGTTAGGTGTTCGGACGGCAGGTGCCGGTTGGGGCGTCGGTATCAAGTGGCGTACAAGTTTCGTTGCCCGCGCAATCGGTACCGCCAATGCGGCAGGCTTTCTCACACATGTAGTCGGCGCCGTTGAGGGCGCAAATGCCCTTCGCGATGCCAGCGTCGACGCCGCAGAAGAAGGTGCTGTCTTGGTCGGCGCAAATGACGCCGATCGCGGCGGTGTCGATGAGGTCGCCGTTGGATTCGCAATAGTCAACGGGGGAGCCCACGCCGCCAAATTGGACGAGCGCGTTGCGCGACACGCAGGTGCCAGTGGTGCAAGCGGTTGGGGTGTAGATGTCGAACGCCGCAATACAGGTGCCGCCGCCGCCGCAGGTTTCCGCGGCTTCGCAGCCGTTGACGGTTGGCGAGAATTGCGCGCAATCAGGGTCAGTCACTTCGCCACATTCACAATCACACGCGCCATCGACGGGCGGCTCGCCATTTGGGTCATCGGTGCCGAAGGTGGTGTCGTAATCGCAGCTCCAGCCAGAGTAATCCATGGTGAAGGTGCCACTGACTTCAATGCAACCGCCACCGGCGACGGCGGTCGATTCAAAGGTCTCATCGTTGATGGTGACTTCGATCAGCTTAAGGCCCGTGATCGTGCCTTGTAGGTTGAGCTTGTATGGATCGGCGGTCAGCGTCAGCGAGCCGGCCGATTGATAGTAAATCTTGCCGGTGGTTTGGTTTTCTTGGTCGATGTCGCCGTAAAGTAGCGCGCACTCGGTGCACGTGGCGTAGTTGGCGTTGGCGCCGGCCGTAAGGTCGACCGTGCCGTCGGTGACAAAGCCTTCGAGCTGATAAAACTGCAGCGAGAAGAAGTCAGGGGCGGCGCCGTCGACGCCAGGATTTGGCGCGCCTTCGTACGACGTATAGCCCTCTTGCGTGCGGGCGAGCGCGATGCCATCGACCGTGATGGCGGTGCAGCCCGGCGGCGGCGGCGGCGGAGGTGGTGGTAGCGGTTCCGGATCTGAACCTGGGCAGCCTGCCGCCGCGAGCAAGAAAAAGGGGAGAACGATGCTAGGAGCAAATTTGTTTAATCGCATTGGTCGGCACACTACTGGAGATGTCCGTCGGATCCAAGTGCGATTGTTCATGCGGTGCGATGAAAGTCACAGCAGGTGGCTACTGCAGTGACCGCCGCTCAAAGCGCGAGTGCACAATAATGAGCGCTATCAGGCCCAGCGTACCGAGATAGAAACCTGTGCCCAGGCGCTCACTGGCGGGGAAGGCGAGATACGCGAACACCATCGCGTAAACCGGCTCCAGGGCCGTAGCGAGGGCAACGGCATACGGGGCCAGGGTCTTGAGCACGCGCAGGCTCCACATCCACGGCAAGATCGTGCAGCCGATCGCGAGCACGAGCAGCCACGCCCAATCGCGGGTGGTAATCGCCTCAGGGTTCACGAAGCCGGATGGAAAAACGAGCAGGGCAAGCGACAGCCATGCGGCGCCAAAGGTCAGCTCCCACCACGTCATCGCCAAAGGCGAAATATCTGAATTTCTGACTATGTGGCCATTGAGCGTGCCGAAGATACCGGCGAGCGCCGCCGAGGCCATGCCAACGCCAAAGCCAAGCCATTGACCGCGGCCGAAAACCGCAGGCGTATTGCCGACCAGGGCCGCCACGGCGACCAGCGCGATGGCGCCAATAACAATTTCACGCCCCCGCACGGCACGGCCAAAGACCAACGGTTCTAACAGCGACGTGAGCAACGGCACCGTGGCGATGCAAAGCGCCGCCAGCGACGCCGTCGTCATCTTGACGCAAGCGTAAAACGTCACCCAATGTGCGGATAAGAGCAGGCCAATGCCGAGGAGCTTGACCGCCATCGGCCGTGGGATTGAAATGGCCTGCTGACGAAGGGCGAACCACGCGCCCAAGAGGCCGACGACTAAGATCTGGCGATACCATACGAGCGAGGTCGCGGGGATGTCGATAAGCTTCCCGACCACGGCGGTAAAGCCCCATACCAGCACCGTTAGATGCAGCATGAGGTGCGCCGTGCGGTGGCTCCATGCCGGCACGGACGCCGGCGTGGGCACGAGAGGGGTTGCGGTCATGCCCTCGGCTCGCTCGGCCACAGCGAAATCTCGATCCACTTTGAGGTCGGCGTGCCCGAGCCAAGCGCGACGCTTTCAAGCGGCACCAACGCGTTGGCCTCGGGAAAATAGCTGGCGGCGGCCCCGCGCGGCAAATCATACGGCACGATCAAAAAACGAGGCGCCGTGCGCTGCTGACCCGCAAAGTGAGAGGTGAGGTCGACCCACTGGCCTTCGTGCAAACCCCGTGCGGCCATGTCGTAGGTATTCATAAATATCACGCGGCGTTCGTCGGTGATGCCGCGATAACGGTCGTCGTTGCCGTAGATGGTCGTGTTAAATTGATCGTGCGAGCGGATGGTCATAAGTCGAAGGTGGCCGGGCGCCACGTCCAGGCTGGGACCTTGATTGCAGGTGAAGCGCGCTTTGCCGGTTTGGGTGTGGAAGTCGCGATCCGCGGCCGCATTGGCGAGCTGCAAGGTTTCGCCGCGGGCGACGGTTTCGGCAAAGCCGGCGAAGCCCGGTACGATCTGCGCGATGGCCTGGCGAATCGCCCCATAGTCTTGTGCCCATGCCGCCCATGGCACGCGCTCATCGTCAAACAACGCCTCGCCAAGCGCACACAGCATGGCAACCTCGCTGCGCAGCGCGGGGCTTGGGGGCGGCAGCCGACCGCGCGAGGCATGCACGAGCCCCATCGAATCTTCAACGGTGACGAATTGCTCACCGGCGCTGCTGACGTCGCGATCTGTGCGGCCCAGGCACGGCAAGATGAGCGAGACCTCGCCGGGATAGAGCTGGGTGCGATTGAGCTTGGTCGCGATGTGCACGGTTAGCTTGCTGCGGGCCATCGCGGCGGCGGTGCGGTCGGTGTCGGGCGCGGCCGAAACCAGGTTGCCGCCGAGAAACGCGATGACGTCGAGCTCGCCGCGCTCGCCGGCGGCGATGGTGCCGACGACGTCGAGCCCCGGCGCGGTGGGCGCGACAAAACCAAACGCGGCCTCCATCGCCGCGGCAAACGGCGGCAGGTGGTGATCGATGCCCATGGTGCGATCGCCCTGCACATTTGAATGTCCGCGTACCGGACATAGACCGGCGCCGGGACGTCCGACATTGCCGCGCAGCAACATGACGTTGACGATTTCTTGGATGGTGGCGACGGCGTGCGGCTGTTGGGTGAGCCCCATGGCCCAACAAACGATGGTGCGCTCGGCACGGGCGTAGCGATCGGCAAGCTGTTCGATGGCGGCACGCGGCACGCCGCTGCGGGCTTCGAGGTCATCCCACGCTAGCGTCGCGACGTGCGCCGCGTAGTCGTCGAAGTCGCTGGTGTGCGTGACGATAAACGCGTGATCGAGCACGCTGCTCGCGTCCGGCGCCGCGGCCGCGCGCGCGAGCAGCGCCTTGCCAACGCCTTGCATGAGTGCCAAATCACCGCCGATGGCGACGGCAATGTGCTCGGTGGCCAGTTCGCCGCCGCCGCGCAAGATATCCATCGGCGCTTGCGGATGGGCGAAGCGGGCCAGGCCAACCTCGCGAAGCGGATTAACGCTGATGATCGTCGCCCCGGCGGCGCGGGCCTCGCGCAATGTCGAGAGCATGCGCGGATGGTTGGTGCCGGGATTTTGTCCGATCACCAAGATTAGGTCAGCGCGCGCAAAGTCGTCGAGCTGTACCGTGCCCTTGCCAACGCCGACGGTGGCCTTGAGCGCGACCCCGCTCGATTCGTGGCACATGTTCGAGCAATCGGGAAAGTTGTTGCTGCCCAGCATGCGCCCGAGCAGCTGGTAGACAAACGCCGCCTCGTTGCTGGCGCGGCCCGACGTATACAGCGCGGTGCGAGCGGGCCCCGCGGCGCGCATTTCGCTGGCCCACAGGCCAATTGCGTCGTCCCACGCGATGGGCGTGTAGTGGCCCGCGCCGGCGCGCTTGACCAGCGGCTGCGCGAGCCGGCCGGCCGCGCCGAGTTCAAAGTCGCTCCAGCCGCGCAGATCGCTGATCGGCTGGGCGGCAAAAAACGCCGCATCGGCGCGCGCCGCCATCGCTTCTTCGGCCACTGCCTTGGCACCGTTTTCACAAAATTCAAAGCTCGAGCGGTCGGCGGGCTCGGGCCAGGCGCAGCCGGGGCAATCCGTCCCGCCGATTTGGTTGAGCACGAGCAAGGCCTTGGTGCCGCGACGCAACCCCGCACGGCGTGCGATGTGGTCCATCGCGTGGGCGACCGAGGCCAGCCCGCCGGCGACGCGCGGTTTGTCGTGAAACGGCATTGGCGGCAGCCTAGCGCGCGCACGCGGCGCGGTAAAGCGCGGGTGTGGTAGCGTCGCGGCATGAGCGATTTATATGAGTTCGGACGCAGCGAGTATCGCGTCCATCCCAAGTCGTTTCGGCTGCGCCGCCAACCGACCGCTCCGGATGGCAACAGCGACAAGGCGCAAAACCGCACCGACCTTGCGGCGCTCGTCGCCGAGCTGTCGGAGCTGCAAACCGTGCTGGCGGCGGACAATCGCTACGGCTTGCTGCTGGTGTTTCAAGCCATGGATGCCGCCGGCAAGGACGGCACCATCCGCGCGGTGCTCTCGGGCGTCAATCCCGCGGGCTGCGAGGTTACCTCGTTCAAGGCGCCATCGACGACCGAACTCGATCACGACTACATGTGGCGCATCGCGCAGGCAATGCCGCCCAAGGGGCACATCGGCGTCTTTAATCGCAGTCACTATGAAGAAGTGCTAGCCGTCAAGGTGATGCCGCAGTACCTCGCCGCGCAACGTCTGCCGCGCGCGGCGGCGGCGGGAAACGCGCTGTGGAAGGAGCGCTATCAGTCGATCTGTGACTTCGAGCGCCATTGGGCGCGCAATGGCACGGTGATCCTTAAGTTTTTCCTAAATGTTTCCAAGGCAGAGCAGGCTAAGCGCCTCGTCGAACGCATCGACGATAAGAAGGCCAATTGGAAGTTCTCGCCGGTCGATGTCGAAATGCGCAAGAAGTGGGGCGATTACATGCACGCTTATGAAGACGCCCTGCGCGCGACCTCGACGGCGTATGCGCCGTGGTACGCCATTCCGGCCGATTCCAAGAGTTACATGCGCAAGACCGTCGCGGAGATCGTGGTGCAGACGCTGCGCGGCCTTAAGCTTAAGTATCCCAACGGCACCACGCCCAAGCCCGAGTTGCACAAGCTTCGCGCCTTGCTCGCGTAAAGCTACGGCGCGTCGCGACGCTTACATATCGTCGCCGGAGCTGAATTGCTTCTCGATGTCATCGGCGGCCGACGCCACCAGGCCACAGCTTGCGCGTAGTTCGTCGGGATCGAGCGTGTCGACGAAGTGGTCGATATTGGCGACGACCAGATAGTCATCCTTGCGCTCGATCACCGCGAAGCGCGCAAATGAGCGCTTGTGGTTTTCCATTAGGAGATGCTGCATGAGCTTGGCCGACAGCCCGCCAAAGACGCCTTTTTTCTTTTCGAGGGCCGGCGACCAAATCGTAATGAGCGGGCCCGACGGGGTGCTGCCGCTGACGACGATGCGCACTTGCTGCGTGCGGCCGTCCGCGACGTTCCAAACCCCACGCAACGCGGGCCCGCCCTGTGATACCAGCTCGAGGTTGATGCCGGCGAGGGTCGCGACGTTTAGCACCTTGTTGAGAGCGGCAATTTCTGCGTTGAGATCCATGGTTTATCCTTTTTTGTGCATTTTGCTGATCGCATCGGCCGAGATGCCGAAGACGGTGCCGATTTCGGCGATGCGTTTTTGATACGCCGCATCGCTATGTTGGTTCTTGGCGATCTGAATCACCGAGCTGATGATCTCAAACGTATCCTGCGCGGAGATCTTTTCGCGTCGCGCCGCGCGCGCCTCTTGCAGCTTGGCGATGGCGCTGGTCGCAAAGGCCCGCGCGTTGCTCAGCACGTGCTGGGTATCGAGGCCGGGAGGATGCAATTCGGTGAGGTGTTGGCGCACCTCCTGGTGCTCGTGCCCGTCGGGCCCCAAGGCATACAGCGCGCCCCAAAAAACAAACTGCGTCAGGTACGGGTCGACGGCCTGCACCTCGATCGCCTGCGAAGGCCGCGCCGGCTTGCCGCTGGTGACGAATTCGTCGCCCGGCTCCATATAGGCCATCATGCGATCGGCCTCGCGGTTGGTCGCAGGGGTGTTACCGTGCTGGGAATAAAGCGCCAGCGCGCGCAGGCGCAACAAGGGGAATGGATGCGACAGCGTGGTATCGCGCGTGCCCTCGTTCAAGATCTCTTCGGCAAACGTATCCCATTGCGCGAGAATCTCGCGGATGTTGGCCGTGTTTAGCCCGACGTTGAGGCCGCTCACGGTCTTGATGAGGGCGCTCAGGCCTACCTCTAGCGAGGGCGTGCACAGCAGGCCGGCGCGATCGGCGGAGAGCTCGGCGGCGCGCTGCCAGGCGCGGACGAGATCCTCGTGGCGATCACCAGCCAGCGAAATCACGGCGTCGCAATAGATTTCATTGTGGTCGAGCAAGGCGTGGCCAAGCTCGTGGCCGAGGACGAATTCGAGTTCGTAAGGGCTGAGCTTTTCGATCGCCGCGCTGCTGAAGCCGATGACGGTGTGGGCGCGGCCCTCAGAGACGAAGGCATTGATGTCGGCATCAGCGAAGATGTAGGCCTCGACCGCCCGGTCGCCATAGATCGACGCCAGGCGGGTCAGCGACGCCGCCACCGATGGCACCGTCGCCGGCGATACGCGCACCGCGCGCGACAGCATCTTGGCGCGGATGGCATTCTTGCTGCGGAGGACCTTGGTTTTTTCGATCGCCGCGCTTACCTCGGCGGTTTGAGTGAGCGCGGATCGCAACGCATATTCGCGCGGGTAACGGGCGGCGATGATTGCTTCGCGAGTAAGTTCGGCCACGCGTCATTCTTTCGTGACCTGAGCCAAGGTGTCAACGTAGCCGCCGGCGATTGTCGGCCCCGCGACGTGCGGTGGCCTACGTCGCGGTAGGATATGCGCCCACGGCGGGGCGACGCCGTCGCGCCGCGTAGCCGACTACCATTACGATCATCGCGAGCGGTGCCGCATCGCCACCGGCGCTGCAGCCTGAGGTCTTGTTGTATTCGATTTCGCAGTTGTTGCTGCAACCGTCGCCCGCGATGCGCGCGCCATCGTCGCATTGCTCGGTGCCATCGACGATGTCATCGCCACAGACGGCGCGGCGGCAATTGGTGCGGCACGCGTCGGCGACGTCGGCATTGGCATCGCCTTGATCGCATTGCTCGGCTCCGTTGATGGTGCCATCGCCGCACGTCGACCACGCATCCGCGACGACGCAGAAATCATCGATGTTCCAACCGCCCAGGTGCAGGCCTTCGTCGGTCTTGAGCGAAAAGGCCACCTCGAGCACGGGGTCGGCGATAAACCCGGAAATGCGCAAGTCGTGAAAAAGCCACTCTCGATCTTGGTGGTGGACCGCGCTGTTGTCGCCGTTGTTGGAGTTGGCGTTCTCCCACAATTGCACGCCGTTGACCGAGATGCGGGCCTTGTCATAGTAGCTGTCCTCGACGTTGAGCCAGCGGCGATACTGGATGCGCACGTCGGAATACGGCGCGACCTCGATCGGCGGGCTGGTGATGGTCATGTCGGCGCTGGCGGGATAGAGGCCACTGCCGGCGAGCGAGGTGCCGAGCACGTATTGGCCCGAGTGGGCGGCGGTAGGGTCTCCGCTGGCGCGCTCGCCCCCCGTAGGCTCGCCCCACTGCCAGGTGCTGGCGATGTTGGTTTCGGCGAGGTGCCACCCGGCAAGCAGCGGATTGGTTTCAAAATCGGTGCAATACAGCTTTACCAGCTCGCCTTGGTACATTTGGTAATAGGGGCTGGCAGGGTTGTCGGGCAACGTGGTGGTGGTGCCATTGCCGAAGGCGACGCGAAACTGATAGGACAGCGCGTTGCCGTCGTCCGGCATCGGCAAGGCGGCATGCCATTGGTTGTCGATGAGCGCGGCCATGACCTCACCGGCTTCGGGCCCGCCTGCCGTGAGTGGCTTCCAGCGCAGTTCGACCTGCGAAATCTGATCTGACGCGCAGAGCTCGCTGAGGCCTTCGATGTTGAAGGCGAGCGGGAGCGAGTTTTCCTCGGTGGTGGCGACGATCGCGCCGGGCGCGGCAAAATTGGCGGAGACAAAGCGCAGGCCATGTCTGCCAAAGGCCTCGCGGATCTCGCATTCATTGGGCGTGCCGTCGGCGAGATCGCCGTTGTCGTCGTCGGCGGCGAGCACCTCCATAAATGACGTAGGAATGTTGGAGGAGCGCTGGATGGCGGCGGCGAGCAGGGCGCGGAACATAATGCCGCCTTGCGTCTCGCCATATTTTTCGTGGAGCGCGCCGCGCAGGTCCCACATCGCGCCGCCAAAGATGGTGCCGGTGTAGTGGACCTCACCAATATCTTCGGGCCACGTCCGCTCGGTGTCTGGGTTTAGCTCGCGCAGCGGCGCGTCGCTCAGGAAAAAGCCGCGGCCCATGCCGGAGTCGCCTGTGATATCGGCGGCGACGACGTCCGAGATGCCCTCGCTGAGCGCCCCATCGAACGAACCAACGCCGGCGATCAGCGCCTGGCGATGCATGACGTGGCCGTATTCGTGATAGACGACGTCGGCCAAGCGCGCTGTGTTCTCGCACGTATCACTCGCGAGATAAAAATTGATGTTTGTGCCGTCGGAAAAGGCGTTGCACGAGCTGTCGATGTTCACGGTGGCGATGAGCTGTTGCTCGATAAAGCCGGCACCCGGAAAGATGAGCCGCGCATATTGCTTGACCTCAAAGGCATGCACGAAGGCCTGAATCTGGGCATCGACTTGCTCGTTGTCGGCGGCGCTCCAGCGCACCGTGCCGCCGTCGTTGGCCGTTAGCTGGACGCTGGCGACGTCGCCGGCGACGTTCTCGATTTTGACGTCGTCGCTCGTAAGGCTCGTCGTGACCACGGCGGAGGCTAGCCCGCTCCATGAAAACACACCCGCCGCCGAGGTGGTCAGGTTGCTGCCGTTGACGTTGATGCGCCCGCGAGCGATCGGCGCGTTGTAGCGCGGCGAGCCTGGATAGCGCGTGACCGCGTCGTAAACTAGGGTGGCCTGAGCGGCGATGCTGCGGCGCTGGGCCGCAAGGGGCTCACCGGTGGCAGCGTCGCTGTAAACGACAAAGGGCCCGAGCGTGGCTGATTCGAACGTCGTCGGCTGCACCAAGCGATAGGCCTGCACGCCGGCGCGCGAGATGAGCGGCAGGATCGCGAGCGGCTCGACGCTGCGCAACGTGGCGGCATGTGCGAGCACGGCGGTAAGCGCGGCGCCCGCCTTGCTGCGAAGATCGCGTGGAGGCTGACCGCGGCGGGCTTGGGCGGCGATGGCGCCTTCGATGGCCGAGGCAACCCCGGGTAAGGCCTCAGAGCTGACCATATACAAGCGATCGGCGAGAAAGCGCATCCCGACCTGGCCGCCGAGTACCGGCACGCCATGCGCGTATTGCGCAAAGCCAATGGTGCGGATGCCGCCGTCGAGCTGATTTGCGACCAACACAAAATCGCCGATCGTCGCGCCCGGCGCGAGGACCTGGAGGTGATCTCGAAGGAATTCCCGCGCCGCGGCGGCCGCGATGGCGCCGTCGTGTGAGCTGCCCGCGATAAGCCGACCCGGCCCCCACAGGCGCGAGGGCACGCCGGTTGCTTTGTCCCAGATCGCGCTCCAACGTCCCGGCATGGCTCCCTGCAGCGCTTGCCACGCGGCGTGCGCGACGGGGGTCTGACCGACGCGCGTGCCGGCAAGTTCAACTTCGTCGCGCAGCGGGGTACCACCAGTTGCGTCCGCGGCTAGCAACGTAAGGCGGCTTTGCAGCAAGCGCGCCGTCATCGCGGAAGCTTTGTCGCGACCCGCGCCACCGTGAGGCGGGCCTGCGGGCGCAGCGACCGCGGCGGTAGTGAGCACCGAGAGCGCTGCCCCTACCACAAGCACGCGCAGGGCACGTTGGGCAAACCCTAGGCAAATCATCCGCCTAGTGTGCGTTACGCCATCGCATCGAGCAAGGCTGAAAACTCGCGTTTCACCGCCGTGGCGAGCTCCAGCTGGCGTCTTGCGCGCAGCAAATTGTGGGCCTGACGCGAGGCGAACCGCGCCTGGTCCCAGCCAGCAGTAGCTATCTGCGAGCGCGTCGGCGCAAAACCGCGCCGCCAGTTCGGTGCAAATCGTCAGCAGGCCCGCCGGGATGGAGCGCTTGGCGGCATCGGCGAGCGGACCGGTCTCGGCCTGATAGCCCTCCATTGCCGCGGCAAAGATATCCGTGCGAAAAATCACCTCGTCTTGGTCTTCGCCGGCCGGGTTGCACCATGAACGCAGGGCGTCGCCGAGCTCGTGTGCGAGCGGCATTTTGCCAATTGTGTCGAGATCGACCAAGGCGGTGGCTTTGAGGCCGTTCGCCTCGCCGGCGGCGACGCTGCCAGGCTCGGAAAAAAGCAGGTTTGAAATCTTTAGATCGCCATGGCAGTGCCGCGGCGCCAGGTCCTCGATCGGCGGCAGCAGGGCCGCGGCGGCTAGAATCTCCTGGGCGAGGGCGTGAATTGCAGCGGCGTTTTCAAACGTCGCGCCGGCATGGGCCGCCATCTGCGCGCGAAGATTTGCCAGGTGCAGCGGCGTATCGTGCACGCCCGCGCGGCGAAAGGCGTAGGCATGCTCAAAGCCGTCAAGCGCGCGATGGAAGCGGCCGACCAACGCGCCCGCCGATCGCGCCACGCTGGGGTGCGGCACCGCGTGCAGGGTGTCGCCCGGCAACCAACTCAGCGCACGCCACGGGCGCGCTTCGTGATCAAGCCACAGCGCGCCCGCCCGCGTAGGCAGAACGTCCGGAATTCGGACATCGTGACCAAATGCCTTGAGATGGCGTCCTACCGCGTCAATGTCGAGGTTAACCTCGCCGCGAAACACCGGGTGCATTTGCTGCAGCACCGCGATCGGCGTCCCGGCACGCGCCACGCGAAAGGTCTGATTGATGAGGCCGCCTGCAAGCGGCGAAAGCTCGCAATCGGCCCAACCCCAGGCGGCGGCAACAGTTTGGGGAACGGTCACGCGGGCGGTTACGGTTTGGCAGGCTTTGTCATGACCGGCAGTTTTGCGCCGGCTGGGCCTTGGCCGGCCGGTCCCACCTTCATCGTTGGCCGGGTTGGCGACGCCTTGGGCTCGGGATTAATCGTTAGCAGTTCAACTTCGAACACCAGCATGCCTTGAGGTCGGCCGGGCTTGCCTTTGTAGGCGAGCTCTTCTGGAATCCAAAACAGCGTCTTTTCGCCGACCGTCATTACCTGCAGGCCATCGGTCCACCCGGGAATCACGCCGCCCAGCGGGAATTGCGTCGGCTCGCCGCGCACGACCGAGCTGTCAAACATCCGGCCGTCTGTGGTCCAGCCGGTGTAGTGGACCTCGACGGTGTCGGCGGCGACCGGCTTGGCCGTGCCGGTGCCTTTCTTGAGAACCTTATAAAACACCCCTTTAGCGGTCTTCTGCGCGTCTTTAGGCGGCGCGGCGACGGCGGCCGGCGCTGTTGGTGGTTGCTTGCCGGGCTTAATCTCGAGGACTTCAAATTCGTAACACAGCAAGCCCTCGGTGGGCGCGTCGGGATTTTTTCGCACCATGGCGACCGGGATCCAGGCGCGCAGCTTGTCGCCTTTCTTGGCGCCCGTCAGCACGGCCTCAAAGCCCGCGGATTCGCGAAATAGCAGGCCATTAGCGGGGCGGCTGGCGCGCGATGATTCGAGCATTTTGCCGGTGGCGTCCCAACCCGTGACGTGAAACGAGACGGTGTCGAAATTGCGCGCGGCCTGACCCGTGCCCTCGGCGATGCTCAGGACAGCGACGCCGCCGCTGAGCTTTTTGGCGGTGGCTGGGGGCGCCGCGACATCCGCGGGCGTTGGCGGCGCGGGTTGAATTTCGACGAGCTCGACCTCATAGGCGATGGTTTCTGGACCGGCGCTGCCCGCGCGCGCCTGTGGTCGTTGCTTAAAGCCAATTTCCGGCGGCAACCAAAACATTGCCTTGCCGCCTTTCTTCATTTTTTGCAACGCTTCGCGAAAACCTGGCGCGACGCGAAACAGGCTCATCGGCACCGGTCGCCCGGCCATTTTAGTCGAGTTCATGGTCGTGCCGTCGGGGCGCCACGCATTGTAATTCACCAGGGCCGTGTCGTTGGCGCCTGGCGATTCGCCAGTGCCGGCAACCATTTGCTTGAAGATGAGGCCCGACGGCAGGCGCTCGGCATCGGCGGGTGGGTTGGCGACATCGAACGGCGGCGGTACATTAGGGCGCTCGCGGCCCGGCTTCTTGTCGCTGGCAGTTTTGGGCGCGTCTTGCTTCTTTTCGACTTTTTTGTCGCAGCCACCCAGGCTGATCGCCAAGAGCGCCAGCGTCGTTATCACCAGTTGATTGCTTCTCATCGCCCCGCAATGTAGCGCGGCCACCTGGTGAAGTCATGGGGGTTGCGCACCCGTTTGGGCGCGCTTGGGCCCTCCCTTAGCCCTCTAAGCAAACGAACTCGATCGAGCCGCTGCGACCACCCAGGCTCCAGGTCACGGTGCTGCTGCCGTCGAACTCAAAATGGAGGGTGCCGCCCGAGAGCATGGCGATGTGGATGCTGCCGGTGGGGCAGGTATCCGCGCAACGCTCGATATCGATCGTCGTTTCGCGTGTGGCCTCGTCGACGGTAAATTCCCAAGTCCCGTCGAGCGTGACGCAGTCCTGGTTCCAGGTCGAGGTGTAATCCCCGGTGCGGGTGAATTCGCTGCCGCGCACTCCTTCGCCGGTGGCTTCGGACGCCACTTGCAACGTGCTATTTGCACCGTCTGCCGTATAGGTCGCCGCCGCCGAGAAGTCGAATTCAGCGCCGCCCGAGGTGAAGCCGGTGGCCGTCGCCGACAAGCCAACGACGTTGTCGACGATCGACGTGACGTCAATTTGCAGCTCGCCGCTGAGGGCGCGTACGCCATACGTCGTGCGCAGGTTGCTGTCAGAAGGCACGGCGTATGGGCCGGTGCATCGATCGAGCGTCGCGGTGACCGACACGCCGAGGCGATCGACCTCGATGCAATCCGACGGCGTGTAGCGCTGCTCGAGATTGAACGCGACCTCCGCCGCGACTTGTTCGAGCGTCGGCGCGCCGACGCCAGGGGGCAGCTCGGCGCCGGCGACGCCGCTCCAAATGAGCGCAGACTCTTCACGGGCTTGATCCGTTGAATCGAGCGATAAGGTTGACGCGCTCTCCTCAGGGCTGGCGCCGTTGCTGTCGCCGCAGCCCGCGGCGCTGGCGAGGATCGTAACGAAAATTGAAATGGTCGCAAAATGTTTCATAGAGGCCTCTTGGGCCGGGATATAGCTCAACCAAGGGCGGCTGTCGCCAGCGAATTTGTCACGAAAAGACGCCTACTGGCGAGCCTGTGACTGGCCTTCGCCGTCCCATCCCTTGTCGCTGGCGTGCGCGCTAGCCACCTCGCTGCGCATGGTGGATTCGAGCTGCTCAAACGCGCGGCGGGCCTCGTCAAAAAACGCCGTACGCTCGACGCTGCCATACACGGTAGCCAGGCGCTCGATCATTGCATCGTCGTGGGCCTTAAATAACTGCGCGGTGCGATGGGCGTGATGTGCCCGCGTGCCGAGCGCCATGAGGCCAAGCTGGCCGAGCTGCAACGCACTACCGAAGGTCTCACGAACGACGTCGGTGATGCCCATGGCGCGAAGGCGATAATAATGCGGGCGATCGGCGGCGCGAGCCAAGATGCGCAGGTGCGGAAAATGCTCCTGCACGGTGGCGGCGATCTCGAGTGACTTATCGGCGTCATCGACGGCCAAGATGAAGAGCTTGGCGCGCGCGCAACCCGCCGCGTGCAAGAGGTCAAGGCGCGAGGCGTCGCCATAGTAAACTTGCATGCCTAGGCGACGCACGATCTCGATGATCTCCGGGTCGACGTCGAGCACGGTGACCGGCACGCCGCTGTAACGCAGGAAGCGGCCCGCAATTTGCCCAAAGCGCCCAAAGCCCGCCATCACCACGGGCGCCTCATGCTCGGTGATTTCGTCCGCCTCGCGGGCTTCTCGGGGCGCGGCCAAGCGCGGCAGCACCCAGCGCTGCAGGCTAATTAGCAGCAGCGGCGTCAACATCATGGTGAGCGCTACCACGGCGACCACGATCTCGCTGGCCTGCCCAACGAGCAAGCCATGGCCGCTCGCAAGTGTTACGAGCACGAAGGCGAATTCGCCGACCTGCGCCAAGGCGAAGGCGAACACAAAGGTGGCGACGCGCGACATCTTGAACGCGCGGCCGAGGGCAAAGAGCACCAGCCCCTTTACCGCAATAATGCCGAGGGTGGCGGCAACGATGAGCCCCGGCTGCGACGCGACGACGCCGAAGTTGATGCTGGCACCGACCGTGACGAAAAACACGCCGAGCAAGAGCCCCTTGAAGGGCTCGATGTCGGTCTCGAGCTGGTGGCGATATTCGCTCTCAGCGAGCAGGACGCCGGCGAGAAAGGCGCCCAGCGCTGGGGATAGCCCCACGGCTTGCATCAAGATGGTGACCCCGACGATGAGGAGCAGCGCCGCCGCGGTGAGCACCTCGCGCAGCCGGGTGGCGGCGAGATAGCGAAAGATGGGGCGCAGCGCGTAGCGGCCACCGATTACGACAACGACGACTGCGGCGACGATGAGCAGCGCGGACTGCCACGCCGGTCGTTCGTCGGTGGCAACCGCGGTCGCGAGCAGCGGCACCACCGCGAGCATCGGGATGACCGAGATGTCCTGAAACAGCAGCACCGCAAAGCTGGCGCGGCCGCCCTCGCTCTTGTCGAGGCCTTTTTCGGCAAGGCTCTGCAAGACTAGCGCGGTGGAAGAGCAGGCGGCAATCATGCCGAGCACCAGGGCGGTGCGCCAGCCCAGCCCAAACGCGAGCGCGAGGAGCGCGACCACGGCGAGGGTGGCGGCGACCTGCGCGGTGCCAAGTCCAAAAATCGGACCTCGCATTTGCCACAACATAGACGGCTTGAGCTCAAGGCCAACGATGAAGAGCATCATGACGACGCCAAACTCGGCAAAGTGCATGACGTGTGCGCCCTCGCTGCCAATGAGCTGCAGCGCAAACGGGCCCACCGCGATGCCCGCGATGAGATAGCCGAGCACGGCGCCCAGGCCGGCGCGTTTGGCGAGCGGCACCGCGACCACGGCGGCGGCGAGATAGATGGCGGCTTGCGCGAGGATGCTGCTACTCATTGGTTAGTACCTCGGAAATATAATCGGCGCTGGTGGCGGCGGTCAGCAGCAGGTGGTCATCGCGCAGCGCGCGCAGCACGCGGGCGTACTGCGAGGCGGCCTCGTCGACCTGCGCCGGCGCGAGCGCCATCGCACCGTGCACCACGAAGGGCGCGAGAAAATGCATGCCACATAGATGCGCGGTTTGATCTTGCGGCGCCAGCAGCGCGCGAATGGCAAAGCGGTTGCGCCCGCTGGCCTGGTAGGCCGCGCGTGGACCGCCTGTGGTGATGGCGACCATCAGCGCCTTATCGCGCAGCGCGGTGCCGCCCTCGCCATAGGCCCAGCCGTGGGTGAGGACATGGTCCATCCACTCTTTGATCAGCGCGGGTGACGAGTACCAATAAAACGGGTGCTGCAGCACGATGATGTCGTGCTCGCGGAGCAGCGCCTGCTCGCGCGCGACATCGACGATCATGGTGGGGTAGGCCTCGTAGAGGTCGTGGAACGTCACGCCCGGCAGTTCCTGTGCGGCGGCCGCCAGCCGACGATTCACCCGCGAGCGTTGCAGCGCGGGGTGCGCAAATAGCACCAGCACCCGCTTGGAATACGTAGTCATGCGCGCGTCGGTAGCATAAAATGACCCGCCTTGGGGTGGGCCGGTCGCTACCCGTGCGGCTAGCCGAGTTTTACGAGTAGCGGTCGTTGCGCCAAGGATAGGCGGTATTTGAATAGCCGCGTTGCTCCCAGAAGCCGAGCTTGTCGTGGGTGAGGACCTCAAGGCGCGAGATCCACTTGGCGCCCTTCCAAGCGTAGAGCTGCGGCGTGATCATGCGCAATGGGCCGCCGTGCTCAGGGGTGAGCGGTTTGCCATCGGCCGTGTGGACCAAGAGCACATCGGGCTTAAGCGCCTCAGATAACGGGACGTTGGTGGTGTAGCCGTCGCTGGCGTGGCACAGCAAGAAGCGCGCGTCATCGCTGGGCTCGGCCAGCGCGAGCAAATCGGCGACGCGCACGCCGACCCACGGGATATCCATGCGCGACCACTTGGTGACGCAGTGAAAGTCGCTGGTGTCGTGGGTTTGCGGCAACGCGAGCAGGTCTTGCCACGTCAGCGTGATCGGCTTGGCGACCGCGCCGTCGATGGTGAGGCGAAAGGTATCGGTGGTGATGTTTGGCAGCACGCCCAGATCGAGCACGGGCCATTTTTGCGTCGCATACTGGTCGGGCGGCAATTGCGGCATGCCGTGGCGGTTTTGCGGCCCCGTGCCCTGCGGCTTGGCATCGGCCATCGACGGCGACTGCTCGATGTCGCGCAAAAAACGCGCGCGCAGCTTGAGCCGCGCGGCTATTACGCGCTCGTCGGGGGTATTCGCCGACGCCGGCGTGGTGGCGCCATCGTTGTGGCCAGCCATTTTGCTTGCAGGCTTGTCGGCATCGGAGGCGGTCATGAGCGGACTCTGGCATAGATGGTGTCAAGCGTCGAGCGTGCGCGGCAGCGTGCGATTTCACTATGGCGTTAAATTGCTCACGTGTAATTTCACTCGAGCAATGGATGGTTGGCGAGGCTCGTGCACACCGGCGGAACGAGACGTACCTAACGGCAAACGTTGCAGTTGCGTTCACCGCACGCGTGGGTTAGTCATGCGCGACCATGGCGTGGCGAGGCGGATTGGCGGCGGCCGGCGAAACCGAGGTGCAACAGGCGTGGGGGCGGGCGTCCCTGAGCAAGCGCGCGTTGCGCGTGGCGCCGGTGTGGCTGGTCGTTGTCGCGTGGTTGTTGCTGTTGCTGCTTTATCTTAAAGACGCGGTTGGCATGCCCGCGCTGGGGCCGCTGCCCGCCAAGCTCGTCGGTTCGCTGGTTTGGAGTGGGGCGCTGGTTTTATTGATGCTGGTGTTGGCGCATGTTTCGATTGGCCTGGGGAATATCTACTTGACCTCACGGGGGGCGATGTTTTCATGCCTGCTGACGGCGCCGTTTTTTCTAATTTCTCTGATTGATGCGCCGGCCTTGGAATGGACAGGGTGGGCGTCGCTGCTGGCGGTTGTGAGCCTTGGCTTGCTAATTTCGCTGGCTGAGTCAGTGTTTGGCCTCGGCATCGTGCTGACGTTGTGGGGTGGCCGGCAACGCGCCGCCTTTGCCGTCGTGGCCGCGGCAGTGACGTTTGCGTATCTGCATATCCCCACCTATACGATGCAATTCGGTCTGGGCGAGGCGCTGATGCGCTCGACACAGTCCGCGGCGTTCTCGATCGCAATTGGCATTATCGTGCTGCGCAGCGGCAGCATGATGGGCCCGTTGCTCTTTCACGCTATTAATGATGCGCTAATGCTCCTGCAGCCCGCGCGCGCGGCCACGCCGGTAGCGCATGCCACCAACCCTAAGGCCATCGTCATGGGGTTGCTAATTAGTGGCGCATACTGGCTGTGGCTCCGTAAAGGCATTGCGCGCGAGCAGCAACTCGACGCCTCGCGCTAACTGGATTTAGCGGATCGGGCTTGCGGTCCGCATTCGGGGCTTAACTGCGGGTTCAGTGCTACAATCGCGCAATGGAAGCGCCCGCGCAGCCGCCGACCGATGCGCCGCCGCTATTGCGGCTCGTCAGCGCGCGGCAGCGTTGGCTCTATCAGGCCGTTGGCATCATCTTCGTGGTCATTGGCGCCATCGGCGCGCTGTTGCCGGTGATGCCGACCACGCCATTTTTGCTCATCTCGTTGTGGGCCTTTGATCGCAGCTCGCCGCGCCTGCATGCGTGGCTTTGGTATCATCGTTGGTTTGGGCCAGGGCTGCGGCGCTGGCATCGCGAGCGCACCATCGCGCCGTGGGTGAAGGTCTTTGCCATTGCTTCGATGCTGACGAGCACGGCGTATGCGACGTGGGGGCTGCGGCCTCACCTCGGCTAATTGTTGAACATATATGCCATCATGGCGGTTGGCATCTTCGTCGTGGCGCGCTTGCCTACGACGCGCGCGGCCGTCGTTCCCCCGGCGTAGGGCGCCGCGATCAAATCGAGTGCCTAAAAGCGCGCGCCTCGCTTGCGCAAGCGCTACGCGGTGTCGATGCTAGCGGCCATGTGGCAGCCGATCATTACGGGAGTCCTCGCCGAGCGCGCCGCGGCGGCGGTGGCGGATGTGGTCGCCGCTTTGCGCGAAGTAGGCGTTGAGCAGGCAGGGGTCGAATCATCGCCGATGGACGTTGCGCTGGCGTGGGCCTATCTGAGCGGCGAAACCGAGGAGGATGCGGAGATGCACGAAGCCGCCGCCTTACATCTAATGCGGCAGCTTGGCCGACCACACCACGGCATAGGGCTTTTCGGTGGTGCCACAGGCACGGCGTGGGCAATCGCCCACATGGGGGATGATGATGTTGCCGAGCTTCTTCAGCCCATCGATGACGCGCTTGTGGCAGCGCTCAAGCGGACGCCGTGGAGTGGACATTTTGATTTAATTTCCGGTTTGGCTGGCATCGCGGTCTACGCCTTGGAGCGATGGGAGCGTGGTGAGCATGACCTGGCTAAACAGCTGTTTGAACCCATCGTGGCCCGTTTGCGCGAGCGCGCGCACATCGAACAAGGTCGCTATTGTTGGCTCGGGCACAAGGGTAAGGAGGTGGCGGATTGCGGGCTCGCGCACGGCGCGCTAGGCGTTATCGTCGCGCTCGCGCGCATGACGGCCACGGGGGCCGTCGACGCTGGCGACATGGTGAAGGGCGCCAGCGAATGGCTGTTTGACCACATCGATCTTGCGCGGGCCGACGGCTGCGTACCCTATAGCGTTACGCGCGGGACACACGTCGATCCTGGTAGTCGCTTGGGCTGGTGTTATGGTGACTTGGGCGCGGCGGCCGCGCTCTGGAACGCGCAGCGACGACTCGGGGGCAGCGTCGACCGTGCGCACGAGTTGGCGATGGCGAGCGTGGCGCGATCCAAGGCGTCGTCTGGCGTCAACGATGCAGGCTTGTGTCACGGCTCAGTCGGCAACGCCCACATTTTTGCGCGGCTCTATCATGCAAGTGGGGATGCGACGTTTAAGGCCGCGGCGGAGCGCTGGTACGAAGACGCGTTCTCGTTTTGTCGCGCGGACCTGCCGTATGCTGGTTGGGGCAGTTGGGGGCGAGAGCACCTAACAACCGGCGAGTTTGGCATGTGGCCAAAATTGGGATGGCTGGAAGGCGCGATTGGCATTGCCATGGGATTTCACGCTGCCACCAGCGAGATCGAACCGCGCTGGGACACCTTGCTTGGCGTCGATATTCCCATGCTGGAGGCCTAAGCGGTAAGCTCGCCTAAGCGGTCGCCGCCCAGGCGCAGATCGGGCACGCCCCGGCTTGATGTCCGCGTGCCGGACAGTAGCGCCGACCGAAGTAGATGATTTGCAAGTGCAGCTTGATCCATTGTTCGCGTGGAAACAGTGCCTTCAGATCGGCTTCGGTCCGTACGACGTTAGTGCCGGACGAGAGGCCCCAACGCGCCGCGAGGCGATGAATGTGAGTGTCCACGGGAAACGCCGGTTCGCCGAAGGCTTGCGACATCACCACGCTAGCGGTCTTGTGGCCGACGCCGGGCAACGCCTCAAGCAACGCCATATCGCGAGGCACCTCGCCGCCGTGCTCGGCGACCAACAAGCGCGCCATGGCGACCAAATTCTTGGCCTTGGTGCGCGCGAGCCCAAGGCGCGCGATGAGGGGCAACACCTCGTCGGCGGACATCGCGGCCAAGGCATTTGCATTTGGCGCCGCGGCGAACAGCGCCGGCGTTACCTGGTTGACCCGTTCGTCGGTGCATTGTGCAGACAGCGCGACGGCGACCACGAGCTCGAATGGATTGCGGTGCACCAGCGGAATAGCGGGCTCGCCGATTAACTCGTCGAGGATGGCCGCGATGCGGGTGGCCTTGCGCTGCAAGGCGGGAGTTGGGTTAGCCTGCGCGCGCGCCACGACGCGCCGACGCTACTACAAGGCTCCCGCTGCACCGGGGCAACTAGCCGAGGATTCGACATGGCGGCCACGCTGGCGTACATTGCCGCCGCATGGAGCTAGAGCTGGCCCTGTTATGCGCGGCCGCGCTGCTCGCCGGTTTTGTCGATGCCATTGGCGGCGGCGGCGGCTTGGTGACCTTGCCCGCGTTGTTATGGGCGGGCGTGCCGCCGCATCTCGCGCTGGGCACCAACAAGGGCCAAAGCGTCTTTGGTTCGGGGATGGCGCTGTGGCGCTACTATCGCGCCGGGCAATTTGCGGCGACGCCGTGGCGATCGCTGCTCGTGCCCTTTGCCATCGCGGCGCCCTGTGCGGCCGGCGGCGCGGCGTTGGCGCTGTATGTCGATCCAAGCGAATTGAGGCCCGTGCTGCTCGCGATGTTGGTGGGCGCTGGCCTTGTGATCTTGCGCCTGCGCCATGCAGGCAGCAAGCGCGCCGACGCCAACGAGCTTACTGTCGAAGGAGAGGCTGTCGTCCGCACCGCCCCATGGCGACTCGACGTCGTGCTGCCGGCGGTGGCCGGGGTTTATGATGGGTTTTTTGGTCCCGGCACCGGTACGTTTCTCTTGCTGGCTTACGTCGCGCTTGCCAATGCCAGCTTTTTGCAGGCCTCGGCGTCGGCCAAGGTCGTAAACTTCGCGACCAATCTCGCGGCCGTGGCGTGGTTTGCGGCGCACGGGCACGTCGCGTGGCGCATGGCGCTACCGATGGCCGCCGCACAAATGGTCGGTTCGTATCTCGGCGTCGCATGGGCGGTGCGCGGTGGCAGCGCGCGCGTGCGCCACGTCGTACTCGTCGTCATGCTGCTGCTGGTCGCGCGGCTCATCTACATGTTGTTCTAGTCATGGCAGCGGGGGCGCCAGGCTGCTAGTGTTCGCCCATCATGGCGACAAAACTTCGAGTGGGCATTCTCGGCGCGACGGGCATGGTTGGGCAGCGCTTTGTCGCCTTACTCGCCGAACACCCGTGGTTTGAGGTGACGTTGGTGGCTGCGAGCCCAAGCTCGGCGGGCAAGACGTACGCGCAAGCGGTGGCGGGCCGGTGGGCGATGAGCACCCCGGTGCCGTCGGCGACGGCTGGCCTCGTCGTCACCGATGCCGCCGACGTCGCGCGCAATGCCGCGGCGTGTGACTTCGTGTTTTGCGCGGTCGATATGGACAAGGCAGCCACCGCCAAGCTCGAAGAAGATTACGCGCGCGCCGAGACGCCGCTGGTGTCCAATAACTCGGCGCATCGAGGCACGCCGGATGTGCCGATGATGATTCCGGAGATTAATGCCGATCACACCGACGTCATCGCGGCGCAGCGCCAGCGCCTTGGCACGAAGCGTGGCTTTATCGCGGTCAAGCCTAATTGCTCGCTGCAAAGCTATGTGCCGGCCATTCATCCACTGCTGGCGTACGAACCGCGCAAGCTTGCGGTTTGCACGTATCAGGCCATTTCTGGCGCCGGCAAGACGTTTGAGAGCTGGCCCGAGATGGTCGATAACGTCATTCCGTTTATCAAAGGCGAAGAAGAAAAGTCCGAGCTCGAGCCGATGAAAATTTGGGGCAAGGTGCAAGGCGGGCGCATCGTCAACGCGACGACGCCGGTGATTTCCGCGCAATGCCTGCGGGTGCCGGTGTCGGATGGCCATATGGCCGCGTTGTTTGTCGAGTTTGCCAAGCCGGTGACGCGCGAACAAATTCTCGCCGCGTGGGAGGGCTATGCGGGGCCGCCGCAGCAGCTAGCGCTGCCGAGCGCGCCGACGCCATTTTTGCGCTACTTCGAAGACGACTCGCGGCCGCAAACGCGCCTAGATCGCGACAACGGCGCCGGTCAAGCCATTTCGCTTGGTCGCCTGCGTCCCGATAAACTGTTTGGCTGGCGCTTCGTCGCGCTGTCACACAACACCGTGCGCGGCGCCGCCGGCGGTGCCGTCCTTACCGCCGAATTGCTCAAGGCCAAGGGCCTGCTGCCCGCAAAGTAAGCGAGCAAAGTCGTCGCGGCTATTTGATCGTAGGCCGCCACGAGCGGTCGGGTTCATGCGTGCGCCGGTGCTCGTCATACGCCGGATCGTCGGGATACCAGGCGCGGTCGACCTCGCGCTTGCGCTCGCCGACACAAAGCAGCACGCAGTCTTCGCCGCCGGGTGCGCCATCATTGCGAAAACAATGCGCAATCCCGGTGCCAGCGCGAAAGCTCGCGACGTCGCCGCCCTGCATCGGCCACTCCTCGCTGCGGCCGTCAGGATAAACCAGGCGCACCGTGCAGGTGCCGGCGAGCACATAAACGAGCTCTTCCTCGTGCGAATGCGCATGCGTAAAGCTGGTGCGCCGACCTGGCGGAATCCGCTCTTGCCACAGGCCCATCGCAACCGTGTGCGCCGCCTTGCCGAGGTTGCGACCGAGCGACAGTTTTTCGCCATCAAACGGTGGAGGATACGCACCTTCCTCTTCAGGCACGTCGGCCGCACGGACAATGAATCGCGGGCGCTGGCTCATCGAAGCGCGCAGCCTACTTCGTGCCGTAAACGCGGTCGCCGGCGTCGCCGAGGCCAGGCAGGATGTAGCCCTTTTCGTTGAGGCGCTCGTCGATGGCGGCGGTGTAGAGCGGCACGTCGGGGTGCGCCTCGTGAAAGGTCGCGATGCCCTCGGGGCAGGTGAGCAGGCAGACAAACTTGATCGACTTGGGCTTGGTTTCCTTGATGCGCTCGACCGCGGCCACGGCGCTGTGGCCGGTGGCGAGCATGGGGTCAAGGACGATGACGTCGCGGTCGGCCATCTCCTTGGGAAACTTGAGATAGTACTCGACGGCGACGAGCGTCTTGGGATCGCGGTAGAGCCCGACGTGGCCCACCCGCGCCGACGGCATAATTTCGAGCATGCCGTCGAGCAGGCCGTTGCCGGCGCGTAAAATTGGGATGAGCACGATTTTCTTGCCGTCGAGGACCGGCGACTGCATGGTGGTCATCGGGGTTTCGATGGTTGTCATGGTCACCGGATAGTCGCGCGTGACCTCGTAGCCGAGCAACAGGCTGACCTCGCGCAACAATTGGCGAAATTTGCTGGTGCTGGTCTCCTTGTCGCGCAAGAGCGTGAGCTTGTGTTGCACGAGCGGGTGTTTGATGACGTGGACGTCGCTGGCCATGGCGCGCATTGTGCGAGATTGCGCATTTTGCCGCAACGCGGCTGGCCACTAAGTTTGGGCCCCGCCGTATGGTGCCGCTGCCGCGTTTTCGCTAGCCTAACCCCTTTCTATGACGCCCCGGAAGCCTACGCAGCCCATCGTATCCAATAACTATATTGGCGGCGAATTTCGCGCGCCGCAGACCGGTGCATTTGCGCCCGTGCATTCGCCGTATGATGGCGAGCTGGTCGGGCAGGTCGCGATGTCGGACGCGCGCGATGTCGCGGCGGCGGTCGCGGCCGCGCATGCCGCGGCGCCGAAGTGGGCGGCGACGCCGATCAAAGAGCGTTCGCTCGTGCTGTTTCGCATGCGCGAGCTGATGCTCGTGAACCTCGATGCGCTGGCGCATGTCGCGGCGCGGGAGTCGGGCAAGACAGTCGGCGAGGCGCAGGCCGAGGTGCTCAAGGGCATCGAGGTGCTTGAGTTCGCGCTGTCGATGCAAAATCTCGACGCCGGCGGCGCGATGGAGGTCTCGCGCGGCGTCATCTGCACCACGCGGCGCGCACCGCTCGGCGTGGTCGCTGGCATCGTGCCGTTTAACTTTCCGGTGATGGTGCCGATGTGGATGTATCCCATCGCCATCGCCGCTGGCAATGCGTTTATCTTGAAGCCATCCGATCGTGTGCCAACGGCGAGCACGCTCATCGCGCAGCTATGGAGCGACGCTGGCCTGCCTGCGGGTATCTTCTCGGTCGTTCACGGCGATGGCGCGGTAGTAAACGCGATCATCGATCACCCACACGTCGAGGCGGTCGCCTTTGTCGGCTCAACCCCGGTTGCCAAGCTCGTCTATCAGCGCACCACCGCGCTCGGCAAACGCGCACTGGCACTCGGCGGCGCGAAGAACCACATCATCTTGGCGCCTGATGCTGATCCAGCGATTGCCGCGGCCGGCATCGCCGATAGCTTTACCGGTTGCGCCGGCCAGCGCTGCATGGCGGCGTCGCTGCTCGTGGCAGTCGGGCCGTGTGAGTCGATCATCGACGCCATCGTCGAGCGCGCCGCGTCGATTCACCTCGGCGAGCAAATGGGCGCGATCATCACGCCCGCGTCGCTGACCCGTCTACAGGCGGCCATCGCCGAGGCACAGGAACACGGCGCGCTCTTGCGGCTCGACGGCCGCAGCGCGCCACTGCCCGCCGAATTCGCCGGTGGTAATTGGCTCGGACCAACGATTATAGACGGCGTCACGCCGGCCTCGCGCGCGGCGACCGAAGAGTTGTTTGGCCCGGTGCTCAGCATCGTGCGCGTGCCCACGCTCGAGGCGGCGCTCGCGCTCGAAGGCCAAAACGCCTACGGCAACGCCACCAGCGTGTTTACCCAGTCCGGCGCGGTGGCGCAAAAAGTCGCCGAGGCCAGCACTAGCGGCATGATCGGCGTCAACATCGGCGTGCCGGTGCCGCGCGAGCCGTTTTCGTTTGGCGGTACCAAGCAAAGCCGCTTTGGCCACGGTGATATCACCGGCCAGGCCGGCATCGAGTTTTGGACAACGGTTAAAAAAATAACCACTAAATGGACCCTGCAACCTGATTCCTCGTGGATGTCATGACTAAAAAACCTCTCAAAAGCATCAAGCTCACCTCGCACCCCGGCGGCCACGGCCCCGTGCCGGTGCCCATCGTGTGGGGCGCCCCGACCGCCAAGGAGCGCGGCCCGGTCATAGCGTCGGTGACCGCGCCTGAGCATCGCAACGTGATTGGTACGCACTCGGGCTCATACGCCATCTATCGCGCGCTCGCGGTGGCGGCAGGATCGCTCGATCCGTTGTACAAGCCCGATCTCACCAATACGGCGCCTACCGATTCGATCGGCCCGTTTCCGCAATGGCAAAACCCCGACACCATTGTGTCGATCGATCCGTGGGGTGCGGTGGTCGCCAAAGAATTCACCGAATTCTATGATCAGGGCTACGACATTCGGCCGACCATTGCGGTGACCAAGGCGCACATCGACATGCCGGAGATTCGCGACGCCATGGCGAAGGGCCGCCTGAAGATCGACGGCAAGATCTTGCGCGCCGAGGGCGACGTTACGGTGACTAAGGCCGCGTTTGAGCCGGTGTGGCACTTGCCCGGCATTGCGAAGCGCTTTGGCTGTACCGAGGCTGAGCTGCGGCGCACGCTATTTGAACAAACCGGCGGCATGTTTCCCGAGCTGGTGACGCGCGGCGACCTAGATGTGTTCTTGCCGCCCATCGGCGGGCAAACGCTGTATGTCTTTGGCGATATCAGCAAGCTTTCGGATCCAAACGTGCCGCTCACCGCACGCGTGCACGATGAATGCAATGGCTCGGACGTCTTCGGCAGCGACATCTGCACCTGTCGTCCCTACTTGGTGCACGCAATTGAGGAGTGCATCACGGCGGCCCAAACTGGCGGCGTCGGACTCATTATCTATTTTCGCAAGGAAGGCCGCGCGCTAGGCGAGGTCACCAAGTTTTTGGTCTACAACGCGCGCAAGCGGCAAGAGGGCGGCGACCGCGCCGACCAATACTTTGCCCGCACCGAGTGCGTCGCCGGCGTGCAAGACATGCGCTTCCAAGAGCTCATGCCCGACGTGCTACATTGGCTTGGCGTCAAGAAGATCCACCGCCTGGTGTCGATGAGCAACATGAAGCACGATGCCTTGGTGCGCAATGGCATCGAGGTCGGCGAGCGCGTCGCGATTCCCGACGACATGATTCCAGCCGATGCGCGGGTCGAGATGGACGCCAAGATGGCCGCCGGCTATTTCACCGAGAGCAACCTGCCAACCAGCGAAGAACTCGCTAAGGCCAAGGGCCGCGGCCTCGATAAATAATATGAGCGATCTAGACATACTTTCATCGCCGGCGACGATTCGCGAGCGCTGCGGCAACGTGTTCGCCGCGATCGAACGCGGGCAGTCGGCGTGGTTTGCCTATGACGCCGGCGCGATGGCGGCGGCCGCCGATATGGTGGTAGCTGTCGCGCGCGAGCGCTTTGGCGACGGGCCGATTGCGCCGCATAGCCGATGGCAGCATTTTGAAGTTGGCGGCAAGCCGCGCCTTGCTTCGTTGTGGCCGCAAGGGCTGACGGCGGGCCGCGCCGACGACCTCGCGGCCTTGGCGCGCGCGCGCGGTTTGGTCGATCTGGTTATTACCAGCGTGCTGCTCGATGCCGGTGCAGGCCCAGCCTGGTGCTATGTCGAACCCGATGGGCTGCGCTCGGCGCGTTCCGAGGGCTTGGCGGTGGCGAGCCTGCACTGGTTTGCCGCGGGCGGCTTTTCGTCTGTCGCGAGCGAGCGGCTGCGCGCCGACGCCACCGGGCTGGACGCGCTCGACGTGCATGCGTTTCGCGCCGCGTTTCAGGTAAGCGATCAAAATCCCATCGTCGGCGAAGATCGCTTCGGGCTGCTCGTCCGCCTCGGGCAACAAATGATCCACGCGCCGAAATGGTTTGGCGGCGAAGCGGGCGCGGCTGGTGAATCCATTCGCATTGGCGGTCTCATCGATTGGGCGTTGGCGCATGCAGCGCGCGGTGACGACGGCAAGCCAACTCTTGCCGCGGCCGACGTGCTTGGCTGGGTACTCGGCGCGCTTGGACCCATTTGGCCGAGCCGCACGGTGTTGCAAGGCGAATCGCTCGGCGATGTGTGGCCGCATGCGCGCGCCGGCGGCCAAGGCGTCACCGCTGGGCTCGTGCCGTTTCACAAGCTGTCGCAGTGGCTCAGCTATTCGCTGCTGGCGCCGCTGGCCGTGGCCGGCATCACCGTTACCGGCATAGACCAACTTACGGGTCTGCCCGAATATCGAAACGGAGGCTTTCTCGTCGATATCGGCGTCTTGCGGCCCACCGCGCGCATCGCCGCCGAGCAGCCCTTTGCGCCGTCGCACGAATGCATCGTCGAATGGCGCGCCGCCACGGTGACGCTGCTCGATCGCTTGCTGCCGCTGGTGCGCGAGCGTCTCGGCAAGACCGCCGCGCAGTTCACGCTGCCAATGATGCTCGAGGCCGGCACCTGGGAATGTGGCCGTCGCCTCGCGGGCAAGCTGCGCGCCGGCCTGCCGCCGATCGAACTCATCAGCGACGGCACAGTCTTCTAGAAGACCCAACGCCAGAATGCGATGAGGGTCCACGTTACGGCCGCGGCGGCGGCGACAAACAACAGCGCGGCGCCCACCACCCATAGCCAGTCGGAGGGCGAGGCCTTGCCGCCGCGACCGACGCTGCGTTCGAGCAAGGCCAGGTTGCGCTTATGCGAACGAAACGCAAGGTCGGCCACGTCGCCAAAGAACGGCACCAGCCCGATGACGGTATCGAGCGCGAGATTGAGCAGCATGCGCGCGATGACGGCCGGCGACGTTTTCATCACCACCGCCGTGCGCACAAGGTAGAGTCCGACGACGCTACCAATAATGTCGCCCGCGCCCGGAATCACCAGCCCAATCACCGCGTCGAGATGTGCCGTGTCGAGCCATCCCACCAACCTCTTCGCGGTGGCGAGCTGCGGGTGCTGGACGTAACTAGGCGTATGTGGTTTGGCGCGAGGCATGGCGGCAAACCAGCCTACCTCGTCCCACCCATAAAAGGGGGGGCGTCGCGAGGTGAGCGCTAGCGCGCATCGCCAAGAAGCCGGCGCCGGCGTGCCCAGTAAGCGGCCAGCAGCACGACGGTCCATGCTGGCGCCGGCGACCCTTTGCTCGCCTGGCACCCACCGGTACTTGCATCACTATTTTCTGCGGCTGGTTCACACCAGGTACACGGCACCTCCGTTGGCTCGCCGTCGCCAGGCTCCTCGGCTTTGCAATCGGCATCGCTTGCGCCACAGGCCTCGTTACAGATCGAATTGGTAGCGCACGCGACCTCGTCACCAAGCGTTTCAATAAACTCTTGATAGTAGGCATTGGACGCGCGTTGCGCCAGCCCGTATTGAGGATTCGCGCCGCCGCCAATGGTCGTATAGGTATGCGTGCCAACGACGGTCAAGACGCCGTCCTTTTCGACGAAGACGGCGCTGCCGCTGTCGCCGCTGGCTGCGCCGGTGCGGTCGGCACGGTCGATGCAAAGAAACACCTCGTCAGACTGCGTGGTGCGCTCACATGAGATGCTGTGATCAAACAGCTGATGCAAAATACCCGAGTCGCCCAACGAATTGTACATGCCATAGCCTGCCAACACGTAGTCGCCGCCGATGGGGGCGTCGGCGGCTGCAAAGGAAATCGGCGAAGCCGTGCGATCAGGCACGGGCGTCGCCAGCGTAACGATGGCCAGATCGGCGTGTCCAATCTGGTTGCTAGCGGGCAAAGCAAATTCGTCGTGCATCGTTACATCGCCGGCGGCAACCTCGACGTCTGGGGCTTCGCGGTTGTTTTCCGTATCAAAGAAAACGCGGGTGCGCGCGATCACCTTGGCGTGGCTGTCGGCGTTGTTAACCGGCAAAAAGCAATGCGCATTGGTTAGGACATGGCGCTGCGAGATGAGCACGCCGGTGCAATAGGCCGCGGTCGCAAATTCGTCATCGGGGATGTCGCTTACCTTGATCGCAACGACCGTGGGCATCAGCGATGAGTCGATCGCGACCCCTCCAATTACCTTGCCGATGTCGGACCCGGCGTCGTCAGGATTGCGGTCTGCAAGACACGAAACGAGCGTGCTGCCGATGAGGGAGGCGCCGAGTGCGATGGCAAGCCGGCTAGTCAGGGGAGTGGTCATTCCCCTGTAGAGAGCAATAAACGTTCCAAGGCGCGAGGCGCGAACCAAGGCGTGCGGGCAGCGCGGTGACGGGCGGCGCTGCGCGAGGTCGCGCTTCATGAGGTTTGCTGACCCCAACGAATCCCATCCGCGACGCCCATGCGCCACGGTGAACAATGCGCTAAGAAGGCCCTCATGGACAATGTAACCCATGCGCTCATCGGTGCCGGCCTCGGCCAGGCAGGGCTCAAGCGCGTAAGCGGCCTCGGCATGGCGGCGCTAATCATTGGCGCCAATATTCCAGACCTCGACGCGGGCTGTTCAATGTATGGCCTTGAGAGCCTCGCCATGCGCCGGGGCTTGTCGCACGGCCCCATCGCGCTGCTGCTTTTGCCGGCGGTATTAACCGCCGGGCTGGTTGCCTTTGACCGCTGGCAGCAGCGGCGCGGCACGCGTCCGGCAGATCGCGCGACGGTGCGGCCCCGGTGGCTATTTTTGCTCGCGCTCATCGGCACGCTGAGCCACCCGCTGTTTGATTGGATGAATACGTACGGCATTCGGCTGCTCGAGCCTTTCTCGAGCAGGTGGTTTTATGGCGATAGCCTGTTTATTGTCGATCCGTGGATCTGGCTGATGCTGGGGCTGGGCATCTGGCGATCTCGCAAGCGCGAGCGCGCGGCGCACGCGAGGTGGCGAACGCCTGCGTTACTCGGTTGTGCGGCGGTGGCGCTCTACACCGTGGTGAACATGGGTATTACCGCGCGCGCCGAGCGAGCGGCCGCCGACTTGTTAGCGGTCGATGCGGTGCGCGATGCCGGGCCTTTGCTCGTGGTCGCAAGCCCAGTGCCATTTAAATTCTGGGAGCGACGCATTGCCTGGCGCGGCGCGGTGCGCTTTGGATTTGGCCACAGCTCGCTTTTTGGCGCAACGCAGCTCGATGCAGGCAGCGCGCCGCTTGGCCTTGATCACCCTGGGCTTGCCGAGCTTCGGCAACGCAGTGCGGACGCGCGCGCGTTTATGTTTTGGGCGCGTATGCCCGTGGTCACCGAGCGAGACGGCGCCGCGTACCTCGGTGATTAGCGCTTTCTCGACGGCTTTTCGCGCGAGCGCTTTTCGCTGCCGATTGGGCGGTAGCAGCGATTAGGTTGCGGCAGCGTCGACGTGACGACGAAGGGCCGCTGGGTTGACGTTGGTAGATGACCTGCGTCGGTTTGTAAAATATGCGACAATGTTTGCCCGCGCCTGACATTCGTGCCAGCGATCGCGCTGTCGGCGTCAGAAATCTGATGGTGCTCACGGTGTTGCGGCGTGAATTTGTTGCTGCGATGGCGATCTTGAAGGGGGCAGGCAATGGCCCAATACTTGCTTCATGACGCCGCATGAGAACCCTAACACTGCTTGTTGCTGCTCTATGCCTGACCTCAGCCTGCGAAGATAGTGAGGTTGAACCGCCGCCGTCCTGTGACGGCACCCGTTGCTGCGCCGCCCAGGACGACGGCCAGGACGATGCCCTGAACTGCTTGCCTGACCCGATGACCGGTATTGAGTATTTTGTGATCGGCGATTTTTACGGTGAATGCGTCGACGGGGCGAGCTGTATTGATAATTTCAAGATAAGCATCGACGGCGTTTGGGAGGATACGCTGGACAATTATCCCAACAGCACCGATACGCTGGTCGGCTCATTCGATGTCGAGGTGCCCGACTCCAGCGGCCACACCTACTTGGCGTATACACTCACGAGCCTTAGCCAAGAGTTTGAGTCAGGGTCTGTTATCGGCCAGCCCGACGCTGGCGATTGGGGCGGCTACTATCTCGAAATCAAATTTGACGATGGCCCGTCATGGCACGTGCTAGTCGACAAGAACCGCGACAACGTCCCCGCGGCGCTTTATGACCGGCTGGACAATCTTGATCTGGCGATTACGGAACTAGACCAAGCTGATTACTAGCGACTGAGGCGTCGCTTGGGGGAGCTTCGTAGAATTCAGTCGCATTGAGTTCGGCGTCGATATTGACGCCAGGCACGGCGACGCGCACCACGACTTCGCCGCGCTCGAGCGAGGCGATCGGCTCGCCGTTGCGATACAAGACGGCGTTGCCGAGTACGGCGGGCACCTTGGGGCCGGGCGACAAGATGCCGACGAGGTTGAGCGGATCGGTGGCGGCGACTTTTACAAATTCGGCGCGGCGTGGGGCCTCGCGCAGGCCGCGCAGTTCTTCTACGGCCTCGGGGAGCGCAAACTGTTCGCCGACAAAGCCGGAAACAAAGCGGCCGCCCATGATTTCGCCGCGCGCTTCGAGGCGGCGCAGCTCAACCACTAAGTCGCGCCATGGCGGCAGGCCACTCTCGCGAACGAGCAAGTCGCGAAACACCACGCCGTAGCGCGCGAGTAGCACGCGTGCCCACGTGGCAACGCTATCGTGCGCGAGCACCGCGGGTGGCAGCAGCGACCAACGGCCACCGGCGGCGGGCAGGGCGGTGCGCGCGGTGGTTGGCCTGGCGGCATCGCGGGTGCGGGCGCGTTTGACGGCGGTAAGCCATTTTGAGCTGGCAGCGACGGCGGCTGGACTTGGGACCGGCGCATCCAGATGCGAGCGAATTTCACCGCGGCGGCGATGTATTAGCATGCGCAGGCCAGCAAAGCCATCGGCGGTGGCGAGGCCCTGCGAGACCAATTCCCACAGGGCCTGGTCGGCTTGCTGCGGTGAAAGCAGCGTCGCGTCGCAGAGCTCGACCAAAAAGGCAGCGCCGCGTTGGGTGAGCGCGGCATGCATGGCAAGCGCCGCGTCGGACAGCCCGCGCTCGGCGAGTGGCGCCTCAGCAAACTGCGTCGCCATGGGCCCGCGCAAGAGCTCGGCGTCGCGCCGCAGCAGCAGCGCCAGCGGTGCCGAGCGCGTCGGCGCGAATTTACCACCCGCGCTGGCCATCTTGGCGGCGGGCGTATGCGCGGCGTAGCGGCGGAAAAACTCGGCGGTGTGAGGCGCGTCGAGCACCCGTGCGTCGGCCGCCAGCAAGTCTGTTATCGACTCAACCGGAGCCGGTTCGTCTAGCTCCTCTTCATCATCTGCCGCAAGACGCATCTTGGCATTGAGCCGGCACCACACCAGCTCGCCGCCAAAGCACATGCGATCAAGCCACGCCGGATCGTAGCCAAAGAGCCGCGCCGGCAGCACGTCGCGCTCCCACGCGCCGGCCGCGGTTTCAAAACCTTGTAGCTGCGAAATAATTTCGACTAGGCCCGTATGGCCATGCAGCTGGCGCCCTGGCGCCACGCGATGCCACTGGGTTAGAAAACGCATGAGCACGGCGGCGCTTACCGGTTCGATGCGTTGGCGCAGCGTCGCGATGGTTTGCTGATGCAGGCGCGCCAAAATGCGACGCTGACACCATTGCACACGCGCCAGCTCGTCGTCATCGCCGTGTTTGGCGAGCGCGTCACGCGCGGTGGTCGGCGTCGGCGCCTCGCCCGCAAAATGCCCACGCAAGATCGCGCCGTCTGACTCGAGCGCGAGCAGCGCACCCATGACATCGGCATACCCCAGCCCGCTAGCGGCGGCGAAGTCGGCGCAGGTAAGCGGCAACGAAATGTCCAGGCATGCGCCCACAATGTGCCGCACGGCCGTTTCGCGATCGATCGGCGTAAGCCAGCTAGGCAGCGTTATCGCCGCTTCGGGCCAAAGCGCCGCCGCCGCGTGCACGCGCTCGGTGGCAAACCAGCCGTCGCGGACCAGGCGTGCGCGGCCTTGCGACTCTAACTCGGCGAGCCACGGCTGCCACAAGGCCATGACGCCGGCGACTGGCAGCATCCACGCGCCCAAAAGCAAATCGTGAAGCTCGTCCGAATTTCGGACAGATGGCACCAGGCTCGCGCCAACCGCTTCCAACGCCTCGGGCGACAGCGCGCCGAGGTTGTTGGCAAGGTCCGCCGGCAAGCCGCGGCGCAAGCTGACCGCGCGGGTGCGGCGCTCTTCAAGCGGCGCATCGTCTAAGAACGCATAGGGATTGGCATTAAGCAGCTCGTGGCATAGCGGCGAGGGCTCGAGCGTATCGCGCCCCATTACCGCGATTTCGCCGCGCTCCATGCGCGCTAACATGTCGGTGAGCCCCGCGATATCCATGGCCTCGACCAAGCAATCGCGCACGGTTTCGAAGACCAACGGGTGATTTGGCAGCTCGCGATCACCGGAAATATTTTCTTGGCACGCCTGTGCCTGCGGAAACACCACGCTGAGCATGTCGGCCGCGCGCATGCGCACCAAATGCGGCGGCACTTTTTTACCGCCATTGCGACGCGCCACCATCAGCGAGCGCGTGCTGTTCCACCGCCAGCGAATCTCGAACATCGGCGCGTCGAGCAGCGCCTGCACCAGCACGCCCTCGGCTTGCTGCGAGGGCAGAAAGCCGAACACCGAGTCGAGCGGGAAGCTGTGCGGCTGCCCCAGCGAAATGACAATGCCGTCGTCGGTGGCGGCGGCCTGCAATTCAAAGTCAAAGCTGCGGCAGAAGCGTTTGCGCAAGGCCAGGCCCCACGCGCGGTTGATGCGGCCGCCGAGCGGCGAGTGGATCACCAGCTGCATGCCGCCCGCCTCGTCGAAAAATCGCTCGGCTATAATGAGGGTGTCGCTCGGCATGGCGCCCAGCGCCTCGCGGCCGGCGGCGAGGTAGGCAACGGTCTGCGCCGCGAACGTGCGAGACATGCTGGCCTGGTCCATCAACCACGCGGCGATTTGTTCGTGCGGGGTGCCGGCTTGCAGCGCCACATCGAGCTCGCGCCGCAACGCCGAGACCTCTTGCGACAGCTCGCGCGTGCGCGCCGGGGCCTCGCCAAACCAAAACGGAATGCTCGGCGGCGCGCCCTGAGCGTCTTCCACCAGCACGCGGCCATTTTCGATGCGTTGGATCCGCCAGGAGGTGCCTCCCAATTGAAAGACATCGCCCGCGCTGCTGTCGATGGCGAAATCTTCGTCGACTTCGCCGACGCGCGCCTCGGATGGCCACGTCACCACCGCGTAGTTGGCGTTGTCGGGAATCGCGCCACCATTTTGGATGGCGATCAGCCGCGCGCCCTTGCGCCCGCGCAAGCGGCCGTTGACGCGATCGCGAAAGATCGTTGCGCCGCCGCGGCCGCGGCGCTCGGAGACGCCCTCGGCCAACATGTGCAACACGGCGTCAAATTGCTCGCGCGGCAAGGCGGCAAACTGCGCCGCTTGGCACACCATCGTAAACAGCTCGTCCTCGCCAAGCTCTTCGTTGGCGCACATCGCGGTAATTTGCTGGCACAGCACATCGAGCGGCCAATGCCGCATGTGCAGCTCGTCGAGGTTGCCGCGCCGCACGCCGCGCACCAACGCCGCGCACTCGATGAGCTGATCGCGGGTAAGCGCGAACATGCGGCCTTTAGGCAAGCCGTGTCGCGTATGGCCCGAGCGGCCGACGCGCTGCAAGAAGGTGGCAATCGCACGCGGCGAGCCGAGCTGCACCACCAAGTCCACCGCGCCAACGTCGATGCCGAGCTCCAGCGAAGCCGTGGCCACCGCGCAGCGCACCGCACCGGTCTTGAGGCGTTGTTCTGCCGCCAAGCGCAATTCGCGCGACATCGAGCCGTGATGCGCAACGACTTGATCTTCGCCAAGCCGCTCCTCAAGCGCCCGCGCCACGCGCTCGACCATGCGGCGCGTGTTGACGAAAACCAGCGTCGTCGTGTGGGCCTGCACCAATTGCGCGATGCGGTCGTAGACGCGGCCGAGCTGCTCGCCCGAGGCCACCGCCGCGAGCTCGTCGTTGGTCTCGTCGATCGCGATGTCCATGGCGCGCGCATGACCGGAGTCGATGATGGCGGGCAGGGCGCGGCCGTGCCCGACTAAAAAACGGCCGACGCGTTCGAGCGGCCGCTGGGTAGCGGAGAGGCCGATGCGCTGTGGCCGCGCGCTGCCGTGCTGCGCCACCAGGCGATCGAGCCGCTCCAGCGACAGCGCCAGATGTGCGCCGCGCTTGTCGGCGAGCATCACATGAATTTCATCGACAATGACGGTCCGCACGTGCGCGAGCGCGGCGCGGCCCTTCTCGGACGTCAGCAAGATATAGAGCGACTCGGGCGTGGTCACCCAAATGTGCGGCGGCGTCTTGGCCATGCGCGCGCGCTCGGCGGCGGGCGTATCGCCGGTGCGCAGCCCGAGCTTTATGTCCGGAAACCGGACATTCTGCGCGATCGCCAAGCTCGCCAATTCGGCGAGGGGCCGCTGCAGATTTTTCTCGACGTCGTTCGACAGCGCCTTGAGCGGCGACACGTAGAGCACGTGGGTCGTGGTCGGCAGTAACGGCGCCGCGACCAGGGCATCGAGCGCGCACATGCACGCGGCCAAGGTCTTGCCGGAGCCGGTTGGCGCCGCGATGAGCGTGTCGCGGCCGTCTAAAATTTGTGGCCACGCCGCCGCCTGCGCCTCGGTTGGCGTGCCGAAGTGCTGCGCGAACCACGACTGCACCAAGGGCGAGAAGCCGGCGAGCATCCGTTCAGTGTACCAACGACTAGGGTAGTTGCCATGGCCTGCGTGCGCTGGTTGCCGCGCAAGCCAGTTAGCGCGCCAAAAGATCGTGTGATCTCAGGTAACTAGTTAGATTCCTGCGCGAGATCTCGACCGGCTGGCTTGGCCTCTTGCTTGCAACCATGGTCTCCATGCGCTCGCTCCGTCTTGCCACCGAACCAGGCTTTGCCCCTCCAACACCAGCCGCCATCGAGACGGTTCGCGTGCGCCAGCCGGCCATCGTGCCAGCCCGACCGTGGCCCAACCAGCAACAGCTGAAATATTTGCGGGCGCTTTCGCGACACCGCCCAACCGGCATCAAGAGTTGGTGGGCGCTGCTAGGCGGCAATGGCCAGTCGTTAGCGCTGTAGCGGCATCGCCAGCTACATTCGAAACAGCGACCAGCGGCTGCGACGTCGCGAAGGTCCATCCGCTTCGGCATGGGTTGAGCCTGCTTGATCCGCGCCCGCAACGCCGACGCACCAATGCGAGGTAAATGGGTTGTGCTGCGTCGCGACGACTTCGATCAGCCGCCACACGCTCGGGCGCACGGCGCCGCCGAGTTGGACGCCATAGGTGGCTTCCATGAGCGCAGCCGGCATGTAGATTGGCATGTTGATCGCGATGCTGGGCACGCGCGCGCGCGTTAGCACGCCGGTGGCCGCGACCATATCCGAGGTCATCACAGAAGAGAGAGGCGAGCCCATGCGCATGTCCATTTACCGCGACTTCACACCATAGGTACGACACGGAGCGCAAGCCAGCGGCCGAATCATTGCGTATAGTGATCGCGGCTCACATGACCTTAAATCATAAGTCCCCGGAATACTTGAATGACGCACTGCGCAGTGGAGGCCTTATTTTTGTGGCGGGCGCCACGGGTTTCGTGGGGCGCGCGCTCGTTGCGGAGCTCGCGGCACGAGGCCGTTACGTCATCGCGCACATTCGTCCGGATTCCGGACATTTGGATGTGTGGCAGACGCGCTTGGCTTCGCTTGGTGAGCGCGTCGCCATCGACACCACGCCGTGGGAGCTTGCGGCGATGGCGGCTGCGATGCGCCGTTATCGCCCGCGCGCGGTATGCTTCACCATCGGCACCACGCGCAAGGCGGCGGGGCGAGCCGGCATCGGCGGGAATATCTACCAGGCTGTGGATGTGGCGCTGTGTCGGCTCTTGGCCAAGGCGACGGCGACCGCGCAGGCAGCGTCGCGCTTTGTGTTGTTGTCGTCCGTCGGCGCGGGCGAGAGCCGCAACGCGTATCTCCAGGCGCGCGCCGACATGGAACGCGCGGTGCGCGAGGCGGGCCTGCCTTGCACGGTGTTTCGGCCATCCGTGATTACGGGCGATCGCGATGAATTTCGCTTTGGCGAGGCCGCCGCGGCGCGCGTTGGCGATGCGCTGCTTGGTGCCGTCGGCGTATTCGCGCCCGGCGTGCGCGCCCGTTATCGCTCAATCTCGCCGGCCGTGCTCGCGCGCCAACTCGCGGATGCCACCGATGACACCGCGCCGTGGCGCGTTGTCGAGGCGCAAGCACTCGCGCGCGGGTAGCGGCGTCAAGCGCTTTCGTGCCGAGGCCAAGAGCGGGGTCGATTGGCTCCATGGCGGAGCGCGCAAGCCTCATGCGGCGCGGGCGCGCAGCGTTAAAGCCTTTGAAATGTTTGTCTAAATTGGCGGTCGCTGCACGACCGGAGTGGCACATATCCTGCAATCACCTTCTCCATGCGCAGCGGTATCCTTGTCCTCGCCCTTAGCTCCTTGGCTCCGACCACCTTCTCCAACGCCGGCGGATGTGGTGGTGGAGGTGGCAACGATGATCCGCCGACGACCACACCGGAATACGCCGACCAAAACACGGCAGGCACGCGCTTTTCAGATATCGCCAACATCGCGAGCGGCACGCAGCCTTGCCCCACCAACTACGCGCAGGTCGAAGGTTGCTACAACCTCGTCAACCCGCCAACGCCGAGCGTGCGGCGCTCGTTTATTCCTGCCAGCGCGACCACGCCCGGCGCGGTGCCCTTTGGACGCTCGGATGCCGTCGCGATGCCGGGGCAAACCCAATTGCTGCCCAATCATCGCTCGACCGTCGATGGCCGCTTGGTGACGCTCGATTCGCGCACCATGGCCGCGTTTCGCCCCGAGGCGCTGGGCTACGGCATGCAGGGCACGACGACGAAATCCCTGCGCGGCGCGCAGGGTGGCTTTTACTATTCGACGATGATCGATCCGCGCCCTGGCAAGAGCCGCTTGCCAGCTACCTCGCTAAGCAAGCTCACCGGCCCGCCAAATGGCTGGGACATTTGCAATTCTGATGGCGCCGGGAGCACCGGTGCGCGCGCATGCACCGCTACCCTCGTCAACGCCGCGGGGCAAGACGTCGACGCGAGCGGCGAGTGCTACGATATCACGCCGGTGTGGGCGTGGGAGTCGGACAATTATTGGGACCTGCGCTCGGCCGCCCTCACCGCGTTCGTGCCCGCCGCCAAGGAGCTCGCGGCCAGCGAGACCGGCGAGGTATTATTTTTTCCTCGCACCGCGGCCAGCTACGTCGGCAAGCAGCGCGACTACTCGGCCTTTTTTTACAGCGCCTGCGACACCAAGTACGGCCCGCTGTATGGCAATTGCGACTGGGGCATTAATCGCTTTTTTGCCGAGGTCACCGCGGATTGCACCGCGGGCAATAACCAACCGTGGTGCCAGCTGCTGAACTCGCAAAAGTCGGCGGTGGGTAACTACACCTTCTTCACCGCGCCTGGGCAATCGCATAGCTGGGCCGGGCGCAACCAGTCGACCCCTGACTCGCATCACGCGTTCCTTGAGCCCGCGACGACGGCCGACGGCCGCCTGCTCATCATTCACGACTATCGCCAGGGCATTATGTATTCCTATGCAGATACGCCGTGCGACGCCAGCAAGTGGACGACGTTCAAGCCCATCTCGATGGCGTTTACCGACCCCGCGGTGAACACGCGCTACGGCTTTGCCAAGTTTCCGATGCGGCGCTTCGACGGCAGCATGGTCCCGGCAGGCGAAACGATTCCCGGCGGCTATCCGTGGATTGATCGCCGCGGCGACAATCTAATGTTTCCGATGTTCCCCACCCAGAAGCGGGCGTGGAACGGCACCGCCGAGGCCACCGGCGCGACGTGGAACCACGACACCTTTGGCGCCACCAACAGCCCTGGCGTGGTCGCGGTGGGCGCATGGACCAAGGGCAAGCTGATCTTGCTCGACAATGCGGTCAGCGCGACGGACTGGGGCACCCCGGCGTGGGAGCAGCGCAACGACATCTTCGGCCTGCGGCTCTACCGCGAGGGCACCGTCAGGTTTCGTCCGCAAGGCATTTCGCTGCTATCCTCGCTCGAAAACCAATTCAATCACATCGAGGCGCTCAACCCTAGTACGCCGCGCGATGTGGTGTGGCTCATGTCCTCGGCGGCGCAGCGCACGGCCGAGGTGGCGTTTGACGATTATCTGCAGAGCCGGGTGCTGATCGCGGCGCCGATGAATGTCGAGATGACGCATGAGTCTTATACCGAGCTGGTGGCGGGAAACTACACCAATACGCTTTATACCCCGCACAACGGCTTTACGCGCATCACCACCAATGGCACCTCAAAATGGAACTGGCCGTGGCAATTCACGGCGGCGCCGATCATGCTGCAAAACGCCTCCACCACGGTGAATCCGGCGAGCCTGCGGTTGCGTGGCGGCGCCTGGATCAATCCGATCGCCGAAGGTGGCGTGCAAGGGCGTGGCATTTATCTCGACGGCTATAACGATCACATTGCGGCGAGCGAGGTGCCGGTGGTGGACAACTTCTACCTTGGGCTTTGGGTCGACGTGCGCACCGCGGGGTGGACCGCCTCCAAGCCGTCGCGCAAGCTCTATGAATTCCCCGATGGCTCGGCGATCGAGCTTTCCACCGAACGCGTTACCTTCCGCACTGGCACCAGCGCCAAGACCGTCGACGTCAACGTGCCGCAGGGCAGCTACACCCACGTCGGCATTGCGCTTGCCGGCGACACGCAGCGCATAGCGACCGTGTTTATCAACGGCACCAAGGTCGGCGAGGTCGCGCTCGATGGCATCTCATCGCTGTTTCGCCTCGGCAGCGGCGCCGCCGGCTCGCTCGTGATCGGCTCGTCGGGCAGCGGCGCCTTGCCGCTGGGAGCGTGGATCGATGAGTTTCGCCTGCTCAGCCTCGAGGGCGCCGGCCCGACGCCGACCTTTTTTGAGGAGGCGTGCAACCAAGCGCTCGGCAGCCTGCGCCGCGCTGGCGCCTCCTTCACCTGCGAGCAAATCAACTTTCGCCAAAACGACGTGCTCGACGCCGCGGGTGCCGACAAGGGCCTCGAGTTTCCGCTCGCCGCCTACACGACGCGCAATTGCGGCAGCACCGTGCACGGCAACGCACCGGCGGCTTGCGCGCGCGGCGAGGCGCTCGGCCTAGATCAAAAGCAGCTCGTCGCCAACTCGCAGCGGCCGGATTTCTCGGGCGTGGCGTTTTGCGTGACGTGCCACAACAGCGCGGTGAGTCCGGTCAAGGGGCTCCTGCCCGCGGCCTTGCTGGCGGGCACGCAACCGGCCAAGCTCGACCTGCGGCGTCAACCAATGCAATGGCCGCGCGCGATGAGTGGCTATGCGCCGAGCAAACATGGCAGCGCCGTGGCGCCCTACACCGCGAGCGGCAACGGCGCGATGACGCGGATGCTCGATGAGTATTTCTTGGGCGCAAACGCCAGCACGCCGCCGACCAAGGTTGCGCCGCCGTCAGTTCAATGACGTCTTGGTCGCGCCGTCGACCCAGCTTTGCGGGTGCGCGGCCGCCGCGTGGGTGAGAAACGCCAGCGCGCCACGCCTCATAATGAGCACGCTGAGGACGCAACACGCCCAGGTCATCAGCACGCTGCTGGGCGACAGCATGGTGAAAAATGAAAATGCGGTGAGCACGTAGAACGTGCCCGCATGCAGCAAGGACCACGCGCCAAGCAGGGCCCACGCCCATCCTGCGCGCGATCGCGCGGCGGGGCGATCGCGATAGTGGCCGCGCACGAACAATGCACCGAGCATGAACAGCAGCAGGGCCGCCGTGCTCGCGAGGGCGTGCAGAAATGGCATCAGCAAGAGCGCGGCGCCGAGCCCAAGCGGCGTCGTTGCCGTCGCGTAGAGGGCGCCCGTGATGCCGCCGAGCGCGACCGCGAGCAACCAAAGTCGCGCCAAGGCCATTTCTGGCGCGCGCGGTTTTTGCGTTGGCTCGGTGGCGATTGTGCTAGCCATGCCGAGGTAAGTAGCACTAATCGCATGCGCTGCCCAGCCGCAGGATTTGCGCGATTTGTCGTTGCCATGCCGGCGACGCACGGGTGAGGCGCGAGCTAGATATTTGGCGGTGACGCCGCGTCAACGACTGTGGTACGAGGGCCCCCATGGTGGGCAAGCAAAACATTCCCTTGGTAGACCTAAGCGATTGGCTCGCCGGTGGCGAGGCGCGAGGGCGCTTTATCCGCACCGTTGGCGAATCGCTCGCCGATATCGGGTTTTTTGCGGTCAAGAACCACGGCATCTCCGAGGACCTCACGCGCGCGGCGTATGAGAATGCCAAGGCGTTTTTCTCGCTGCCGTTGCCGGCAAAACAAAAGTACGTGTGCGGCGCCGCCGGCCAGCGCGGCTATACGTCGTTTGGCACCGAGCACGCCAAAGACTCCAAGGCACCTGATCTGAAAGAGTTTTGGCAAATTGGCCGGCCCGACGTGCCCGATGACCATCCGGTGCACCGGGACTTTGGCGCCAATGTGTGGCCCGACGCGGACGTCCCGAAATTTCGTCAGGTGATGACGGCGCTTTACGAGGGCCTTGATGGCCTGGGCGCCATCATGCTGCAGGCCGCGGCGGCGCATCTTGGCGAGGCGCCTGGCTACTTTAGTGAGATGGCCACACAAAGCGATACCATCGTGCGCGTGCTCTACTATCCGCCGGTTGGCAACGCCGCCCCCGCGGGCGCCGTGCGTTCGGCGGCGCACGAGGACATTAATCTGATCACATTGCTATCGGGCGCCACCTCGGAAGGCCTTGAGTTGCTGCAGCGCGACGGCACCTGGATGCCAGTCCACACCGGCTTTGACACCATCGTCGTCGACTCCGGCGATATGCTGCAAAACCTCACCAATGGCTATTATCGCTCGACCACCCATCGCGTCGTCAACCCTAAGGATCCGAACGCCGAGCGCTTCTCCATGCCCTGCTTTATCCACCCGCGGCGGGAGCTCAGCCTGGCGCCGATTGCCAGTGCGATCGAGCGCACGGGCGGTGCGGCGAAGTATCCCACCATCACTTCTGGGGAGTATCTGGAGCAGCGGTTGCGCGAGATTGGCCTTACGAAGTAGGGTGGCGCTATGAAATCCGCAATGCGTGCGACTAGCTCAATTCTCGCTTGTGGTCTCGCATGCGGGCTGGTTGGCGGCGCGGTGCCCGAGTTGGCAGCCAATGGGAGGCCGCCGGCGTCGATTAGTCTTCACCGGGAGACTGCCCAGCCCGACACGCTCGCGTTTGGCGTCACCTTTGGCCTGCTGCTTTCATTCGACGGCGGCGACACGTGGCGTTGGGCGTGCGAACAGGCCATTGGCTTTGGTGGCATCTTCGATCCCGATTACGAGGTGGGGTCCGACGGCAGCTTGTTTGCGGCAACGCTGACCGGCCTGCGCCGCACCACCGACGGGTGCACCTGGAGCACCGTGCCACTCGGCGCGGCATTTGCGTCGACGATCGCCGTGACAGGCAGCACGATTTTAGCCGCTGCCGCCGAATTCACCGACAGCCGCATCTATCGCAGCACAAATAATGGCACCTCGTTTTCGTTATTGTCGACGGCGTGCTCAACCGCCGTGGCGCCCGAGAGTTGCGGCACCGGCGAATGGTGGAAGAGCATCGAGATTTCCAAGGCCGACGCCGACCGCGTCTATCTTTCGGGCTTTGTCTTTATTCCCAATCCCGCGTGCCAGAGTGGCTGCGACTGCGCCAATGGCGAGTGCCCGACCACGGTGAAGCGCAGCATCTTGTTTCGCAGCAATGATGGCGGCAGCTCATGGACCGAGCTGTCGACCGCAAGCTTTACGCTCTCGGCGCAGTCAGACGTCATCATTGCCGCGGCGTCGCCGACCAACGTCGGTGAACTGTACGTCCGCGTGACGCAGACGGTGATCAACGAACCGAGCGACATCATTTATAAGTCCACCAACGGTGGCGACAGCTTCACGGTGTTTCTCGACTTGTCAGGCCCCTCCTTGCGGCGCGAGGCCCCCGCGGTGCTCGTGCGCGCCGATGGCGACGTGTGGGTTGGCGGCGCCGATGGCCTATACATCGGGCAAAATGGCAATCCGCCCGGCGCGGCGACGTCGAGCTATCACGTGGTGTGCCTCGCCGAGAACGGCGATGGCAAGGTGCTGGGGTGCAGCGACAATTTTGGCGACGAGATGGCGGCGCTGGCGTCCACCACCGACGGCGTCACCTGGACCAAGGTCATGCGCTTCAACGAGATTTCGGGCCCGTTTGAGTGCGAACCCGGCAGCGAGCAGCGCGACATCTGCGCTGACTTGCAATGGTGCGGCCTTGCAGCGCAATTTGGCATCGCGACGCCAGGCTGCGCCGCCGACGCCGGCACCGATGGCCCGCTGGTCGAACCCGAGCCAAAAAAATGCGGTTGTGCCGCACAAGATGCGGCCTCGGCCACCATGCTTGGCGCGCTCGTCCTGCTCGTCGGCGGCGTGCTGGCGCGGCGGCGACGCGCGAGTTGACCGGCAGGTGGGCGCACGTATCTTCCTGCTCGCGGATAGCGCCCCGCCCGGGTGGTGCGAGACGCCTGTGGTATCCACATCCCTCGGTGCCACGACCACTGCCCTGCAATCTACGCTCGCGGAAGAAACGATGCGCCACCTGCCGGTACGGTGTTGCGCCGCGGACCGTTGGTTTTGCCCTATCGGCTAGGGGGGGCTAATTAGGGACATCTCGTGGTCGGCTCACGCCAGCGGATAATAAAGCCAAGACCTAACTCGCAAACAGCTTCGCTAGGCATAGCGGCGAGCTATTCATTGCTATGCTACGGTCGTTGAATGGACAGCGCGCAAGTTCAGTGTCCGTATTGCCTGGAAACCGTAGAGTTGCTGATCGATCCAGAGACCAAGGGCAGCTACGTCGAGGACTGCGAAGTCTGTTGCCGCCCGTGGCAGGTCACCGTATCTCGCCGCCCACAAGGCGTCCGAGTTCGCGTGGATCGCGCGCAGTAGCCTTGTCGTCCGCCCACGCCGTTCAGCGAATTTCCCAAGCATCGGGCAGGTGAGACGACAGCCATACGTCTACATACTTGAGCCGCGGCTCGGTTACCTCGCCGGCGCCCGTCACCGTGCTGTAGCTGTGCTGGACGAGACGTAGATTGACATCGGGGCGCAGGCTCCGCACGTGGCTATAGAGCGTTTGCACATCACCGAGGGTTGTCGATTTGGGGCAAATGCATACCAGCGTGCCCTGGTAACTCAGCGCGGCCAAGAAAAGGGTGGTGAACGCCGCAAAGCTGGGCTCGACATCGCCGTAGCGGTGCAAACGGTGGCCATCGCAATCGGTCGACAGGGGAGGCCCGAAAAATACCACATCAAAATCGAGGAAGCCACGCAGCACTTTCTCGTCGAGCACATTGCCTTGCACGCAATCGATGCCCTTGGCCCGGTTTTGCTGGACAATTTCGGCCGTTACGTCGAGTCCTCGAAAACGTTTCACCCCCAATGCGTCCGCATAGGCAGTTGCCTGCCCCGAGCAATCGCCACAACAAAATTCAGCGATCGACGTCGTCGCCGGCAGCAACTCGCGCAGGATGGCAACCCGCTGGGCGATCGTTTGCGAATTGGTGCGCGCGAACCCGCGTTTAGCCAAATCTGGCCTGTTGGCGCCCTTGCTCAAAAGCCACCCATGAACGCAATCGGAGTTAGCCGCGCCGAAATGTCAATATGCGGCGCGAGGTTCACCAGTACATCGGCGGACCGGCGGTAGTGAATCGGCGACTCCAGCCGCCAACTGTGGTCAGGCAGCGCGTCGGGAATCAAGATCCGACGTCGAAGCGAGCTTTGATCTACGTCGATTTCCTTCGCTTCTGCGCGCGAGCGGTTGCGACCGGTCCCATGTGACATAGATGCGCCAAGCGTCTGGGTCGACAAAGCTCCGCGGCCAACAATAATCTCATCGTCAAATGACGAGGCAATCAGCAGTGGATCTCCAGGACGACAAGCAGTTGCTCCCTTGCGAAGGAGCATATCGGCGCCGGCATGCTCGACTGTATCGTGGGGCAGGTGAAGCGGCACACCTACGCGGTGGAAGACATCGGCGACCACCGACCAGATTTCGCGATGGTTGGCCGCTGCGCGCGCAACGTAGCGTTCGTAGTCCCGTTCGAAGCTAAATGTTTCGCGTTCAGAGAATTCCATGCGGGATCCCACGTGCACTAAGATGTGAAATCGACCGGCTTGGTCCGCGCAGCAATCAATAAAATGGTTGCCAGATCCGAGCACCGTCTTGCCAAGCGAAAGCAACCGTAGGTACAGCAGGTTCCACAGCGCTGGCAATGACTCTAGATCCGCGGTGACTTCGGCAAGCGACATGGCGCAGCCGATGTCAGCGATTGCCTCCTTGAACGGAAACGCCCGCAGCCAGTCAGGCTTCACCACTGCCGCCGTACCGTTGGGCAGGACACCGGCCGGACAAACGTCGGGCAAAACGTTTGCCGAAACCACGAAATCGGCAAGAAACCGCCGATCGAACCACTGGACAACTTGCCAATCAGGCTCAAGCGAATGGTTCGTGATCTTCGCGCTAAGGTGCTGGAGATCGCGCATGGAAGCCGTGAATACAGCCGGTCTTGCCGCCGAGCGCAAGAGGCTCGCAAGCAGAGATTTTAATTTCTAGGCCGGAAGGGCAGTGGGCAAGACCTGTATTTCATCTCTTGCCAGCAACAATGCCATAGAGTTTATTTATAGAAGGTCTTGCCAGCCCTGCGTTTTGTTTTTCCCACTGGGGATTAACTCTATCAAAATATTTGTGGTCCATTTCTTCAATTTCAACATCTTTGAAGCTAATGGAAACTTTTGGCATTACACCAGATTGAAAGAAGGATAGGCGATAGTGCTTGCCATTTTTATCGATCGTCGATTGATCGATAATCCAATGATAATGTTTGTCGGGATCGTCTTCTAAGGAATTTTTTTCATGATGTGAAAACTCAAAGTGCACGTCGGTTATGCCGCTAAACTTCAGATTGATTATGGGAACAAAAAATCCATCTTTGGTGTAGTGGGATTTGTAGTGGTCTGATTTTACGATAAACGAAATATGTTTATCCCAGCTGGAAAAATCAATATCGATCAGTTCCGCGTCGCTAAATACCAATTCCAATATTTCAATTTTACGCTTTGTCAATTTACGGGCCCAGCTGGTGATTTTCGCGTAAGCTCATAGGCTTCGATGGCGTCTAATCTGTCGTCGTAACTTGCGATATCGCCGATGGTCGTGCGATGGCATTCGGGGCATGCCCAGGCCTCGGCGGGGGGGGCTGGTCCCGACCCAGCGGGTTTGGCTAGTGGCACCCGGCATTCAGAACAATGCAAGACGCCGAGCCGTCGCCCCGAGGCTCCACCGAGGAGGCCAAAAAATAACGCGCCGAACAAATAAACCTCCACGCGCTGCATCGCGAAGTAGACGCGATTCGTAGCGGGTGTGTCTATTGCGCCGATGAACCATAGCGCCAGGGCCATTGCTGTGATGAAGGCCAATGAGCCGAAAAAGGCATGCGAACCTGTTGAATATATGTTGACCCGGAAAATTGGATCGCTCTCACTACCGTTTGGATGGGCTTCATCTTCGAGATGGAGCTCCGATCTGATGTGGTCGCTTGTATCATCGTCGCGGCCGCTCTCTTCAAGCGACGAGGCGTTGACAAAAACGAAGTCAGCTGCGCCTGACGTGCCGCGCGCGATCTCCAGCGCCAATGCTGGCGGAATCTCGCGAGGGATTGCATGCTGATCTGTGGCAATCGCAAGCATCCCGCGCGCGGGTGTCTTCTTGAGTACCTTGCGTGCCGCGTCGAAATACGCCAGTTGGTTGGCGGCGAGATGCTTGCGAATGCTTTTGGTAACAGCTGGGTCTGCGATAGCTTCGGCTTGGGCCGCCAGCATAAAAGCCAACGCGTTTGGTGGCAGATAGCCAAGCTCATTCTTTGACATCTGCGCAACGATGTTGCTGCCATGGTATTCCGTCCACGTGTGAACAACGTGGGCGCTGTTGGCCGTAAGCACGCCAAATCCAAGAAACACGGTCGTTAGATCCGTAAGTTGCTCTTCCCGCTGCCTCAGCGAGTCTTGATCGTCGCCATCATCGCTCGCGGCAAGGGAGGTGTTCGTCAAGAGCTCCTTGCCCGAAGGCAGGTCGCTGGTGCTTGGCGGGGCCCCATGGTGAGATGTCAAAAGTTCCAAGCCATGGAAACGGCGATACGCATGCGCCACTTCATGCGCCATCGCGCCGACGACCTCGACAGGCGACGACAGCTTCGCTTCGCAGATGCCAAATAGGCAGACGTTGTCGAAGATGCCCCAGAAACACGCGGCGACAGCCAACCCGTGCTCGTCGGTTGCGCCTGCCTCGTCACTGTCAAATAAGTAGCATTGGGCTTTAAGCGTGGTTAGCCCCGCGAAGCACAACAACCTATCGGCTAGCAGATTGACGCTAGCTAGGTCTCGCTGCCAGGCGTCTGGGAAATGGGTCGCAGTTGGTAGTATTGGATGGGTTAGGATGGAGGTCGCGCCGCGGTCGGTGACAAGTTGTGCAAGCTCATCTAGCAGCCATTCTTGTTCCTCAAGGGTTGGCACCAGCACGATGCGCATATACCGCGGCAGTTACATGCAAGACAACCCAAAGTTCGACCCGCCGTTTGATTGCTCGTTTTTCTGTGGGCGCTATGTAGCGCCGTACCCAAGTCATCGTTCCAGCGAGCGCAGCTCAAAGTAGCGGCGCCCCGCATCCATCAGGGTGCGGAAGCCGTCGCGATCGCCGGTGCGCACGGTGTCGTGGACGCGCGTCACGGCGGCCTGCAGCGCGGCCAGCGCCTCGCCTCCGTAGTCGTTGAGGGTTTGGATGTCGAAATAGAGGTCGGGGTTTTCGACCGCGACGCGATGCGCGACGTGCATCTGATGATCGAAGGTGGTCGATGAAAGATTCGCGAGCTGCGGCGCGGTTTCGCCGCTTTCGCCCAGCGCGGTGAAAAACGCGATGTTGAGCGCATGCGAGAGCCCAAGGACAAATGCCATGTAACGGTCGTGGCGCTCGAGGTCGACCGTGACGATGGTAGCCATGGTCGCCGCGAATAATTCCTTGGCATGTTGCGAGGCGGCCGGATGGCCGACGTCGACGATCATCACGTGGCGCCCGGATAGGAGCTGCGTGTCGGGGCCAAACATCGGGTGCACCGAGGTGACGTGGCCGCCCGCCTGCGCGAGCGCGGCGAGGCCGGTGCGCAGCGGGCTCTTGAGCGAGCCAATGTCAAACACCAGGCCGCGCGGTGGGGCGGCGGCGAGTTGATGCAAGATGGTATTGGTTAGGCCCATCGGCGTCGCGATCACGATCACGTCGTGGTCAAGCGAGAGCGTGGCCCAATCACTTACGTGCTCGAACTCCACGCCCGCGGGCGGCGAGGCAGGATCGGCGGTGGTGACGCTGTAGTTAGACGCCGCGAGAAAACGCGCGAACCATTGCCCCATCTGGCCGGCACCGCCGATAATAAGCGCGCGCTTGCCGCCGCCGGCGCCTTGGCGGGCGACGCGGTGTTGCTCTTGCGTCGCCAGCGAGTGGCGGATGAGCAGCAGCGATAGCTCTTCGCCTAGCGCTGGTGGCAGCTCGGCGGCCGCCGCGGCCTGGCGCGCGCGCTGCACGACCTCGCGCTCTTGGCGAAAGTCGCGCGTGCCCATGCCGGCATTTTGCTTGGCGATGCCGATCGCCCGCGCCATCGCCTGCCGCTTGGCGATAAGCCCGAGGATCTCGCGGTCGACCTCGCCTAGCTCTTGGCGGAGGCGCGTTAGTTCTTCGGGCGCGATGGTCATGCCTGCCACCAGACCGCGGCTACCAACAGGATAAGGCCGACGGCGAGCGCGATGAGCCACGCGTGCCGACGGCGTGGGTTGGCCGTCGCCGTCGCGGCCGGCTCGGGCATGGGCGCCGACGAACGTACGTTGCTCAGCGATGGCACCGACGACAGCGCGAGCAAGGAGGGCATGGCGCCGGCGCGATTCGACGTGCGCTCCGGCGCTGCGGCGAGCCCAGCCGCGTGTGGCACGCGCGGGCGCAATAGCCCACTCGGCGCGCTGACGAATTGCAGCAGCGTGTCATCGTCGCTGGTGTCCACGGCCACTCGGCGCGCCGCGAGAAACGAAAAATAAGATTCTGGAATGTCGTCGAAATCCATCGTGGCGTCGCACGTGCGGCAACGACAGGCCGGCGCCGCGGCGGCCTCGAGGTTCGCCGCCAGATCGCGCAGCTCCACCGTCACGACTTGTTCTTCGTCGCAGGTGCCGCAAAAATAGGGCAGCTGCACGCTGCGCACGCGATTTGCCTGCGCGGTCGAGCCCGAGAAGTTGGCGACCAGGTTGAGCTGCGCTACGATCGGTGGGGCGCAGTCGACCAAGACGAGGCGCCCTCCGCTCGCGGTCAGCGCATCGACCCAGCGGATCCAATCGCGAACGCCGCACGAATTGATGCGTTCGATGTCGCCGCAGTCGATATAGATGGGGCCGGGCTTCGCAGGCACGGCAATGGCCGCGAGCGCGTTGTTTTCATCGATCACGCCGGCGAGCTTGACGTAGCACGCGCGTTCGTTGGTGCGAACCGAGGATTGCAGGCGAGCGCTCATTCGGCGCCTTTAATAATAGCCGCGCTGGTTACGCGGAGATAGCCGCCTTGGGCAATTAACCGGTGGACGTCGCGTGGTGCGCATGTAGGCAAACTGCGTCGCATACAAAAATTAAAGGCTTGCGAGGCGTTGCCAAATTCGTGCCAACGAGCGCGCGACGATCGCGTCGTTGCTGGCGTGGCCTTGCGCGGCGGTGGCGAGCGCGGAGGCGCCGGGCAAATTGTTGGCGTGAGCCGCGAGCCAGGCGAGCAAGAGGTCGCGCCGCGCCATCCACGCGGGCGGATGCGTCGCGAGGTCTGGTGTTGCGGTGAGCGATTCAACGATTTCGCTTGGCAGCGTCCATGGCGAGGGGGCGCGCTGCGCGACCTCGAGCAAGATCTCGAGCGCCGCACCGCAATGTAGGTCCGTCGCCAGCGCGCGCCCGGCCCAGTAGACCGCGCGATCAAGCTCCTCGTCGTGCAGCGCGAGGCGCGCACACTTGCAGGCGAAGTTTGCCTTCTCGGCGCGCGTCGCGTGGCGAACCATGGCGTGGTCGATGCGGTCGAGGACGCCGCGCGCCGCCTCCCACTGCGCGCGTTGCAGATGGATATCGAGCATGGCGAGGCTGGCCGCGATGCAATCGGCATCGATCTCCAGCGCGGTGGTAAACGCAGCCATGGCGCCTGGCTCATCGCCAACGTCATCGCGAAGCACCGCGCCGATTTGTGCATAGACGCTGGCACGATCGGCATCTTCTGACCACTGGTCCACTTCTTGGCGCAGCGAGGCAATGACCGCCGGCCAATCGCGCTTGGCGCGGAGCACCTCGCGCAGCGAATGCACCGCGGGCACGCACGCGGGCGACGCCGCTACGGCCTTGCGATAAAACGCCTCCGCCGCGCCTGCATCGCCAAAAATCGCCTCCGAGACCGAGCCGCAGCGAAACCACAGCTGCGCGCGATCGGCAGCGCTTCCCGCAAACGCCACCTGCTCGGTGGTCGTGTCGATCAGCGCACGCCACGCCCCCGTGGTCTCGTAGATGCGCGCCAACGCCTCAAGCGTGGCCGCGCGCACGGCGGGCTCGGTGGCGCGCCGCAGCACGCCGCGATAGCGCGCCGCCGCGCCGGCCGCATCGCCCAGCCGTTCCTCGCACACACGCGCCGCTTGCTGCAGCAAGGCGACGCCCGCGTGTTCATCGACCTTGCCGCCTTGATCATCGAGCAGCTCGACGAGGTCGGTCCACAGCGCGGCGTGCTCGAGGGCGCGCGCGAGGTTGCGCACGTAGCGCGGGTGGCCAGGATGCATCGCGAGCAGCTGGCGGTAGTGGGCCGCGGCCTGCAGCGGCTGGTGCGCCGCCATCGCCTGGTCGCCTTGTTGTTCGAGCTGACCCTCTTCATCGCCGGTGGCCGCGCGCGCGCCATGAAGTTGGCGCAACAGCTTTTCGCCAAACGCCGCGATGGGGCTTGGAGCGGCGTCTTGCGCCGCGGCCCAACAGAAGAGCGCCGACGAATCGTCGTGCCGTCGCATCGCGGCCACCGCCGCGCCCACCCACGCCGCGTGGGCCTCAGTCGCGTCGCTGGCAAGCTCGGCCCAGGTTAAATAGTGTTGATACATCGCGGCCCAGTTGCCCGCGCGATACGCAAGCCGAAGCTCCGCGATCAGGCCTGAAGACGCCGGCAAGCCTTGTTGGCGCGCCAGATGCCAAAGCGCCTGGGCCAGCTCGCGATCTTGATGCCCGAGCTCGGCGCAGAGGGCGAGCCGGCGCAGCGACGATGGCTCCACGAAGCGCGACGCCTCGCCGCGCAAGCGCGCATGATCGCCCGCGAGCTCGCGCTCAGCGATGATAACGGCGTGGTCGCGCCACGGCAGCAACGCGCCCTCAGCGAGCGTCGTCGGGCGAAGGCTCGCATCGGCGCCATACGAGATATCCGCGCGGCGCGCGCGTTGCAAGAATTGCAGCATCGCCTGCGCCGCGTCGGGGGCGACGCGTTCGAGTTGTTCGGCGACCTTGAGGCGAAACGTCCATAGGTCGGTAAACTCGAGCGCGCGCGTCGCGGCCGCCGCGTCGATCGCGATATCGAGCGTGCGGCACCACATGCCAAGCGTCCCCAGCAGGGCGGTCTGAAGCTGGCCACGCCACTGCTGCGCCATCGCGGTGACGCGCGTGACCACAAGGGTGGCGGCCGCCACCAAGCGGGCCGGCTCGGCATGATCAAAAATGCAGCTCGCCCATAGCGCGGCGCGAAATGGTTCGTTGGGCGTCAGGCGCCGGCCCATGGCCTCGGCGATGCGACCAAGGTCTTGCCGGCTCTGCGCGCACCACAGCGCCAGCGCCAGCATATTGTCGGTGAGGTGAGTCGCGCGGCAAATCGCGCGTAGCAGATCGACCGCGGCCACCGACTCGGGCACGCCAAGGATCCTCAGCTCGAGCAGTGTTTCGTCGGTCAGGCCAGGTGGCCTGATTTCACTCGCTGAAAGCTGTGAGATCGCACCGCGCGCCAAATACAAATCAATGAGCACGTGTTGGGTGAGCGCACAAGGATGGGCGGCGATTGCGTAGAGTTCGGCGTCGTGGGCGTTGCCGGCGCCATCGCGCAGCAAGATCGCCATGACCAAGGCACGCCGCAGCGACTCGTGGCCGGGCTGGCTTTGGTCCTCGACGGAATATGCGTAGTCGATGATCGGGTCGATGCGCACCGGCCTAACCTACGCGTGGAATAGTGACGACGCTACCTTTGTGGCCGTCTGGGAGCATGCTTATATGAGGCCTCTTCGCATGGGAAAAGGGTTGGTGTGCTTGTCTGATGATGCGGCGATCCACGTCGCCTTGCGTCAGGCACAGGCAACGTTAGCGCCGCGCGATCAACAGGCGCTGGCCTCGCACGAGGTTAGTGTCATCGACGCGCGGCTGGGCGAGGCGGCATTCGAGGACGCCGTGGCGGGCGGGTCAACCCTGGCCGTGATCGGCGGCGGCGATGACGCACAGGCGTTTTTGCAGCACCCGAAAGTCGCGCATGTCTTGCCCGCACGCGGCGCCTTGCTGCCGCGCGCGTTGGCGCTCTTGGCGCGGGTTGAGGCCGCGGAGGTCTTTGATGGCGACGCGCTTGCCGCCTGCCTAACCGCGGGCACGACGCTCGCCCGGATGTCGGTTTGGCCGCGCGACAAGCTTGCCTGTATCGACGCGTGCGTGCGCGACTTGCAGATCCTCGGCACCAAGCGCCGACCGCTGGGTGACGCTCAAAGCGCGCTCGATGAATTGCTCATGAACGCGCTCATCGATGCACCCGCCGTCGCCGGACCCTTGGCGCCGGGGCGCGCCGCGACGGCCGCATGGGGCTACGACGCCGAGTATATCGGCATCGCCGTGCGCGATGACTACGGTCTGCTTAGCAAGGCCCAATTCGTGGGCAGCATCGTCGCGGCGAGATCGCGCGGAGGGGCGCCAATTGAGCGCGCCAACGCGACGCAAGGTGCTGGCATTGGCCTTTATCTTGTCGCCAGCCGCGTCAGCCACTTCGTGGTGCTGATCGCGCCCGGCCATTTCACCGAGGTGGTGTGCTTGTTTCACCGTCACGCCCAAGAGGTGGACAGATCGCTTCACGTCGCGCCGCAAGTCGCGGCCGAAATGCGCTAGATTGGGTTTCATATGAGTAAATCGACATGGCGCGATCGGTTTGAATTTGCGCTGCAAACCGCCATTGAGCGCAGCTCCGGCGTTCGCGAGCTGGCGTCGCGTGGGATCGAGGAGGGCGCGAAACAGCTCGGTGCGTGGCAAGAGCGGCAACGGCAGGGCGAACTCATGCTGGAACTCGGGCGAGCTACGTGGCGGCTGGCGCAGGCGGGGCGTTTGCACCAAATCGACACCGACCCAACGGTGGCTGAGGTGTTGGCCCGGCTGGCGCAGGACAACAACGACGTCGCCCAGGATGACGGCGGCTACGCCGATGCCGTGAACGAACGATCTTCGTACGGATTTGCGGCCGATCGGCGCCCGGATTTTGACGACGACGGCACCGTCTCATCAATGGCGGGCCGCATCCCCCGCGCCGCGCCGCGCACGCCGTGGACGGCAACTGAGGACCTCGATGCCGCGGACCTCGCTGACTTTATGCACCCCGACGATTTGGAGTCGAGGTAGGGGGCAGGGCGCTTGACAGCGCCGGGGCGACAACGGTAAGAACCCGCCCTGACCTGGGGATATAGCTCAGTTGGTAGAGCGCATGAATGGCATTCATGAGGTCAGGGGTTCGAGACCCCTTATCTCCACCAGGTAATCAAGTTGTTCCGTGTGCTGTGGTTCATGCTAGGCCGTAGCCTATGAGCACCGGCACCTTCGATATTGAAATGTTTTACGACGGCGCGTGCCCTGTGTGCATGCGCGAAACGCGCGTGCTGCAGAAGCGCGACGTGCACGGCCGTATTCGCTTCACTGACATCGCGGCGGCCGATTTTGAGCCCGCGGCGTACGGGCGATCCATTGGCGATTTTATGGACCGCATCCAGGGTCGCCTCCCCAATGGCGAATGGATCGAGGGCGTCGAGGTATTTCGCCGCTTGTATGCGCTTGTCGGGTTTCCTCGCCTGGTGTGGGCATCGCGCTTGCCTGGGATTTCACAAGCGTTAGGCGTCGCCTACGATCTATTTGCAAAAAACCGGATGCGCCTAACCGGTCGCTGCGCGCCTGATGCGGCTGGCGTCTGCGACGTGCCCACCAAATAACGCGGCGCGCGGCGCTCGTCCTCGCCGCCACGACATGTGCCCCTTGTGACCCATGCGGTTTCGCGCGACGATTCGCCCATGCACCCGCGCGCCTTGTTGCCAACCCACGTGCGCATCGGGCTGGCTATGGCCGTCGTGTGGTTGGGTGCGTGCCGCGTCGCGCCGCAGCTAGAGACGTGCGACGACTTGCTGTGTCCCGAAGATCGCAGCTGCGAGCAGCTCAGCGAGGCCGCGATTTGTGTCGAACCCGCGCAGTTGACCGCATGCGCTGCCAACGTCGATGGCGATGAATGCCGCGTCGGCGGCATCGGGGGCACCTGTGATGCCGGCGTGTGCGTGCTCGCGTCGTGCGGCAATGGCGAGATCGAAACTGGCGAGACCTGCGATGGCACTAATTTTGGCGCCAATACCTGCCTCGCCGCGGGCTTCACCGGCGGTGAGCTGGCGTGCAACGATTTTTGCCAAACCGTGGTTACGGCCTGTACCGGGCGCTGCGGCGATGATCTGCGCGCCGGCGACGAGCTCTGCGATGGTGCGGATCTTGGGGGCTTTGATTGCGAGACGCTGGGGTTTTATGGTGGCGCGCTGGCGTGTAACACCGCGTGTGGCTTTGATACGGCGGCGTGCGGTGGGCGTTGCGGCGACGGCACCGTGCAAGCGGCGGCCGGCGAAGTCTGCGACGACAACAACATCGCGCCCGGCGATGGTTGTTCGTTCGATTGCAAGTCCAATGAGACGTGTGGCAATGGCCTGCCTGACTATTTGGCAGGTGAGCTGTGCGACGACGGCAATTTTCGTCTGCACGATGGCTGCACGCATGACTGCGGCCTAGAGATCGCCTCGTGGACCGCGGCGACACCGATGCCGCCACCGGCGCGCAAGGACCACGTGATGGTGTTTGACCCCCTGCGCGGCAAGGTGGTGCTCTTTGGCGGCGCGACGCTGCGCAATGATACCTGGGAGTTTAACGGCCTTAGCTGGGTGAAGCGCGAAGTCGCGGTTGCGCCGCCGGCTCGCAGTGGCCATGCGGCAGCGTACGACGCGGGGCGCGGTCGCGTCGTTGTCTTTGGCGGCGTCGGGACCAGCGTGCTGGGCGACACGTGGACGTGGGATGGCTCGACATGGACCAACGCCGGGTCGGGTTTGGCCACCGCTCCTTCGGCGCGCTCGGGACATGCCATGGCCTACGACGCCGCGCGCGGGCGCGTGGTGCTCTTTGGCGGCATTGACGCCTTTGGCGTCCGGCTCGACGATACGTGGGAGTGGAATGGCGTCGCATGGACGGTGGGTGCAGCGGTCGCTAAGCCGCCAGTGCGAAGTCGGCATGCCATGGCCTACGATGCCGCGCGCAGCCGCATCATTATTTTTGGCGGCACCGGCGCCGCCAGCACGTTGCTTAGCGACACGTGGACGTATAACGGCGCGACGTGGGCAAACAATACCAACGGCCCGCTGCCGAGCGCACGCAGTGGCCATGGCCTAGCCTACGATGCGAAGCGACGGCTCGTGGTCCTTTTCGGCGGGCTCGCGGGCACCAACCAAAATGACATGTGGGAGCACAACGGCACGGCGTGGGCCTTGCGCAGCAATATCGCGGCACCGCTGCCGAGCGCGCGCGTGAGCCATGCCATTGCCTACGACGCGCAGCGCGAGACGCTCGTCTTGTTTGGGGGCGATGTCGCGGGTGGGTTTGCAAATGACACGTGGCAATTTACGACGGGCACGGCCTGGGCTGAAGTCACGCCGCAATCGCCGCCCGTTGGGCGCTCGGGCGACGTGGCGGCCTACGATACCGCGCGGCAACAGGTGATCTTGTTTGGCGGCAGCGAGACCGGACGCGCCGACGCGACGTGGGTTTGGCATGCGGGCGCGTGGGCAAAGATCACGGGTACCATGCCGCTGGCTCGCAAGAATCACGCCATGGCCTACGATGCCGAGCATGGGGAGGTCGTGCTATTTGGCGGTACCAGCGTTGGCGGCGGCGCGGCGCTCAACGATACGTGGGTGTGGAATGGGCTTGGGTGGAGCGAAAAGAATATCCCGGCCGGCCAGCGACCTGGTGCACGCCGCTTGCATGCCATGGCCTACGATACCGCGCGAAAACGCATCGTCATGTTCGGCGGCAACAGCGTAGGCTCCACGCGGCTGAGCGACACCTGGGAATGGAATGGCTCGGCATGGGCGCAAATTGGCGTCTCGGGGCCAATCGGTCGCGAAGGCGCGACGTTGGCCTATGACGCGATCGCGGCGCGCATGGTGCTTTTTGCGGGCTTTGGTCCTTCAGGCACAGGCACCTACCGCAACGATACGTGGACGTATGATGCCGCGGGATGGTCCCCGGTGACCTTGCCGCTTGGCGTGGCGCAACCGGACGCGCGCTTTAAGCACGTCAGCGCCTACGATGCGGCGCGAGGGCGCGTGATCGTGTTTGGTGGCAAAGATGCCTCCGGCAGCCTCGACGATTTGTGGGAGTTCGATGGCGTGGCGTGGTCTGAGGTAAACGACCTTGCGCCGCCGACGCGTCGCGATGAGGCGGCCATGGCGTATGACGCGGCCACGCAACGCGTGGTGTTGTTTGGCGGCTTAAATTCAGGCGAAGATTTCAACGACACATGGTTATATGGGTGGGATTCGCCTGCGCTTGGCGACGAACTCTGCGATGGCGACTCCGACGTCGATGGCGATGGCCTAAGCGGCTGCGACGATCCGGATTGCTGGGGATTTTGTGCCCCCATCTGTCCGCCGGAATCGTCATGTCCAATCGACGCACCGCGGTGTGGCGATGCCAGCTGTGACTCGCTGCTTGAAAATGCAGCGCGCTGCGCGGTGGATTGTTCCGGGGCCACGACGTGTGGTGATGCCTACTGCGGGCCTAGCGAAAACCTCGCGGTGTGCGCGGCGGATTGCTCGGTTTGTGGCGATATCGTTTGCTCGGCCCCTCAAGAGACCACGGTCAACTGCGCGGTTGATTGCCTGTAGCTACCATGTAGGTCAAGGTCTCGCTCCACACCACATGGTGGTGGTCTGGCCTCGCTGTGCGGAAATTCACGGCTTGCGGCCCATTCGAGGCGTCGCGTAACATCAGTCGGTGATGCCAAAATTTGGGGCAGTGTGGGGCGTCGTCGTAGGTGGGCTGCTCGCACTTCTCGTCGGTGCTTGCGAGACGACGTCGGATGAACGTGCGCCAAATGAAGAGGCATCGGTCGCGGATAATGAGCCGCCCCAAGGTCCGGTATGGGTCATGTTTGTGGCACCGTTGGCGCCGTCGATCGATGTCCCAGGCAACAACGTCTACCTCAATAACTTGCGCCCGACGTTTACGGGTTACTGCGAATCCACCGCGCCGGCTCCAACTATCACGATTCGCACCGGCGCAACGATTCGTTGCACGACGACGTGCACCGGCGGAGATAGCTATACCTGCACGCCCGCGAGCGATCTGCCGCTGGGCACGAATAGCTACCACGCCATCGCAACCAACAACCTCGCCGAAAATAGTCCTTCGTCAAACGTGCGGACGATTACGATCGATGTAACGCCGCCAAGCCCGCCGAGTTCGCCGGTGCCATCGGCGGGGGCGTATGTAAACACGCTGACGCCGACGTTTTCAGGGACGTGCGAGAGCGGCGCAACGGTAACGGTGAAAGAAGGCGCGACGACGCGTTGTACGGCGCCGTGCACGAGCAGTGCGTATAGCTGCGTGTCGAACCAAATGACCGCGGGCAGCAAGACGATCACGCGGACGCAGACCGATCTGGCCGGGAACACCAGCGGAGGTTCGACGAGCGGCTTCACGATCGATGTGACGGCGCCGGGCGCGCCGACGGCGGTGCTGCCAGGGTCGACGTTCGTGGCCGATCTGACGCCGACGTTTACGGGTGCGTGCGAGAGCGGGGCGCAGGTGACGATCCAGTCTAACGGGTCGACGGTGTGCACGACAACGTGCGCAAGCAGCGCGTATAGCTGCACGCCGGGCGGGAGCTTGGGCGAGGGCAGCAAGACGATCGTACGCTATCAGACGGATCTGGCTGGTAATCAAAGCAGCTCGACCACCGGCGGGATTGTGATCGACGTGACGGAGCCGAGCGTGAGCGTGGGTAGCCCGGCGCAAGGCTCGACGGTGACGACGGCGACGCCGCCGGTGAGCGGCAGTTGCAGCGAGAACGGGCGGGCCGTGCAGGTGCGCGTGGATTCGATCAACCACTGCAGCGCGACGTGCACCAGCCTGGCATATTCATGCACCGGGCCGGCGCTCAGCGCTGGTGCCCACACGGTCGACGCGGTGCAGACCGACGCGGCGGGCAACACCGGCTATAGCTTGGCCAACGACTTCACGGTGAGCCTGCCGCTGCCGAGCGCGCCGGTGATCACGTCGCCGGCGGCCGGCGCGTATGTGGCAGACACGACGCCGCTGGTGAGCGGGACGTGCACGAGCAGCAATACGACGAACGTGTATATCGAAGAGAGCATGACGACGCGGTGTACGGCGGCGTGTACGAGCAATACGTTTAGCTGCACGAGCGGCGTGCTCGGCTCGGGCACGCGGATCTTGACGCCGCGCGCGGTGAACGCCAATGGCGACACGGTGGGCGCGACGCGGACGATTATCATCGACGTGACGGCGCCGAGCGCGCCGACGGCGGTGCTGCCAGGAACGACGTTTGTCACGGATTTGACGCCGACGTTTACGGGTGCGTGCGAGAGCGGGGCGCAGGTGACGATCCAGTCTAACGGGTCGACGGTGTGCACGACAACGTGCGCAAGCAGCGCGTATAGCTGCACGCCGGGCGGGAGCTTGGGCGAGGGCAGCAAGACGATCGTACGCTATCAGACGGATCTGGCTGGTAATCAAAGCAGCTCGACGACGGGCGGGATTATCATCGACGTGACAGCGCCTGGCGCACCCGGTTCGCCTGTGCCCGCGTCAGGAGCGTATGTAAACACGCTGACGCCGACGTTTTCAGGAACGTGCGAGACGGGCGCGACCGTGACCGTTCGCGAGGGCGGTACGACGAGGTGCACAGATGTTTGCAGCAGCAGCGCGTATAGCTGCGTTTCCAATACGATGACGGCAGGTAGCAAGACCATCACGCGGACCCAAACGGATCCGGCGGGGAACACTAGCGGCGGGTCGTCGAACAGCTTCACGATCGACGTGACGGCGCCGAGCGCGCCGACGGCGGTGCTGCCAAATACGACGTTGGTGGCCGACCTAACGCCGACGTTCACGGGGGCGTGCGAGAGCGGGGCGCAGGTGACGATTCAGTCCAATGGCTCGACGGTGTGCACGACGACGTGCGCGAGCAGCGCGTATAGCTGCACGCCGATGGGCACCTTGGGCGAGGGCAGCAAGACGATCGCGCGGTATCAGACCGACCTAGCTGGCAATCAGAGCAGCTCGACGACGGGCGGGATTGTCATCGACGTGACGGAACCGAACGTGAGCGTTGGCAGCCCGGCGCAAGGCTCGACGGTGACGACGGCGACGCCGCCGGTGAGCGGTAGCTGCAGCGAGAACGGCCGTACCGTCCAAGTGCGGGTGGATTCAATCAACCACTGCAGCGCGACGTGCAGCAGCTTGGCGTATTCCTGCACCGGGCCGGCGCTCAGCGATGATGTGCACACGGTCGACGCGGTGCAGACCGACGCGGCGGGCAACACCGGCTATAGCTTGGCCAACGACTTCACGGTGAGCCTGCCGCTGCCGAGCGCGCCGGTGATCACGTCGCCGGCGGCCGGCGCGTATGTGGCAGACACGACGCCGCTGGTGAGCGGGACGTGCACGAGCAGCAATACGACGAACGTGTATATCGAAGAGAGCATGACGACGCGGTGTACGGCGGCGTGCACGAGCAATACGTTTAGCTGCACCAGCGGCGTGCTTGGCTCGGGCACGCGGATCTTGACGCCGCGCGCGGTGAACGCCAATGGCGACACGGTGGGCGCGACGCGGACGATTATCATCGACGTGACGGCGCCGAGCGCGCCGACGATTACGACGCCCGTGGCGTTTAGTTATACCAATGACAATACGGTCTCGGTGACCGGCACGTGCGAGACCTCGACGCAAATGTACGTGCGCGACAACGCGGATACCTTGCTGTGCACCGCGGTGTGCAGCGGCGGGACGTATGGATGCGTAACCAGCGCGTTGGCGGACGGCGGCCGAACGATTCACGCGGAGTCGGTGGACCTCGCGAACAATATTTCCTCCAGCGCCGATCGGAACTTCTTTGTCGACACGGTGGCGCCGAGCCTAAGCGTGGGCAACCCGGCGCAAGGGTCGACGGTGACAACGGCGACGCCGCCGGTATCGGGTAGCTGCAGCGAGAACGGCCGTACCGTCCAAGTGCGGGTGGATTCAATTAACCACTGCAGCGCGACGTGCACGAGCTTGGCCTATTCCTGCACCGGGCCGGCGCTCAGCGGTGGCGCGCACACGGTCGACGCGGTGCAGACGGATCTGGCCGGCAACACCTCCTACACCCTGGCGAATGACTTCACGGTGAGCCTGCCGTTGCCGAGCTCGCCGGTGATCACGTCGCCGCTAGCCGGCGCGTATGTGGCGGACACGACGCCACTGGTGAGCGGGACGTGCACGAGCAGCAACACGACGAACGTGTATATCGAAGAGAGCATGACGACGCGGTGTACGGCGGCGTGCACGAGCAATACGTTTAGCTGCACGAGCGGCGTGCTTGGCTCGGGTACGCGGATCTTGACGCCGCGCGCGGTGAACGCCAATGGCGACACGGTGGGCGCGACGCGGACGATTATCATCGACGTGACGGCGCCGAGCGCACCTGGCGCGACGTTGCCGGCGGCGGGCGCCTTTGTGAATACGTTGACGCCGACGTTTACGGGAACGTGCGAGACGGGTGCGACGGTGACGATTGCCGAGGGCGCGACGACGCGATGTACGGCGCCGTGCACGAGCAGTGCGTATAGCTGCGTGTCAAACCAAATGACCGCGGGCAGCAAGACGATCACGCGGACGCAAACCGATCTGGCTGGCAACACCAGCGGCGGTACGACGAGCGGCTTCACGATCGACGTGACGGCGCCGAGCGCGCCGACGGCGGTGCTGCCAAATACGACGTTCGTAGCCGATCTGACGCCGACCTTCACGGGTGCATGCGAGAGCGGGGCGCAGGTGACGATCCAGTCCAATGGCTCGACGGTGTGCACGACCACGTGCGCAAGCAGCGCGTATAGCTGCACGCCGATGGGGACCTTAGGCGAGGGCAGCAAGACGATCGCGCGCTATCAGACCGACCTGGCTGGCAATCAAAGTAGCTCGACGATGGGCGGGATTGTGATCGACGTGACGGCGCCGACGCCGACGATCTCAGTACCGACGCAAGGGTCGACGGTGACGACGTCGACGCCTACGATTAGTGGGACGTGTGAAAATAGTATTGGCGGCGTGGCAATTTATGACACGGCGGACGGGATTATTTGCTCGGCAACGTGTACGGCGAGCGCCTATTCGTGCGTGAGCAGTCCGCTGGCGCTGCAAGGGGCGCATACGATCACGGCGACGCAGACCGATAGCGCCGGCAACGTTGGGACAACGGCGAATCGCAACTTTACGGTGAGCCTGCCGTTGCCGAGCTCGCCGGTGATCACGTCGCCGCTAGCCGGCGCGTATGTGGCGGACACGACGCCACTGGTGAGCGGGACGTGCACGAGCAGCAATACGACGAATGTGTATATCGAAGAGAGCATGACGACGCGGTGTACGGCGGCGTGCACGAGCAATACGTTTAGCTGCACGAGCGGCGTGCTTGGCTCGGGTACGCGGATCTTGACGCCGCGCGCGGTGAACGCCAATGGCGACACGGTGGGCGCGACGCGGACGATTATCATCGACGTGACGGCGCCGAGCGCACCTGGCGCGACGTTGCCGGCGGCGGGCGCCTTTGTGAATACGTTGACGCCGACGTTTACGGGAACGTGCGAGACGGGTGCGACGGTGACGATTGCCGAGGGCGCGACGACGCGATGTACGGCGCCGTGCACGAGCAGTGCGTATAGCTGCGTGTCAAACCAAATGACCGCGGGCAGCAAGACGATCACGCGGACGCAGACCGATCTGGCCGGCAACACCAGCGGAGGTACGACGAGCGGCTTCACGATCGACGTGACGGCGCCGAGCGCGCCGACGATTACGACGCCCGTGGCGTTTAGTTATACTAATGACAATACGGTCTCGGTGACCGGCACGTGCGAGACCTCGACGCAAATGTACGTGCGCGACAACGCGGATACCTTGCTGTGCACCGCGGTGTGCAGCGGCGGGACGTATGGATGCGTAACCAGCGCGTTGGCGGACGGCGGCCGAACGATTCACGCGGAGTCGGTGGACCTCGCGAACAATATTTCCTCCAGCGCCGATCGGAACTTCTTTGTCGACACGGTGGCGCCGAGCGCGCCTGGGGCGACGTTGCCGGCGTCGGGGGCGCTTGTAAACACGTTGACGCCGACGTTTACGGGGACCTGCGAAAGCAGCGCGATCGTGACAATGAAAGAAGGCGCGACGACGCGGTGTACGTCGACGTGCACGAGCGGGACCTATAGCTGCGTGTCCAATACGATGACGTCGGGCAGCAAGACGATCACGCGGACCCAGACCGACTTGGCCGGAAATATCAGCGGTGGCACGACGAGCGGCTTTACGATCGACGTAACCGCGCCGGCGCCAACGGTGAGCGTGCCGGCCAATGGGGCGACGGTGACAACCGCGACGCCGACGGTGAGTGGGACGTGCGAGACCGGCCTGACGGTGCGAGTGTATGACAGCAGCGACTCACAGACCTGTACGTCAGCTTGTACGGCAAGCGCGTATTCTTGTGTGACGGCTGCACTGGCGAATGGGCCGCAGACGGTGCGCGCGGAGCAAACTGACGCCGCGAATAACATCGGCAGCAGCGCCGATCGCAGCTTCACGATCAGCTTGCCGCCGCCTGCGGCGCCAAGCCTTACGGTGCCCGCGGCAGGAGCCTACGTCGCGGACACGACGCCGACGGTTAGCGGCACGTGTGAGAACGGCTCGACCATCTCGGTGCGAGAAGGCGCGTCGACGCTATGTAGCATCGCGTGCAGCGGCGGCGCGTTTAGCTGTACGAGTAGCGCGCTGAGCCAAGGCAGCCATACGATCTATGGTCGCGCCAGCAATGCCAATGGCATCACCGACGGCGCAAATCGGGTCTTTACCATCGATACGGTCGCGCCTGCGACCCCGGCAATTGCGTCGCCAACGCAGAATAGCTTCACCAATGACACTACGCCGACGCTTAGTGGCTCGTGCGAAACGGGTACGCAGGTCTCAATCGAAGACAACGATGGCACCTGGTGCAGCGCGTCGTGTGTCGCGGGCGCCTTTAGCTGCGTCGCCTCGGTGCAGGCCGTCGGTGCAAAAGTTGTTTGGGCCTTGTCGACCGATCTCGCCGGCAACAGCGTCGCGAGCCTTGACCGAAATTTCGTGATCGACAACGCCGCGCCGGCATCCCCAAGCATCACCTACCCAACGTCCGGCCTAGCCACGAATGACAATACGGTCACGGTCACGGGTGCCTGTGAGACAAATGCGGCCGTAAGCGTCCGCGTCGATGGCAGCGCGTATTGCAGCGCGACCTGTGCCGCCAGCGCCTTTGCCTGCACTGGCGCCACCCTGAGCAATGCGGTCCATGCGGTCGCCGCGCTGCAAACCGATCAAGCCGGCAATGCCAGCGCGCTCTCCACGTCGATAAACTTTACGGTTGATACCGTCGCCCCAGGCGCGCCAAGTCTAAGCTCGCCAACCGGGACGATCGCCGACGCTACGCCGACCTTGGTCGGCTCGTGCGAAACGGCGGCCTCGGTGCAGGTCCAGGTCGACGGCACCAACTACTGCGCGACGACCTGCGTCGCCGGCGCGTTTACCTGCACCAGCGGCACGTCGCTGAGCAATGGTGCTCGCCTCGCCACCGCGCGTCAAACCGATGCCGCGGGCAACCTCAGCGCGGTCTCGGCGACGCTAGCCTTTACCATCGATACCGTCCCACCGACGACGCCATTTATCACCGCGCCCGCGACGGGCAGCCACACCGCCGATACGACGCCGCTGGTGAGCGGCACCTGCGAAACCGCAGCGACGGTAACAATTACCCAAGGCGCGACGGTGCGCTGCTCGGCGGTGTGTGCCGCTTCGCAGTTCTCGTGCACATCGACGACGCTGGCGCAGGGCAGCGTCACATTGACCGCGACGCAAGAAGATGCCGCCGGCAATGCGAGCCCGAGCAGCTCGGTGACGTTCACGGTCGATACGACCGCCCCGGCAGCACCGATTATCGTGGCCCCGGAGGCGGCGAGCTTCACCAATGACCTGACGCCAACGATCAGCGGCATCTGCGAGACGGGCGCCCAAGTTGAAACGTTGGTCGATGGCGCGGCCTACTGCGCGACGACGTGTGCGAGCGGTACGTTTGCGTGCGCGAGCGCGACGCCGCTCGCCAATGGGCAACGCAGCGCCACCGCCCGCCAAACCGACTTGGCAGGCAATACAGGCGCGTTGACCAGCCCCCGCCTCTTTACCATAGACAACACCGCGCCGGCGGCACCAGGCATCAGCACGCCTGCCAGCAACGCCACGGTAAATACCACGACGCCGAACATAGGCGGCACCTGTGAAACGGCCGCATCGGTCCAAGTTTACGTCGGCGGTTCGCCTTATTGCGCCGCCACCTGCGCCGCGGCGGCTTATAGCTGTAGCGGCGCGGCGCTGAGCAATGCGGTGCACACGGCCACGGCTCGGCAAACCGATGCCGCCGGCAATGTCGGCGCGCTTTCGGCAGGGCGAACCTTCACCGTGGACACCATCGCACCTCCGACGCCGGTCGTGACGTCGCCCGCGAACCCAACCACGACCAATAACACCAACGTGTCGTTTGTCGGCACCTGTGAAGTGGCCGCGACGGTCGAGGTGCGCACGTCAGGCAGCCTGCTGTGTTCAACTACCTGTACCGCGGGCGGGGCATTTAGTTGCGCGGCCGTGCTCACCCCGGGTGCCTACGCGTACTTTGCGCGCCAGCGCGATGGTGGCAACAATGTCTCTGGCGATTCGGCCGCGCGCACCCTCACCGTTGATACGACCGCGCCCAATGCGCCGGTGATCACCGCGCCGTCCTCAAACACCGGCACCACCGACACGACGCCCACGTTTATCGGCACCTGCGAAACGGCGGCGACGGTCGCGGTGCTCGAAGGTGGATCAACCCTGTGCACCGCGGTGTGCGCGGCTGGTTCGTTTATCTGTTCGCCAGCGGTCGCGCTGACGCCGGGCGCCCATAGCGTAAGCGCGCGGCAGACCGACGTCGCCGGCAATCTCAGCGCCAGCTCGACGACGATCCCATTTGAAGTTTGGGTCTGTAGCGATGGTTCGATTGATGGCGCCGAGGTCTGTGACGACGGCGACGCCCAAGGCGGAGACGGTTGTTCTGCGAGCTGCACGATCGAGCCCGGTTGGATCTGCGGCGGTGAGCCGACGGTGTGCGTGCCCGACGTCGATCTCGATGGCATCCAAGATGCGCTCGACAACTGCCCAACGGTGGCCAACCCCGATCAGCTAAATAGCGATGGCGACGGCCTAGGCAACATCTGCGACCCCGACGACGACAACGACGGCGCCGCCGATGCGCTCGACAATTGCCCGCTGGCCGCCAACAGCAACCAGCTTGATACCGACGGCGACGGCGCAGGCAACGTCTGTGACGCCGACGATGACGGCGACGGCCTGCTCGATGCCGCCGACAACTGCGCCATCAACTTCAACCCCGCGCAAAGTGACGCCGATGCCGACGGCCAAGGCGATGCCTGCGATCTTGGCGATGCGGATGGCGATGGCCTGTCCGACGCGGCCGAAACCCTTATCGGCACTAAGCCCAACGACGCCGATAGCGACGATGATGGCGTCGTCGACGGCAGCGAGCCCGGCTACAACCAAGACACCGACGGCGACGGCGCGATCAACGCCCTTGACCCTGATAGCGACAACGATCGCCTCTTTGACGGCACGGAGCTCGGCCGCACCGCGCCACATGCCGGTACCGACATGAGCCGAGGCACGTTTATTGCCGATGCGGATCCAAGCACCACGACCAACCCTCGCAACGCCGACAGCGACAATGGCGGCACTCCGGACGGCGCCGAGGACAGCAACTACAACGGCTCCTATGACGCCGGCGAGACCGATCCCAATAATGGCGCCGACGACACCGGCATCGTCGATGCCGACAGCGATGGCCTCTCGGACACGGAAGAGATCTTTATCGGCACGGATCCGTTTGATGGCGATAGCGACGATGATGGCATCATCGATGGCCTCGAGCCTAACGCCAACGTAGATAGCGACGGCGATGGCTTGATCAACGCGCTCGATCCAGACAGCGATGACGACGGGCTGTTTGATGGTCTCGAGTTTGGCCTGATCGCGGCGAGCACCGATACGGATGTGGCGGCAGGCTACTATGTGGCCGACGCCGATCCGAGCACGCGCTCAGGCGTGCTGACGGCCGACAGCGATAACGGCGGCATTGGCGATGGGCAGGAAGACGCCAATCACAATGGTCGCGTGGATGTCGGCGAGACCAACCCTGTTGCGGGCCTCGACGACTTTGAAATTCCCGACCGCGATGACGATGGCCTACCCGACGTGCAAGAACTTGCCTGCGCCACGGCGACCGACGATGCCGACAGCGACGACGATGGCGTCCTCGATGGTGATGAAGCATCGCCTTGCGACGACTTCGACGGCGATGACCTCGTGAACGCGCTCGATGCCGACAGCGACAACGACGGCCTGGCTGATGGGACCGAGGTTGGAATCACCACGGCCCATGCCGATACCAATGCTACGGCAGGAAATTTTGTCGCTGATGCGGATCCGTCGACCCAGACGTCGCCGATTGAGGCGGATAGCGATGGCGGCGGCGTCGACGACGGCGATGAAGACGCCAATCAGAACGGCCGCGTCGACGACGGCGAGACGGATCCGAACAACGGCGACGATGATCTTGGCGTCGACGAACCAGAGCCGCCGGGTCCAGGGCCGGAGCCAAAGGGCGGCGGCGGCTGCGCGGCCTCAGCTAGCGGCGGCGGCGCGCTCTTCCCAATCGTGGCGTTGATGGCCATGTGGTTGGCCTCAGGCAAGGCGTGGCGACGACGGCGGTCAGGCGTCGAGTCGCGCGCCGCCGGCAATTAGGCTAGGGCTGGCGCTGCGACAGCGCGCCGAGGTAGTCTTTTTTGCCAAGCGGCACGCCGTTGTGGCGCAAGATGGCATACGTGTGCGAGGCGTGGAAGAAAAAATTCGGCAGCACGTACTCAACCATGTAGTCGGCACCCGTCATCACTTTGCCTTCCCAGCGCGGCTGGGTGATCACGGCGGTGGCGGCATTGGCGAAATCAGCGGGCTTGAAGTCGTTGAGATAGCCGATGACGGATTTGACGCGCGCCCCCAGCTCGGCGATGGTCGTCTCGGTGTCGGGGTGTTCCGGCGCCGGCTTGCCAGTTAGGCGCGAAACGCCGAGCTTAGCGGTGTCGCACGCGATTTGGACTTGCTTGGCAAACGGCAGCTGATCAGGCGCCAAGCGCATGGTCACAAACACGTTTGGATCGAACTTCTTGCCCTCGGCGTATTCGGTCGCGCGCGCGAGCCAGATATCCATTTGGCCTAGGGTCTTTTTGAATTGATTATTGAGGTGGGCGTACATGCGGCGACTATTGCCGATTACGCGCGACGATCGCCAGGATTTCGCGGCCAAACCGGGCAATTTTTGCGGGCCCCAGGCCTGCAATGCGCGCCAGCGCCTCTAGCGACGTTGGCTTCGCTTCATCAATCGCCGCGATAACGCCCTGCTGCAAAACCATGTACGGCTTCCACCGCAGCTGGCGCGCGGTTCGTTTGCGAAACGTGTCGAGGTCGAATTTGACGCCGGAAATGCGCTGGGTGCCGCGCGCCAGCCGTGTGCGGGCGGCTGGCTTAGTCTTGGTCGCTGCGCGCGCGCGGGGTGCCTTGGCCGGTGCGCGCCGTGGGGCGCCTGGCGTGTCCTGCGCGTCGGTGGCTACGTCAATGGTGCCCGTGCAGACATCGCAAAGGCCGCATGCGGGCCCAATCGCTTCCGCGGTAAAATGCTCGCAAATGGCATGTTGGCGACATCCCTCGCCATTGGCGTAGCCTCAATGGCCGCCAGCGCCAGCTGCTGCCGATGCGCGGTGCCGGCGCTGCCGCCGCTGTGCTGCTGCATGCGCCGATGCGTGACCAGATCGCCTGGGCCAAATAGCATGAGGCATGCCGCCGGCTCGCCATCACGACCGGCTCGACCAGCTTCTTGATAATACGCCTCGAGACTTGCGGGGGCCTGAAAATGCGCGACCAGCCGCACGTCAGGATAGTCGACGCCCATGCCAAAGGCGTTGGTGGCCACGAGGACGCGCGTCTTGCGCACGGCAAAGCCGCGCTCCGCGCGCTCGCGGGCCAAGGCAGTTCGCCCGGCGTGATAATACCCGACCGCAAAGCCATTTTGCTTCAGCACCTCGGCCACCGTCTCGACCTTGGCACGCGTGCTGCAATAAATGATGGCGCGGCCAGCGCCGAGCTTTTCGCGCAACCCAAGGGTGGTCAGGGCCTGCATGACAATTTGTTGCCGCGTCGCGTCCGCTGAGGCGTGCACCACCGAAAACGCCAGGTTGGGTCGCCTGAAATCGCCAGCAACGATGAGTGGATCGGTCAAGTCGAGGCCCTTAACGATTTCGCGCATGACCTGCGGCGTGGCCGTGGCCGTGACGGCTAGCACGGGGGCCTTGACCACTCGGCGCAGCGCATGCAGTTGCATATACTCAGGGCGAAAGTCGTGGCCCCATTGCGACACGCAGTGGGCCTCATCGATCGCGATGGTTGCGATGGCAAGGCTGCCGACCAGCGCTTGGAAACTCGCCAGGGCCGCGCGCTCAGGCGACACATATATAAGCGCGAGTGCGCCGCGCCGCAGATCGGCGATCACCTCGCGTTGCGCCGCGTCATCTAGGTGGCTGTGTAGCGCGGCTGCCGCCACGCCTCGCCCGCGCAGCGCCGCGACCTGATCGTTCATCAGCGCAATCAGCGGCGAAATAACGATCGTGGTGCCAAGCCCCGCGCGGAACCGAAGCAAGGCCGGCACCTGATAGCACAGCGATTTCCCGCCACCGGTGGGCAGCAAGACCACGGCATCGCGCCCCGCGAGATTGGCCTCAATCGCTTCGGCTTGGCCGGCGCGAAAGGCCTCATAGCCAAAGGTTTCGCGCAGCACATCCTCAGCGGACAAAACGGCGCTACGCGGCACTCCGAGCACCAGCCTGTTTACCATTCATCCCTGACAGGGTGGAAACAGGCGTGCCTTATATAAACCCCGGGCTTACGAGGGTGAATTTGGCCATCGCCTCACATTGTGATGAAATCTTTTTATGAAGACCTCGGCGTTTCGTTTGTGGCTGGCTGCCACCCTCGCGTTTGCATCATTTATAGCGTTGCCCACCGACGCGCACGCGGTGTCACAAATCTATTACGGCAGCACGCCCCCGGCGACGACGAATCTACGCCTCATCGGCTACACCGATGGCACCACCTACACGGTCACCGAGCTGCCATCGCAGACGCTGATCACGAGCGGCACGATTAATCGCCTGCAGCGCGTGACCGTCGCCATGGGCGCCACGGCGCGGCGCTTTCGCGTCGACGTCTCCGAGCCCATGCTGATTCAAATGGAGCGCGACTGCTGTACCGCGTCGGGCACCTACTTCTTTCCGGCACTCGACGGTAAAAAATTCTATTCGAATTCTTTTATCATCTCGCCGATCGCGGTCGGTGGGCATCCGTCGATCGTCGTCTATGCGCGCGACGCCGCCACCGTCGAGGTACGCGATTCAAGCGGCACCTTGGTGACGTCACAAGTTATGACCGCGGAGACCAGCTGGACCGTGCCGAGTCTCGCGGCAGGCGCCGTGTACACCGTTACCGCCACCGGCGTCATTTCGATTCAGAGCACCACGGTCAATGGCAATACGCAGGTGCCACCGGTGCCGGACGCAGGCGGCGCGCAGGGCGAAGACTGCGATAACGACGACGGCAAGACCTTCTTCTTTGCAACCAATGGGTGGCAGCGCGGCGCGTTCGCGGTGTTTAACCCCGACACCACTGCGGCCGTGTTTACGCTGTACGACCTAAGCACGGGGCTCGCCGTGCCGGCGCTAACCGATATCAGCGTCGCGGCGGGCACCGTCTATTACAACGGCAACCGCGGCACGGGCCGGTGGAAGTTGGTGGTCTCAACCGGCAGCGTCTCGGTGTGGGCGGGCGATACGCAGGGTGGCGATGCGGTGCAACACATGGGCGACGACCTCACCAGCGCGATCGGGCGCGCGGCGCGTGCCTTTCTCATTCACTCACAAACCCAAGGCGCCATCATCTTTGCGGTGGAAGACGCGACGGAAGTGACCTACAGCAACGGTGGCGCGCCGACCGTCACGACGATCGACGAAGATGGCTTCATCGTGCTGGCCTCGGGCGGCCTGTGGAACATCACGGCCGACAAGCCAATTAATATCCAGGTCACCGGCGGCAATACGCTCGACGACTGGGCGATGGTGCTGCGGCCGATGCCGCGCTTTGACCGCGATGGCGATGGCCTGCCCGATATTCAAGAAGGCGCGTGTGACCTCACCGCGCCCGATACCGACGGCGATGGCTTGGCGGATTACCTCGATGCCGACGACAACGACGGGCCGCTCGGCGATCTCGACGACGACGGCGTCAACAACGTGACCGACATCAATGACGCCAACCCCAACGTGTGCCGCGACGTCGACACCGATGGCTGCGATGACTGCACCAACACCGGCGTGGGTGGCTCGGGCGGCGCGGTGGGCAACGACGGCGACGATTTCGATGGCGATGGCCAGTGCGACGCCGGCGACGGCGACGATGATGATGACGGCGCGCTCGACGGCGACGACAGCGACGACGCCAACCCGCTCGTGTGCTCCGATAGCGACAGCGATGGCTGCGAGGACTGCAGCAATGGGACCTTTAGCCTGGCACTCGACGGCACCGACTTTGACGGCGATGGGCAGTGCGATGACGGCGATGGCGACGATGACGATGACGGCGCGCCCGACGGCGACGACAGCGACGACGGCAACCCGCTCGTGTGCTCCGACAGCGACGGCGATGGCTGCGAAGATTGCAGCAGCGGCACGTTTAACCTCGGCGACGACGGCAGCGACTTTGACGGCGATGGCGCCTGCGATGCCGGCGACGCCGACGACGATGATGACGGCGCGCTCGACGGCGACGACAGCGACGACGCCAATCCGTTCGTGTGCTCGGACAATGACACCGATAGCTGTGAAGACTGCAGCGGTGGGTCGTTCAACCTCGCGCTCGACGGCGCCGACTTCGACACCGACGGTCAGTGCGACGACGGCGATGACGACGACGACGCCGATGGTGCGCTTGATGTCGACGACAGCGACGACGCCGATCCGTTCGTGTGTTCAGACAGCGACAGCGATAGCTGCGAAGACTGCAGCGGTGGCACGTTCAACACCAGCGCCGACGGCGCCGATCTGGACGTCGACGGGGCGTGCGACGCCGGCGATGCCGACGACGACGGCGATGGCGTCGATGACGTCGACGACAACTGCCCGCTGGTCGCCAATCCCGGCCAAGATGACGTCGACAACAACGGCGAGGGCGATGCCTGCGCCAATGATGCCGATGGCGACGGCGTGCTTAACGACGACGACAACTGCCCGTTGCTCGCCAATGCCGGCCAAGAAGATGCCGACGAGGATGGCGTGGGCGATGCCTGCAGCGACGACGATGATGGCGATGGCGTGGATGACGTCGACGACAACTGCCCGCTGGATGCCAACACTGACCAGGCCGACGTTGATGACGACGGCATCGGCAACGCCTGCGACGATGACTTCATCGACGGCGACGACGACGGCATCGAAGACGCGCTGGATAATTGCCCAAGCGACGCCAATGTCGACCAGGCCGATGAAGACGGCGATGGCCTCGGCGACGCGTGCGATACGGCGCCGCCAGGCGAGATCACCGTGGGTGGTGGCGGTGGCTGCGCGTGCCGCACGACTGGTGGCCCTAGCGCCAGCGCGCCGGTGCTGCTCGTCGCCATGGCGCTGCTATGGCGTCGACGTAGTTCACGTTCGCTACCACGCGCGCGCTAGCGCCACGGATACCACGGGGTCGAGCTTGGAAAACAGCGAAACCATCCCGATGCGGGTGGTGAGCTGCAAGCCGTCGCTTACGGCATAAGCGAGCCCGGCGCTGCCTATTTGCAGGCTTGAGCTAACATTTACGACGCCGCTGACGTCAACCGCCACGCGAGGCGACACCGTGTGCGTCGCGCCAAAGGTAAACGACTCGCCGCGATGGCGCATCGGCCGCACGACGTTGAGAATATGAAAATCCGAGCTGTGATCGCCACTGACAAATGAGTGGTGGTACATCGCGCCAAGGTCGAAGCGCCAGGCGCGCAACGCGACGTGGCCAACCACGGCTGGCATGACCATCCAATGATCATCGGCGAGCAGTTGGTCGCGGCCGCCCGGCGCCATGCCGGCCACGTCTATGGTGACGCCAACTCGTTGTCCGGATTTCGGACTTTGTGTCCACCACGTGCCCGCCGCGCCGAAGGTCCAATTGCCATGCGCCGAGGCCACGTCGCCGCGAAACGAGCGGGTGCTCAGCGTCACATCGCCGTAGATAGACAACGGGCCGCGCGCCACCGTCACGCCCGGAATTAGGGTGAGCACCTGTCCGGCGCCAACGGTGCGGTGAAAGCTTGCAAAGCGCGTGGTGACGCTGGTGGCAACATACAGCTTGGGTGGGCCGCCGTTGGCCGCGCCTCCGTTCCCTGGCGCCGTTGGTTGGGCGTGGCAGGCTTGCGCGCTTGCGGAGTTCGCGCCACCAGCCCACGCCAACCCAACTAGCGCCGTCACCACGAGACAACGATTTTTCCGTTCAAGGTGCATCGGCCGAAGGTAGCAGACACCTGGCGCGCAGTGCTCGCGACGCGAGCGACTGGTCGACTAGCTGGCTAGTTAGGTTGCTAGCGCTGGCCAGTTTAGTTGCGGATGACTTGTGGTTTGTCCGTTGTGGTGATTTGGGACAATTAATTCGCGAGCTTAATCAGGCGGGGTCAGGAGACCTCGCTGGCATGCAACGTGCATTGGCGCGTTGCAGCATAACAGCGAGAAAGATCCATGAAGCAACTATCAATGAGGAAGGTATCGGCGATGATCGCCGCGGCGGGTGCCACGTTGGCATTCTCGGCATGTTTGGGGGCCAGCGAGGCGCCCGATGAACAGCTCGAACCAGAAGATCTAATAGAGGATCAAGACAAAGAGCCGTGGGACTCGGCCAACGATCCGACCCGCGTTGATTCGACGTTCTTGATCTTGGTGCACCAATTGCCTGTCGCGGGCGAGGTGGCCACGGCGCCATGGCCTGGTGACTATTGGGCCACCGCGCGCGACTCACTCAACCATAAGTGGGATTCGTCGGGCTCCCCCGCCGAGAAATGGGCGGCGGCGTTTGGTCGTCCCCAAACGGTCGAGCAAGTGTCGCGCACCACGGGCGTCAAGTCCGCGAGCTGGCGCAAAACGTGCGAGACCAACTCAGATTGCACCGACCTCGAAGACGGCTCGAGCTGCGTCGCATCTTATGATGGCGCGATGAAGCGCTGCATTCCCGGCTGGTGGGGCATCTGTCATGGTTGGGCGCCTGCGGCCACCAAAGAGCTCGCGCCGACCAAGGCGGTCAAGGTCCCTAAGGCCGATGGCTCGGGTGACGTCACCTTTTATCCTGGTGACCTCGAAGGCCTGATGTCCCTGATGTACACCGAAGTGCCGACGAAGTTCTTGTCGTCGCGCTGCAACAAAAAAGATCCGACCACCGACGCCAGCGGCCGCGTCATCGATGGCGAGTGCCGCGACATGAATCCCGGTGCATGGCACGTGCTCACCACCAACATGATTGGCCTCCGCAAGCAGGCGTTCGTGCTCGACCGCACGTATGACGACGAGGTGTGGAATCAACCGATGAGCAGCTTCGAGGTCACCAATGCGGTGGACGGCAAGCTGCCAGAGCTGACCAAGGCGCAGGCCGCCGCGAGGCTGGGCCTGACGGTCGCCAGCACGGCGCTCATTGCCACCAGCGACGTCGCCAAGAGCGCGTGGTCGCGCAAGTCGTTTTCTCCAGCGGCTGGCCCCTACACCGTGCGGATGACCGGCGATGGCGATGCTGACCTATATGTTCGCAAAGGCAGCGCGCCTACCGAAGAGACCTATGATTGTCGCCCGTATGCCGGCAACTCCAACGAGGAGTGCGAAATTACGGTTGCCGCAGGCGAGACCATCCATGTTGGCGTGCTTGGCTACGCCGACACCTCTAAGATCAGCGTCTCCTACACCAAGCCTGACGCCAGCGGTTCGTACACCTACAACACCGCCGCGACGCGCTTCTTCGAGGTCGAGCAAGAGTACTGCTATATCGTCGAGTCGAGCCCGGCGCGCACCAGCCACAGCCCAAGCAGCTACACCACCTGCGACGACGTGGCCTACATCCTGGAAACCGATAACAATGGCAAGATTCTCGGCGGCGAATGGCTCGGCGGCAGCCGCACCAATCACCCGGATTTCGCCTGGTACGCCACCGGCGCTCCATCGCCTTCGCAGGCAAAATGGCCTCATCAAATACAGCGAGGTCAAGGCATTGTTTGCCAAGGCCATCGACGTCGTCGATAACGTCACCAACTTGGTGCTGCTCACCAACCACAACATGAACGCCACGTCGGCCTGGAAGTCCAAGTACGCCGCGGTCACCGTGGAGGCCGGCACCAAGTCGCTGGTCGTCCAGACCACCGGCACGGGCGATGCGCAGCTCTTCGTGCGCCGCAGCCAAAACCCGACCGTGTACACCTACGACTGCAAGTCGGACGCGGTCGGCAGCTCGAACGAGACGTGCACGCTGACCAATCCGGCTGCGGGGACCTACTACGTGCGCATTCGGACGCGCACCGCTAACACGGTCGTGTCGGTAAACGCCGTCGTCACCCGTTAGTCGCGCTAAACGCGGTTCGCGATAGACACCGTGCATGGGGCCGCTATAGTGGCCCCATGTCTGTTTCCAGCCACGGCGTCATCGCGCAGCTTGCAACCCTTGGCGCGCTCGAGCAGGCTCAGCTCCTGCAGCGACGTCAGCTTTCCAGCGTCGAATTGACCAAGCATTACCTCGCGGTGGTCGCGGCGAAAAATCCGTCCCATCATGCGTTTACCTATATCGCCGACAAGCGGGCGTTGCTCGCGGCGACGATGTGGGATCGGGCGTTTGCCCGCAACAAGGCGACGCCACTTACCACGGGGCTGCTTTCGGGCGTCCCCACGGCGATCAAAGATCTCGGATGGGTGCGGATGATGCCGGCGCAGATGGGGTCGGAGTCGTTTCGCTATTTTATCGCGCCCAAGGATGACGACAGCACCGCGCGCCTGCGCGCCGCGGGCCTGATCATTTTGGGCAAGCTGGCGACCTCGGAGTTTGGCGCGATGCCGGTCACCGAGCCCTCGCTACACGCACCGACCGAAAACGCGCATGCGCCAGGCTATACCGCGGGTGGCTCCAGCGGCGGCACGGGAAGCGCGGTTGGCGCCGGCATGATTCCAATTGGCCATGGCTCCGACGGCGGCGGCAGCATTCGCATTCCCGCCTCGGTGAACCACGTCGTTGGTTTTAAGCACTCGCGTGGCGTTGGCGTCCACAATGCGCCGCCGGATCGTAAGCTGCGGCTGTCGGTCACGGGGCCGTTGGCACGCACGGTTAGCGATGCCGCGGCCTTTACCGACTTGCTGACCGCCTGGCCGATGGGCTTGCTCGAGGGCCTTACCGCGCCGATGAGGCCGTTGCGCATCGCGCTGAGCACTGGCACGCCGCTGGCCGAGACCGATCCGCTCCATGCCGCCGCGGCGGAGCGGGTCGCCAAGATCTTTGAAGACGCGGGCTGTGTGGTCGAGCCCCAGCCGTGGGTGGCATTAACCGAGGCCGAGTTTATTTTGATCTGGAAACGCCTGCTCGCCAACATTCCGGCGCTCAGCGAAAGCAAGATGCAGCCGCTCACGCAGTGGCTACGGCTCGGTGGGCGCGACATCGATTTGGCCGACGCGGTGCGCATGCGGCTCTCGGTCGAGCAGCAGGTGTTGCACTGGTTTGGTAATTACGATCTGTGGATTTCCCCGACGATCGCCTCGACAACGCCGCGGCACGGCACTGTTTACAGCAGCACGCCTGAGCAAACATTTCGCAACATCTTGGGCATGGGCGCCTATACCGCGCCGTTTAATGTCAGCGGGCAACCGGCGATTTCGCTGCCGGTTGGCTTTGAGCCCAGCCGAGCCGGCATTGGCGTACAGATCGCAGGGCGCGTTGGGGCCGATGCTTTGGTCTTGCGCGCGGGCAAGCTGGTGGAAGATGCGCTTGGCGGTTTCTGGCCGCCCAAGGTCGCTTAGGCCTCGCGGAGGCGTTTAGCCAAACGGCGAGGGTTGGCGCCGCCGCGGGCTTGCGTCGGCAGAGGTTTATGCCACCTTTGAGCCATGACAATTGCGACCAAAACCGTGGCCCAGGCGCCAATCGTGCGGGTCTTTCCGATTTCCGAAATGCATTGGGAAACGGCTGACCCGTTTTTGTTCTGTGCCCACCACCTCGACCGCTATCCTCGCAGCAACGGGCAGATGGGCCCCGATGCCTCGCTGGCGGGGCGCGAGCTTGGCAGCGACTTTGCGGGCAAGGACGGGTGGCGCATGTATCACGGGACGCGCATTCCGGGCTTCCCGGCCCATCCACATCGCGGGTTTGAGACCATCACGCTCATGCGCAAGGGCATGGTCGATCACTCGGACTCACTCGGCGCGACCGCGCGTTTTGGCGAGGGCGACGTGCAGTGGATGACCGCGGGGCGCGGCATCGTGCATTGCGAGATGTTTCCGCTCTTGCGCCAAGACGCGGAAAATCACGCCGAGTTGTTTCAGATCTGGCTCAACCTGCCTAGCCATCACAAGATGGTCGAGCCGCAGTTCACCATGTTGTGGCACGAAGGCATTGCGCGTGTTGAAGTTGCAGATGCGGCGGGCCTAGTGAGTCGCGTGCGCGTCATCGCCGGCGCGTTTGGCGACACGCCCGCACCCGCGCCGCCAAAGAACTCGTGGGCGGCCGATCCTCACAATCACGTCGCCTTGTGGGCGATCGAGATGGCCCCGCATGCCGCGCTTGAGCTACCAACCCCGGACGCGACGGGCCTTAATCGCACGCTGTATTTTTTCGCAGGTGCGAAAGGCGGAGGTGGCGTGGAGGTCAACGGCCGCGCTGCGGCGGAGCACGCGGGCATCAGCGTAGGCAATGGCGCCCTGCGCATCAAGAATGGCGCGACCGCGGCCGAGCTGCTGTATATGCAGGGCCGCCCGATCGGCGAGCCGCTTGCCAAATACGGCCCATTCGTTATGAATACCGCCGAGGAGATCCATCAGGCGATAGCCGATTATCGGCGCACGCAATTTGGCGGCTGGCCGTGGCAGGGCGACGATCCGGTGCATCCGGTGGGGCAGGGGCGCTTTGCCAAGCACGCCGACGGCACGGTCGAGACCAAGTAACGGGCGCTACGGCTAAGGCGTGGCCGCAGGGCGCACGAAGCCGCGCCAGCCTTGCAAGCCACCCGTGTGGATGCCGACAACCGTAGTGCCTCGCGCGAGGTCACCGCGTTGCAGCGCGGCGTCAATCACGTCCATCATTTTCACCGTGTAGATCGGATCGAGTGCAATGCCGTGGTCGCGTTCAAACTGCGCCGCAAGGGCAAGCAATGCCGGATCCGCATCGGCAAAGCGGGCAAAGCGCGAACGCTTGATGGCATGCGTGATGAAGCCTGGTGGCTGAGGTATCTTGGCTGCGATATCGGCGAGGCTCGCGTGCATCGGTCCCGCGCCGGCGGGTACCACCCACACGGTGGCGGTGCGCTTCGCTTGCGCCAACCCTGCAATAACGCCGGCCGCGGTCGTGCCGTAGCCCGCGGGAACTACGACTAACAAGTGCTGCGTCTCGGGATAGGCCGCCGCAACCTGCGTCGCGATTTCGTGCCCAAGTTGCGCGCAACTTGTCACGCCCAGCGGATGAGCGGCGCCTGGCGCAACGTTGTACCAAGGCCTGGCACCGTCGACGGGGTTGGCATGGTCATGTGCGGCCACCGTCGCTACAACGCGGTCGAAATCTCGCTTAGCCATGGGCGTAAGCGTCATGCCCCAGGCGCGGCAATCAGCCAGCGTGGGGGTGTCTCGCAGCTGCTCGCCGCGCACGATGCCATGCGTGGCAAACCCCATGGCGTGGCCAAGCGCGGCCACGGCATGCAGATGGTTTGAGAACGGGCCGCCATAGGTTTGCAGGCCGCAGGCGCCGTGCCGCCGCATTTCCGCGATGAGGGGCGCAAGCTTGCGCAGCTTGCTGCCAAGCGGTTGCGGCGCAAGCAGGTCGTCGCGCTTGAGCAGCACGCGAATGTCTCGCGCCGCGGCCGCCGGCACGGCCAAGGCCGAAAGCGGCGTTGGCTGTGACAGGTCGGAAATTGGCATACGCGCATGGTACCCGCGCCGTCGCCAAGCGGCACACCCTTGCGTTACATTGTTGCCAAATGGGAACAATCGACCTGAACCTCCTGCCAATGTTCGTCGCCGTCGCCGAGACCCATAGCTTCTCGCGCGCGGGGCAGCGCCTCGGCGTGCCCAAGTCGACGATCAGCCGCGGCATCGTCGCCATCGAGGCTAGCCTTGGCACCCGCCTGTTTCATCGCAGCACACGGCACGTCTCGCTCAGCACGGCAGGCACCGCGCTGTACGAACGCGTCGCCGATGCTTTGGCAGCGTTGCAACTCTCCGTCGCCGATGCCCCAGATGGCGACGCCCAGCCTTCAGGCATCTTGCGAGTCACGGCGCCCAGCGATCTTGCCACCACCGTGCTCGCCGAGATGTTCGCGCGCTTTGCCCAACGCTACCCCAAAGTCGAGATTGACTTGCGGCTGTCGAATTCGATGGTCGATCTCGTCGCCGAAGGCATCGATCTCGCGGTGCGAATTTCCAGCAAGCCACTCAAGGACTCGCAGCTCGCGGCGCTCAACCTTGGCAGTGCGCTGCTTGGCCTGTATGCGGCGCCGAATTACCTGGCCCGCCGCGGCGCGGTGAAATCCATCGACGAGCTTGCGGCCCATGAATGGGTGGTATTTCGACAGACGCCGATGGTGCGCCTCGAAGGCCCGAGCGGGCCGGTCTCGCTGCGGCCCAAGGGCGCCGTCATGTGCGACGACATGATGTTCGCACGCGAAATGGCGGCCTCGGGCGCGGGTCTCGCCGTCTTGCCGGAATATCTCGCGCACGAGCACGTCCTGGCGGGCCGCTTGACGCGTGTGCTGCCCAAGCACAACGTGCAGAGCGGCAACGTGTGGTTGGTGTTTCCGGGCGTCAAGCATTTGCCGCGCAAGGTTGAGGTGCTTCGCGACTTTCTCGCCGCACAGATGAAGACCATCACCACCGTTGCGCTATAACGCCGCGGGCGGCCTTAGAACGTCGGTTCGGAACGCAGGCAGATTGCCGCACCGGTGTGCGGGTGGGAAAATTGCAACTCGACGGCATGGAGCAAAAGACGCCCTCCTGCACGGCCATACAGGCGATCGCCGACGATGGGCGCGCCGAGGCCGCGTGCGTGCGCGGCGTGAACGCGCAGCTGGTGGGTGCGCCCGGTATGAGGAGAAAATTCGACGCGTGTTTGGCCGTCGCCACGACTCAACGTCGTCCACGTGGTCACCGCGTGCTTGCCGTGGGCGGGATCCCATTGCTGGCGCGGCCGCGCATCGAGGTCGGGGCCTAGCGGGAAATCGATTCGTCCGTCCTCTGCTTCGAGCTCGCCGTCGAGCACGGCAATATATTTCTTGGCAACGCCACGCGCCGCGAAGAGGCGATGCATCGCGGCAAACGTCGGCGCATCCTTGGCGGCTAGCAAGATGCCCGAGGTGTCCATATCGAGGCGGTGCACGACGCGTGGAAACGTCGCAGCAACCCTGGCGTGCGCTTGTGCCTGCAACCAATCCTGGGCACTTGGCGCCATCGACGCTTCGTCGCGACCGGGCACTGAAAGCATGCCGGCGGGCTTTTCGACGGCAATCAGCCATTCGTCCTCAAACAGCACGCGCAACGCCGCCGCGGGTGTTGTGGCCGCGGTCGTCGCATTGACGCTTGGCAGCACGTTTAGGCCGCGCAGCAAAAAGGGCAAAATGAGCCCGCATTTCGCGCGGCACGGCTCGTAGTACATCCCCGCAAGCTTGCCGCTATCGGCGGGCTCGCCGCCCCACAAAAATTCGGCGAGGGCCAGCGGTGTGGCCCCCAGCGCATGCGCGCGCATCAGCAATTTGGGCGCCGCGCAATCTCCTGTGCCCGCGGGTGGCGAGGCGCCGGCAAGCTCGCGCAAGGCCCGCGTCTCGCCGAGCGCATTGCTAAAACGGTAGGTGTGGTGAATGTGCGCGGTGAGCTCCACCGATAGCGCGGAGCGCGCGGCGGCAAGGCGCGCTAACTCTGCGGTGTGGGCGGCCATGGCGGTCGCAAACGTCGCAGCCTCGGCGGCGTGCGCCCCCTCGAAGGCGCGGCGCGCGGCGCGATCGGCGCGGCTTTGCCGCTCAAGTTGTGCTAGCTCCTGTCTCACCTCGGGTGCGCTGGCATCGCCTGCTTGCAGCAACCTCTCGCGGCGCGCGTGGCGGGCTGCCTTGTTTTGTCGCAGGCCCTCGCGCAAGCCATCGCCTCGCACGCGCTGTGCCTCACGCCACCCCAGCTCGGCCTGCCGCAAGGCGACAAAGGCTGGGTCTGCTTGCACGGCGGCATGGGCCTGGGTAAGCGCCGCCAGCTGCGCCTCGCCGCTGGTCCATACCGCGGCGCGCGCGGCATCGTCAAACACCGGGGGCGCAAAGCCCTCGACGTGCCAGCGCCTGACCAACATGCCAGAAAACGCTTGCAGATACCCAACGTCGCCTGCGGCGTCGCGCACGACCAGCACGCCAAACATCTTGCCACCGCCCGGCGCGCCGAGCGTGGTTGCGAGCGCATCATCGCCAAGGCGCGCGGTTGCCAACCAGGCGCGCAGTTGCGCCGCGGCACGGATGGCCAAGGGGTGCGGCTGTTGGCCGTCAGCGGGGTCGACCAGCCCGCGCGGCAATTCGTCGACGATCGGTTGAGGCGCGAGGCGATGCAACAAGACAGCTCGCACATAGCGCGGCCAGCGCGAGCGCGCAAGCGCTGCTTATCGGGCCGCCCCGCGGCGAGGCGCGGCTGGCGCGCTGGCTTGGGCCTGGCCGAGACGCGCGGCGCCACGCGCATCGCGGCTCACGCCGATGCCTGCCTGCCGCAATAGCTCGACGCTGTCGTTGCGGTGAACGCGAAGCTTCATCTGCGAGCCGAGCTCCGAAACGAGGTCTGCGAGGGTCATGCCGCGATCGTTAGATCCGATGCCTGACACGGATCAACGCGTTCTGCGCGATCGGATCCGATCCCGATCGGTAGATCGTTGATCTTGTTTACTGATCGCCGCAAAAAATAGATCGAGCTGAATTTCCCGAAGCGAGATCTGTTCGAGATCTGCTCGGGATCTTCACGCGCGATCGCAAACCGACCAATTTGCTTGCTTCTATTTGTCGGTTGCGGGTGCCGCGGCAGCGCCTTCGCTCGCCTCGCGCGCCGCAATCTCGGCATGCACCTTGACCATGTCGAGTTCGCGCGCGCCTTTGATAAGTTCCTCAAGCCCCGCCGCCGGCAGCGCCCCAGCTTGCGCGAAGATCAAGACGCCTTCTTTATAAACCATGATGGTCGGAATCGAGCGAATCTCAAACTCGCGCGCGAGCGCCGGCACCTCTTCGGTGTTGACCTTGCCAAACACGATGTCGGCGTGTTGCGCCGAGGCCGCCTCGTAGACCGGCGCAAACGCGCGACACGGGCCGCACCATGGGGCCCACCAGTCGATGAGCACGATGCCCTTGTCGACGGCTTCGTCGAAATTCGCTTCGGTTAATTCGCGGGTGCTCATGGCTAGGTCCTACCACGAAACGCGCCGCCTGGCGCTCGGCACCGTCCCATCGAGTTGGAAGCGCGGTACGGTGAACAGCCTCTCGACGGCGCCAAAACGAAGATGCGACACCCGCTGCTTCGCGTGGCTACACGCCTGATCCGAATATGTGTCGCACGCCGCTTCGAGCGACCAACGCGCTAACAGCTACCTCCACTTGTGCTGTGTCAGGCAGCTGCGTTTGCGAGTATCGAAATCGCCCTGCGCGCGCGTCCACGAGATGCTTTACTCGAGCTTCTCAAAGACGTAGGCCTCGTTTTGCGCGTGTTTGGACGCCTCGCCATACAGCGTGACCGCGGCGTGGTTCCCCAGCGCCAAGATCATGTCGATTGGGGTCAGTTGCCTCCAGCACGACTAGCTCGGATGCCGGCACTAGGCTGAGACGGCTTGCTGATCGCGTTTGCGGCGGAGGAAGGTTTTGAAGAAGAGAAAGACGGCAACGCCAAAGCCCGCGAAGGCGCTGAGGACGGAGGCGACGATGCCCAGCCCAAGGCCGGTGCCAATCGCGATTTGGAACGTGTCGTCACTTTCGCATTGAAAGCGGGTCTTGCCCGAGGTTGCTATCGACGCGGCAAAAATGCTGACGCCGTGGTGGCCACCCCGGCTATACTCGGTCCTTCCCGTCGGGGTCGCCAACGCTACCTTGGTTTCTGTGGCGTCGAGCGCGCCTCAGGTTGCGGAGATGTTGGTGAGGATCGATCCTGGCAGCGGCTCGGCATACAAAATGTATTCGCCGGCCGCCAATTCGACGTCTGTCTGGCCCGGCACGGAAAACCGCGGAAAGGCGTCAATCTTGCCGTAGAGTCGCCACATTTGTAGACCCATTACGGCGAGCCCCAGGACCACCGCACCAAACGCGAGCACATAGCCCAGGCGCGACGAAAATATAGATGTGGAATCGCTCACCGCGACCCCTACGACGGCCCGGCGCTGCCGCACGCCGCGAGCACGCTAATCGCGCCTTCGGCATCGGCTTCGGCGATGGCGCAGGCGCTGCCGCAGAGCTGGATGGTGTTGGCGGCGCTGAGAAACCAACCGTTGTCGACGCAGGCGGCCTCGTCAATCACGCGGGTCAGCGAAATGGGGTCGCCACCATTGCCTGGCGTGTAGTTGACGATGATTCGATCTGGATCGATGGTGCCGGTGGCCGGCTCGGGGATGGCAAATGAACATGGCAGCGAGACGCTGTCGATTACGTCTTGCGCCACGGCGTTAAAGACCACGTCGTAACTATTGGTTTGGCAAAGTGGAAAACGCAGGCCGCCGGTGAGTCGGCTGAGCTCCTGATAAACCGAGCCGGCATTTACGGCCGTCGAGCACGCAGAGGTGGCAACCGCCTCAGTTGGCGCATAGGCCGCGGTGACTGGGTCCTTTTCGACGACCCCGATGATGGAGTGAAAGACGTAGCGGCGATTTTCGGCGGTGCCAAATTGCTCGGGATCAAGCGCAAGCAAGGCTGCATCAAACAAGGTGTACGAATTGTACGTGCCCGTGCTTTGGTCGTCGGTGATCTCGACGAACACCTTGAGCGCCTCCGGGCGAAGCCATTGCCCCCAACCCGCGGCATGGCGGCCGTCGGTATCGGCAGAGGCGTACTTGGTGATGAGCAAGGTCAGCGAGTTATTGCTGCCGACTTCTTGGCTGTAATGGAAGTAGTTGGTTGTGTCGATTGGCACCGCCGGAATTGGCGAGCAGCTATGCCCCGACAGCGGCGTCGAGATGCAGATGTTTTGGCCCGACGCATAGTTGCCGTGGTGGCCAAACATGATGATGCGATAGTCGATGCCGCTGGCACCGATAATCGCCGCGAAGTCGGTGTTGATGTTTTCTTGGATGGCGAGAATTTCCTCGGTCATGCTGCCCGAGTTGTCGATGACGAAAATAATGTCGACCGGCGCGATCACGCTTTCGGCTTGCGCCTCGGCGGACGTACACGCCTCGTCGGGCTGTAGCGGGTCCATGCCGAGAAACACCTCATCGCCATCCGAGACGCCATCGCCATCGGTATCAGGATTATTTGGATCGGTGCCCACAACCTGTTCGAGGCCGTCTTCGAGGCCGTCGCCGTCGCTGTCGGGGTTATTGGGGTCGGTGCCGTTCTCAACCTCGTCGTCGTCGCAAAGTCCGTCGCCGTCGCTATCGGTGGCGTTGCACACCGGTGGCTGCAAGGGGTCCGGATCAGCGCCCGTCTTATCGCTTCCGCACGAGGCGGCAAGCAGCGCGATCAAGAGAGCCATCCACTGGCGCGTGGCGCCGTAGGTTTGTGGTTGCGTCATTGGCCCACGATGATAAGCCACCGCCGGTGGCCTGTCACGGTGGACCTATGCCTACATAGACACCTGTCATGCCATGGGCGCGGAACTCTCAACACGCCGCGTCGTGTGATTTTGGCTAGTTGGGAGGCTCGGGCAGCCTTTTTGCCCTTGAGTCGTCCCCTGGCCATGGGCTACACCTCGTCGATGGGCGCGACTAGCAGCGAAAAGACCTCCGATCACCCCGTGGACACCGCCGCCCTTAAGGCCTCGCTCGCTGCCTCCGTCGAAGCCCTAAGCGACGGCATGGAGGACATAGCAACCAAGGCCCGGGCCCAGGTTCAGGCGATCTCGCCGTTCACACGCGCGGACGCCACGCCAGCGTCTGGCCCGCGCGCCGGATGGTTTCTGCGCTCATGCGGCAAACTGTGGCTTCGCGTCGCCGGGTGGAAGACCGTTGGCGACATGCCTAATTCGCCGTACGCCGTGTTTATTGCGTCACCGCACACGAGCAATTGGGATCTGCCGTTTGCCTTGGCGGTGGCGTGGGCGATGGACATTCGCATTTCATGGGCGGGCAAGTCGTCGCTGTTTCGCTTTCCCTTCGCCGGGTTTATGCGCTGGCTGGGCGGCATTTCGATCGATCGCAGCAAGCCTGGCAACCAAGTCGAGAAGATCGCGCAGGCCGTGCGCGCCGCCGACAAGATGTATCTCGTCGTCGCGCCGTCGGGCACGCGCAGCAAGCGCGACCATTGGAAGAGCGGGTTTTATCACATCGCCAAGGCCGCGAATGTTCCCATCTTGCTGGCGTTTCTCGACTACGAGCGCAAAGAGGGCGGCCTTGGTCCTCTCGTCTACGCCAGCGACGACGTCGCGCACGACATGGCGCAAATCCGCGCCTTCTACGCCGAAAAGCGCGGCAAATATCCGGCCCAAGAAACCGTGCCGCGCCTCAAAGAAGAAGACGCGTCGGCCAGTTGAGATGGGCTTGCAGCATCGCCTGATCAATTTCAACGATTGCGCCGGCGACCAGCGAGGACGGCAATACCAAAGATCCAATTGCCTCGCGATGCAGGCGCAAGACCGGTAGCTTCACCGCGGCCAACATGTGCTTGACTTGGTGATTGCGCCCCTCGGTGATCGTGATGCGGACCTGCCGGGCGGCGAGCGCCTCCACGCGCGCGGGACGACAGGGGCCGTCGTGCAGCGTAATGCCGTTGCGCAGCGGCTCGAGTTTGGCCTGCGTGGCGTCGCCCCCAACATCTGCAATATACGTCTTGGGAAGGTGGGTCTCGGGCTGCGTCGCGTGCGCAACAAAGGCCGGCTCGTCGGTAAACAACAAGAGCCCCGTGGTCTGCTTGTCGAGCCGCCCGACGCAATGCCATGTGCGGCGACGCTGCGCCGGCGTGAGCTGCGGCCGCAAGAATTCAAACACGGTGCCGCCGCCGTGTTGATCGACGCGCGAGCAAACCACCCCGGCGGGCTTGTTCATGGCGAGGACGGTCATGCCGGCGCTGCCTAGGTAGCAGGCGGCCTAATTCGCCTTGGCCGTGGCGTCTTTAATTTTGTATTTTTCGCCGTCCTTGAGCTCGGCATTGGGAAACGCGACGTCGCCGCCGTCGAGCTTGCAGCTGGTATGCGTCGAGTGAAACGTATAGGTTGCCGTCGTCGACGCCCGCACCTCAAACGACGACTTGCTGCCGCTGCAATTGAGCTTGATAGTGTACGCCTTTGAGTCGCCGTTCTCGATGCGGATCGAGCCGGCTAAGGCATTGGTCGCGGTAACAAGAGTGGCCATGAGTAGTAGCAGTGCTTTCATAAATGATCCTCCGGCAGGCATGGTAGACCCAAATGCCGATGCGCCGCCACCCTATCGAGGAACGTTCGGGCCGGCCTCGACCTTGTAGACGATGTAGTCCGTGTTGCCTTGCCACATGAAGGCGTCGACGAGTTGCCGATAGTGCAGCTTGACTTGCCCGCCCTCGTATTTTTGTAGCTCCTCGTAGACGGCCTTGTCCTTGATCGAGAAATTCCACACGCTCTGCGGCGTCATCATGGCGCTGCCGCCGAGATGCAGCTGCCCCTCGTACGTCTTAAATACATAGCCGGTGCGTGAGATCTTAAAGAGCAGGCCACTGCGCGTGCCCTCGCTCTTGGTGAAGGTGCGCACGAACGAATAACCGGCCAGCAACACCAGCAAAGCGGCCAGCGCGATCGCAACGACCTTCTTGGTCGGAAACCGCTGGCTGCGAAACATCGGCGTATCGTTGGCGGCGCTCACCCGGTGATTTTACCCGGTTTGAGCGCTAGCGGCGTCGCGCCTCCAGGATTTATTTCGTGATGAAGCGAATCGCGATGCGGCGGTTTTGCGCCAGGCATTCTTCCGACGCGTCTTTTTCGCACGCTGGGTGCGCCGAGCCGTAGCCTTCGGCGCTGAGGCGCTTCTCGTCGATGCCCGCGGCCGCAATTGCCTTGAGCACGGCGTTGGCGCGCTCGCTCGACAGCGCGAGGTTGGCCTTGGCGTCGCCGACGTTGTCGGTGTAGCCGCCAATCTTGATGGTGGCCGTTGGGTAGGCCTTCAAGATCTCTACCAGGTTGGTCAGTTGGGCCTGTGACGTTTCAAGCTCAATTTCGGCGCTGCCCTCCTTGAACGACAAGGCCTCAAAGGCAAACCAAGTAGCTTCGTCAATAGGCTTGCTGGCGTCGGCAAGAAACGCGAGGACGCGGCTTTCGAGGCCCATGCTGGAGGCCTTAATCTCAAAGCCGGTCGACAGCGTGGCCGACATCCCGCCGATTGAGTTGCCAGATTTTTCGAGTTCTTCGAGCTTGCCGGCAAGCGTTGTGAGATCGGTAGTGATCGTATTGATGCTGGCGCCAACGTCGGTGTTCAGCTCGGTGACGATCTTGGCAATTTGCTCTTTGCTTCCGGCCTTCACGCCATCGGTGACCTTGGAGGCGGCGTTGTCGAGCAGGCTCTTGATTTGGCCGAGCTTGCCTTGGTGGTCGGCGATCAATTTGTTGAGGTCGGCGACGCCTGGCAGGCTCTCGGGCAGCGTCTTGGCGCGCGTCGCGAGGCCTTCGAGTTGCGTGGTCATCGCCTGCACCTTGGGCAGGTACTTGGCGACGAGCTGTTCGGCTTGCGCCTTCATGGGGCTGAGGTCGGGTGTCTTGTTGCAGGCGGGACAAGAGGCAAGCGCGAGCAGGGAAAATGCGATCGGTGATAGAAAACGTTTCATAAATTGATAATTCCTTGAGGATTAGCTCGCGCGCAATGTCTCGCCAATGCGCCCACCAAGCAACCTCAACTTAGGTAATGTCCTGCGTTGACGATTCGTTACAATTGCTAGTCAGGGCGATTGCGCAGAAAATCTGCGACCTCGGCAAAGCGCGTGTCGAGAAAAGCGCGGACCTCGCCCGCGATGCCCTGCGCGTCCATGGCGGCCTGCATGCAACGCAGCCAGGCGTCGCGCATGGCGAGATCGATCGGCACCTGGCCGTGGCGCATGCGCAGCCGCGGATGGCCGTGTTGTTCGATATAGGTTTGCGGCCCGCCGAGCCAGCCAACCAAGAACAGGCCAAAGCGCGCCCGCGTCCCGGCGGCAATTTTGCCAGGCGCATCGCAGGCGTGGACCGCGGTCAACGCCGGTTCGCGGGCTTCCATGACGTCGTAGAATCGCGCGGCGAGGGCCTGCACTGCCTCTGGGCCACCGACTAGATCGCACGGCGTGGACATGTCGTGAGCATAGGCTGGCGCCGCCGGAGCGACAACCGCCGCGAGCGTTTTGCGTTTCGCGGGGCCGCCTAGTATATCCGGGCCAACGCCATGCCCAATTTTGAATTTCAAGACATTCTGCCGCTCGGCGACGATGCCACGCCCTATCGCCTGATCACCACCGACGGTGTTTCGACCTTCGAGGCTGGTGGCGAAACGTTCGTGAAAGTGGCACCGGAAGCCTTGTCGCGGCTTACCGCCGCCGCTATGCACGACATCGCGCACTACTTGCGGCCGGGGCATTTGCGGCAGCTCGCCAATATCTTGGCAGACAAGATGGCGTCGCCCAACGATCACTTCGTCGCGCTCGACTTGCTTAAAAACGCCAGCGTTGCCGCGGGCGGGGTGCTCCCGATGTGCCAGGACACCGGCACGGCGATTGTCATGGGCAAAAAAGGGCAGCGTGTGTTTACCGGCTATAACGACGAGGCGGCGATCGCGCGCGGCGTGTTTGACACCTACCAAACCTCAAACCTGCGCTACTCGCAGCTCGCGCCGACCGACATGTATACCGAGGTCAACACCGGCAACAATCTGCCGGCGCAAATTGAACTCTACGCCACGCAGGGCGACGAATATAAATTTCTCTTCATGGCCAAGGGCGGCGGCTCGGCGAATAAGAGCTATCTCTACCAAGAGACCAAGGCGCTGCTGAACCCTACGAGCCTGCTGGCCTTTGTCGAGGCCAAGCTGCGCACGCTCGGCACGGCGGCGTGCCCGCCGTATCATCTGGCGGTGGTCATTGGCGGCACGTCGGCGGAGTACGCGCTCAAGACCGCCAAGCTGGCGTCGGCGCGCTATCTCGACGCGCTGCCAACCAGCGGCAATGCCCTCGGCCGCGGCTTTCGCGATGTTGATCTTGAAGGAAAAATTCTCGAGCTAGCGCAGCGCACCGGCATAGGCGCGCAATTTGGCGGCAAGTATTTTTGCCACGACGTGCGCGTGGTGCGCTTGCCGCGGCATGGCGCGAGCTGTCCGGTTGCGATCGCCGTCTCGTGCAGCGCCGATCGCCAGGCGCTGGGCAAGATCACCAAGGACGGCATCTTTCTCGAACAGCTCGAGATGGATCCGGCGCAGTATCTGCCTGAGGTGACGCCCGACGACCTGAAAACCGAGGTGGTCAGCATCGACCTCAATCGTCCGATGAGCGAGATCCGCGCCACGCTCTCGCAGTACCCCATCAAGACTCGGCTATCGCTTTCGGGCCCGATGGTCGTGGCGCGCGATATCGCCCACGCCAAGCTCAAGGAACGCCTCGATCGCGGCGAAGGTTTGCCCGACTTTATGAAAGAACGTTGCGTGTATTACGCGGGGCCCGCGAAAACACCAGCAGGCTATGCTTCGGGCAGCTTTGGCCCCACCACCGCCGGGCGCATGGACAGCTACGTCGATCTCTTGCAAAAAAATGGCGGCAGCATGGTCATGCTCGCCAAGGGCAATCGCAGCAAACAAGTTACCGCCGCGTGCAAGGCCAACGGTGGCTTCTACCTCGGCTCCATCGGCGGCCCCGCCGCACGCCTGGCGCAAGACTGCATCAAGCACGTTGAGGTGCTCGAATATCCCGAACTCGGCATGGAAGCCATCTGGAAGATCGACGTCGTCGACTTCCCGGCGTTCATCGTGGTCGACGACAAGGGCAACGATTTCTTCGCCGATATCGAAACGCCGTTTGCGCCAACCAAGTTGCCAATAGCCCCATAGCGGTCGCGCTCGGCGAGGGCGTGGTCGTGCTGCACCCGCCGGTGAACATGGCATCGGGGTCGCAGCGACCGCCGCTGCACGCTGGGCGAGCCTCACGTTCGGCGGCGTCGCCCGTAAAGGCGCCAGGTAGGCTGCCCCCCGTCACGGTGTCGATAAAAAATGCATACCAGTCGACGCGGGTTGAGACGCCAAATTCGGTGCAGTCCTTATCGCCATACGAGGTAACGCCCGCGATCCGCGGTGGGCCCTTGCCGTACACAATCGCAGGCCCGCCGCTGTCGCCGCTGCAGGTGCCGGTGCCGTCGGTTTGCGGAATGCAGAATTGGCGATAGTCTCTTAGGTTTCGCCCGCTATTGGCTTCCCATGTCGCGCATGACGCGATCGGTTCGCTATATCGATACAGCGTGCCGGGTTGTCCGGCGAAATTCCCCTCGGCATCGGCGGGGGTCGTGTAGCCGTACCCGGCAAACATCGCCTCCGTGCCTACCTCGACCGGCGTGCGCCGCAGCAGCAGTGGCGCTATCTCCGTCGCCGGGGAGAATTCGATAACGGCGATGTCATGGATAATCGTATCGCCTTGCCCATAACCAGGGTGGACATGAAGGGCCGTGGCGTTGTGGATGACCCCGTCGATGGCGATCGCGACCTTCTCGAGCTCTGGCGCGTCGTAGACGCAGTGAGCCGCGGTGAGCGCATATGTGGGGCCGATAATCGACGCCGTACACAGCCCGCCCGCAAAGAGAATGAACATGGGGACCACCGCGCGCAGTTCGCCGGCGGGCACCTCCGTGCCCCCAATGATCTCGTGCGATGAGGATTCGGTCGTCGCGAACTCGCCTGAATCCACGCAGCCAACCACCCAGGCGGTCAGCGCCGCGATGGCCAGGCTGCTTGCGGCGGGGCGCTGCTTCGCACGCGTGAACTTGGCTGCTTGAGGGCATGATGAAGGTTGCATAGGCGCCGACGCCTCTCAGTGATAACACGCGAGGAGCTAGGGGGCGCGACTCGCCTCACGGCGCATTTCGCGCCTGGCGGTCGAGTGGGAGTGCGCCCGACATCGTGCGCTGCCGCCACTTATGCTAGCAATATCGGTGTGACGCGGCACATCGGTTTATGGGGCGGGCTGCTCGCGGCGACGGCGTGGTTGGTGGCAGGGACGACGCCGCTGCATTGCGCTGGCGCTCTGCTGTGCCTGGCGGTGGTGTGGTGGCTGTCGGAGGCCCTGCCGCCTGCGGTCACGGCGCTGGTCGTGGCGTGCGGCGCGGTGCTCATGGGGCTTGTCACCACGAAAGAAGCCTTCGCCACCTTTTCCTCACCGCCTTTGTTTCTCTTTGTCGGCTCATTTTTTATCGCCGAGGCGCTGCGCATTCATGGGATAGGCGAGCGCATGGCGAGCGCCATGATAACCCGGGCCAATAGCGCATATGCGTTGTTGTTTCTCACCGGCGCGGTGTCGTTCTTGATGTCGGGCATCATGTCAAACGCCGCCGCCACGGCGATCGTGCTGCCGATCGCGCTCGCTGCCGCGACGCACGTGCCATCCAAGCAATTTGCCGCCGCGCTCGTGCTCGCCGTGGCCTGGGGCGCCTCGGTCGGTGGCCTGCTGACGCCGGTCGGCACGCCGCCCAATCTCATCGGCATGAAGTTTCTCGAGACCCAAGGGCTTGGGATTTCATTTCTGCAATGGATGACGGCGATCATCCCGCTCGCCATCGTCATGTTTGTGGCGCTCATGTTGCTGCTGCGTTGGCGCATGGTGGGCGCCGAAGTGGGCCGGACTGTTATTGGCAATCCGCTCGAGCATCAGCGTCGCCCGCACGGCAAGCTCTCGCCAGGTGAATGGTCGGTGATTGTTGCGGTGTGCGTGGCGATGGTCGGATGGCTCTTGCCGAGCGTCGTCGAGGCGTTCGCGCCCGGCACGCCCCTTGCCAAATGGCTCAAGGCACGCCTGCACGAAGACGTGGTGGCGGTGCTCGCTGGTTGCCTCCTCTTTGTCTTGCCGGGCGGCCGCGACGCCGAATCTGGGCAGCGCCGTCCCGCGCTGCTGTGGCACGAAGCGGTGCAGATCGAGTGGGGCATTATTCTGCTCTTTGGCGGCGGCATGCTGCTCGGCTCGCTTTCCGACAAGACCGGGCTATCGGCTGCCATCGGCAACAACATGGTGGCGTGGACCGGCGTCAGCACCACTTGGAGCATTGCTGCCTTGGTTACTGCGGTGGCGATTGTCTCTTCTGAACTCACCAGCAACACCGCAACGGCGACCCTGATGGCTCCGCTATCGGCGCAGCTCGCGCTTGCCGCCGGTGGCGATCCGTTGCCGGCAATCATGGGGGCCACGCTCGGCTCAAGCTTTGGCTTTATGATGCCGGTCTCGACCGCGCCCAACGCGCTGGCTTATGCCACCGGCAAGGTGAGCATTCGTCAGATGGTGGTCAACGGCATCATCTTTGACGTCATTGGCTTCGTCATCATTTTGCTTGGCCTGGCCGCCGTCATGCCGCTGCTGCGCTAGGGGCTCGGAGGCTCGGAGGCACGGTGGCGCGGCGGCACCGGGCGGTCCCTGGCCGGGGCTACATTAACGCAAACTTGGTCTAGCCAACGGCGCGTGGGCGTGGCAGTACGGGCGCCATGGATTTTTCATCCCTTGGGCTTATAGCGCCCATTTTGGACGCCGTCGCCGAGCAAGGCTACGACCAACCCACCCCTATCCAATTGCGCGCCATTCCGCACGTCCTCACCGGCGGCGATTTGCTCGGTCTGGCGCAAACCGGCACCGGCAAGACGGCGGCGTTTGCGCTGCCTATGCTGCAGCGCCTGGTCACCGACGGCTCGAGCCCTAAGGGGGCCCGCCCGGTCCGCGCGCTCATCCTCACGCCCACCCGCGAGCTCGCCTCGCAGGTCGGCGAGAGCTTTATGACCTACGGCAAGAACCTCCAGCTGCGAACCACGGTGATTTTTGGCGGCGTTGGCATTGAGCCGCAAAAACGCGCGCTGCGCGCCGGCGTCGACATTGTCGTCGCCACGCCGGGTCGCCTGCTCGACCTGGTCGGGCAAAACGCGATCCGCCTCGATCAGCTGACCATCTTCGTGCTCGACGAAGCCGACCGCATGCTCGATATGGGCTTTATCCACGACGTCAAAAATCATCAAGCTCATCCCGCCCAAGGGCAAGCGGCAGACCTTGTTCTTCTCCGCCACCATGCCGCCCGAGGCGCAGGAGCTTGCCGACCAGCTGCTCGTCTCGCCACAGACCGTCGCGGTGACCCCGGTTTCGTCCACGGTCGAGCGCATCGAGCAATCGGTGTATTTCGTCGATCGCGGCAACAAGCGCCACCTCTTGGTCGATCTGCTTGATGACCCGAGCATGAAGCGGGTGCTGGTGTTTGCGCGCATGAAGCACGCCTGCAACCGCATCGCCGAGCACCTCGAAAAGGCCGGCGTGGTCGCGGCTGCCATCCACGGCAACAAGTCGCAGGGCGCCCGCGAGCGCGCGCTCGAGGGCTTTCGCGTCGGCAAGGTGCGCGTCCTGGTCGCCACCGATATCGCGGCGCGCGGCATCGACATCGACGAGATTTCGCACGTCATCAACTACGACCTGCCTGAGGTGCCCGAGACCTATGTCCACCGCATAGGCCGCACCGCGCGCGCCGGCAGCGACGGCATCGCGATTGCCTTCTGCGACACTGAAGAGCACGACATGCTGCGCGACATCGAGCGCCTGATTAAGAAAGAGGTGCCCGCGGTCGACGATCACGCCTATCGCTCAGCGACGCCATACAACCGCAGCCGCGGTCGCTCGCCCCAGGCCGCGCCATCGCAGGCCTACGGCGGCGGCCGGCCAGGTGGTGGTGGCGGACGCCCAGGCAATGGCGGACGCTCCGGCGCGCCACGCCCTCGACGTTAGTCGCTTGCGGTATACGACCGGCCGGGATCAATTGGGCCGCTGCGTTTAAAACTCCCCCCCCAACCCCCCCCCCCCCCCCCGGCCCCCCCCCCCCCAAACCCCCCCCCCCCCTCCCCCCCCCCCCCCCCCCCCCCCCCCCCCCCCCCCCCCCCCCCCCCCCCCCCCCCCCCCCCCCCCCCCCCCCCCCCCCCCCCCCCTTCCCCCCCCCCCCCCCCCCCCCCCCCCCCCCAAAAAAACCCCCCCCCCCCCCCCCCCCCCCCCCCCCCCCCCCCCCCCCCCCCCCCCCCCCCCCCCCCCCCCCCCCCCCCCCCCCCCCCCCCCCCCCCCCCCCCCCCCCCCCCCCCCCCCCCCGGCCCCCCCCCCCCCCCCCCCCCCCCCCCCCCCCCCCCCCCCCCCCCCCCCCCCCCCCCACCCCCCCCCCCCCCCCCCCCCCCCCCCCCCCCCCCCCCCCCCCCCCCCCCCCCCCCCCCCCCCCCCCCCCCCCCCCCCCCCCCCCCCCCCCCCCCCCCCCCCCCCCCCCCCCCCCCCCCCCCCCCCCCCCCCCCGCCCCCCCCCCCCCCCCACCCCCCCCCCCCCCCCCCCAAAAAAAAACCCCCCCCCCCCCCCGCCACGGCCGCCGCCACCGCCGCCACGACCGCCACGGCCGCCGCCGCCGCCGGCGTCGCCGAAGCTACGCCCGCCGCCGCCGCCGCCAAAGCCGCCGCCGCCTTCGCGAGGCTTGCGCTCTTCGGCTTCGTTAACACGGAGGTTGCGGCCGTCGAGGGCAGCGCCGTCCATGCTTTCGATGGCTTTTTTGGCGCCTTCAGGCGTTGCCATCGTCACGAATGCGAAACCGCGCGAGCGGCCCGTTTCACGATCAAGGATGAGCTTGGCTTCGACAACGTCGCCGTATTGGGCGAACGCTTGAAGAAGAAGATCTTCGGTGGTGTGAAAAGAAAGATTACCTACATACAATCGATTGTTCATCTCTACATGTCTCTTCTCGGCTTCATCTATTCAGAAAACCCCGCCCCTAAGAAGCCGCTACCTAAGCGCAAGGTTGCAGCGAATCGCTGCTTACATACCGCGCCGGGGGCCGGTGCTGCGCCTTGAGTCAAGGGCGCAGGGGGGGCTGAAACCGAGAACGTTCTGCAATTTGGGAATTACCACGCAGCCAGACCGGGCCGCAAGTAAGATTTGTAGTTAGCACCTGCGTCATAAAGGACGCTCATGGTGGCAGGCAAGGCTGCCAGAAAATACATCATTTAAGTAATTACAGATAGTTACATGTTCTAATCCGGATTGGTGAGTGGCCGAGAGCGAGCGGGAACGAGGTGTTTTAGCTACTTAGGATGCTAGTCAGCCGGTGTCACCGGGGAACCACATCCGTGCAGCGTCGGGACGTAGCGCGACGAATGTTCAGCGGTGGCGTCCCAAAGTAGGACCTCGCCAAAGGCCTCCCACGCATATTCGCTGTCGCGCGGGCGCAGCAAAATGTAGTCGCCACGCCGCAAGGGGGGGTGGTCGCTGCGCGTGGTGAGGTACAGCGCCTGATTGCGCGAGTGGCCTAGAAATGGATCGAGCGCAAGGCCTGGCGGATAGCAAGGATCGGCGAGGTAATCGCCGCCTTCGACAAACACGCTTTGCTTGCGACCCAGCGGCCAATGCGCCAGCGCGCGGCCGAGCAAAGCGGGACCGGGGGGCGTGAAGTTCGCGTCGGCTTTGAGCACGGGAATCGCGAGGTAGATCGCGGGCTCAAAGCTGGTTAGGTGCGGGTGATCAAAGCCGGTTGGCTTGATTAGTGCCGAGCCGACGGTCAGATCGTTGGCCGGGCTGCCTTCGCGATATAGTTGGTAGCTGAGGCTGCCGGCGGCGTTGCGCACGAGCTCGGTGGTTGGGTGCGCGTGCTGCAACACCGCGAGCAGTTCGTGATAGCGGGCGCGGGCCTGCTGCGCGCTCTCGGCGGCGGCTTGCACGATGCCTGGCAGGCGACCGACGTGGCCGTCATAGCCCATGGTGCCCGCTAGCTGAACGTGGGGATAACGCGCCAGCAAGGCGAGGAAGCGCTGCAATTCATCAGCGGTGGCAATGCCGCCGCGCCGCAAACCGATATCGAGCTCAAGGCTAATCTGCACGGTGACGTCGAGCGCGGAGGCGGCCGTCGCGACGTCGGTGAGCGCCTCGTCGCCGTCGACGAGAAATTGCACGCGTCCCAGATTTGTCCGGTTATCGGACACAAGGTCGGCGAGGCATTGGCGCAGCGCTGTCGCCAGCATAGGCTTGCCGGCCATGATATGCGCCCCGGGAAACGCGCGCAGCACCGGCAACATGTGGTGCGGCGAAAAGGTCATGAAGCGCGGGCCATCGCCCAGCGCGGCGAGGTCGCGATGCAAGAGGCGCAGCACCTCAAGGCAGCCCAGCGATTTGACGGCAAAGCGCAGGTGGTGGCCCGCCGGCCACGAGGCGCGCAAGGCGTTGGCGTTGTGATGCAGCGCTCCGGTATCGACGACCGCGGTGGGCAGGCCGCGGCCGTGGCTTCGTAAAAAGGTTTGCAGCGCGAGATGTTGCGTCATAGGTCACCAAACCAGGCGGCGAGCCGCGGCGAGAGCATGCGGCCTTGCGGGTCAATCTGGCGGCGCAGCGCCGCAAAATCGTCAAAGCGCGGGAAACGCGCGCGGAGCTGGGGCGCGGTTAGGGCGTGCTGTTTGCCGAGATGTGGCCGGCCATCGTATTTGTCAAAGATGGCGGCGACGGCGACAAAGAGTTCCGGTACGCGGCCGTGCGGCCGTTCGTGGATAGAGATGGTCATGCGCGGCTCGCCGTAAAATGGGCTGAGCCACAGGTCGTCGGCGGCAACCGTGCGGACCTCGATCGGAAACGCGATTTCAGGGAACTGCGTGCGCAGGCAGTGCAAGATTTCGTCGGTGCATTCGAGGCCGCGCGCCAGCGGCACCGCAAACTCGGTCTCCTCGAAGCGTAGCCGTCTCTCGCTGGGGAAAATGAGATGTGCAGCGCCATGGCGGGTGTCGCCGTCGACGGTGCGCAGCAGCAGGCGTTGCAGGCGTGCGCTGGCGCCGCGCCACAGATGGCCAAGCGCGCATACGGCCCACAGCATGACGTCGTCGAGCAGGCCATTGTCGTGCGTGGTGAGGCCGCCGGTCTTGTCGGTGCGGTTGACGGTTTTTTCGATGGCGCGATCGGCCTGCGGAAAGATGAACAACTCAAAATGGCGATTGGCCTGCGCCTGCGCCATAAAATTGGCGAGCGCGGCGCTGGTGGTTGCGAGCGCGGTCGAGGCTTGTAGTTGGTACGCCGGTTCGCAGGCGAGGGTGATTTCGCTGGCGATGCCGAGCAGGCCCAGCGACACCGCGGCGGCGGCGAATTCGTTGTCGACGCCGTGGCGCCAGGTTGCGAATTCACCGCTCGGGGTGCAGATGGTGACGGCCCGCACCGAGGTGGCGACCGAGCCGAGCGCGAGGCCGGTGCCGTGCGAGCCGGTGGCGGTGACGCCGGCAACGGTTTGATGATCGATGTCGCCTTGGTTGGGCAAGGCGAGGCCGAGCGCGGCGAGCGCGTGCGTCGCGACGCGCAATGGAGTGCCGGCGCGCAAGGTGACAAGGCCACCCTCGTGCGAGATGACGCCTGCGAGGTGGCGCAAGTCGACCAAGGTGTCGTCGGTATGGCACAGCGGCGAAAACGAGTGGCCGGCGCCGACCGGTCGCAGGTTGCCGGTGGTGGTGCGCATCAGCGTTTGCAGCTCACTTGCGCTGCGGGGCAAGTCGATGTGCTTGGGCGCGCTGGCAACGCCGCCCGACCAATTTTTCCAGGAATTTGCCACGCCGCAAGCCTGCCGCGAAAGTGCCGCGGTGCCAAGGACAGCGGCACGATATGTCCGACGTGAGCCAGGCCAATTCGTTGGCGCGAGCTGTGCTATAGACGCGCGCGTGGAGGCCTCATCGCGGACGGCGCGAGACATGTGCGCGCGATGTCGTCGCCCGACGTCGGTGTGTTACTGCGCGACCTTGCCGCAATTACCAACGCAGACGCGGGTGGTGGTGTTGCAGCATCCGCGCGAGCGCGACAAAGCGATTGGCACCGCGCATATGGCAAGTTTGTGCCTGCCAAATTCGGAGTTGCATGTTGGGCGCACGTGGGCCGACGATCCCAAGGTGCAGGCGGCGCTGAGCAACGCGGCGGCGCCGGCGGTCTTGCTCTATCCCGGGCCCGAGGCCAAGGACATCTTGGCGGAGCCACCGACCGGGCCGGTGACGCTGGTGGTGGTCGATGGCACGTGGTCGCAGGCGAAAAACGTGGTGCGCGACAATGAAATGCTGCGCACGCTGCCGCGCTATGCCTTTCGCGCGCCGCAGCCGAGCGAATACCGCATTCGCCGCGAGCCGAGCGACGAAGTGGTGTCTACGATCGAATCGCTGATGTACGCGCTCGGTGCCCTTGAGGGCGATGCCGAGCGCTTTGCATCCATGCTGGTGCCGTTTCGCGCCATGGTCGACGCGCAATTGGCATTTAAAGAGGGCCGCCGTCAACGCCTGCGCAAACGCGTGGCGCGCGAGCTGCCGCCGTCGCCCGAGCTAACGCTATTGCGCACGCGGTGGCAGGACTTGGTTTGCGTCGTTGGCGAGGCCAATGCGTGGCCGTATCGCGAGGGCAGGCATCGCGAGCGCGACGAGCTGGTTCACTGGGTGGCGCAGCGGCCGAGCACCGGCGAGACGTTTGCGGGCTTGGCCGCGCCAACGCACGGGCTGGCGCCGAGCACCGCAAAAAATTTGAAAGTTGCGCCTGAGTACATTGTGGCCGCGCCGCCGCGCGCCGCGCTGTATGGGGCGTTTACGAATTTTGTCCGGCCAACGGACATTCTCTGCACTTGGGGCGGCCATTCGCTGCGGCTGTATCGCGGAGGTGGCGGCGAGCTGGCCCTGCCGGAGCTCGATCTTCGCCTGCTGCTCGCGGAGGTGCTGCGGCGCCGAGTGCCGACGCTCGAGGTCTACGCCGCGGAGGTCGGCTTGCCGCTGGTGTCGCCAAACGGGCGCGCCGGTTATCGGCTGGCGTCGCTGGTCGCCGCGACGCGCTTCGCGGCGAGCGATCGCGGGGGGGCATCGTGAGCCGAACAGCCTCCGGTCCCGTCGCTACGGCCAACGTCTCTTAGCGCAAGGACGTGCCACCTTAGATTTGACGAGCGGCCCTATGAAACCCCGCTGCTAGCTTTGAATCCGCTGTTTTCTGCATGACTCTCGGCCCAAGGAAGAGGGAAACGATATGTGGAAAAAATTATTGATCGTAGCGGTTGGCGCAGTATGTGTGGCGGGGTGTAGCGGCGATGAGCAAGCGCCAGACAACGAGCCGCCCTTGACGCCAACGCCATCCCCCGAACCTGAGCCCGAACCCACAGGATTCACGTTTGGCAACGAGTGCACGAGCAGCGGCGATTGCGGCCCAGATGGGTCGTGCGTCGTATTTTCGGCGGACGATGACGTTGGAATTTGCACCGGTACCTGTGCTGACCGCGACGACGAAGATCCCAATGACACAGAAGGGCAGGAATTTTGCGCGGCGCAGCAGACCGCCAATTTTGGCGCAACGCCGGCGTGCGTATTTAGATTGGCCGCGGATGGCCCAGTCAAATGTGGCGCGATGTGCGGTTCGATTACCGAGGCGTCTGGCACGGTTGTAGAAGTTGGCACGTGCGACGAGGGCGTCGCGTGCAATCTCGGTATTTTCAGCGGTGCGGCGAATGCGAATTTGGGGCTCTGCGCCTAACACTGCGCTCGATGTCTTCCGATCGCAGGTTGACAACTGCCTACGCCAAGTCGCTCCAATACGCGGCGCGCATGCGCTGACGAAACGCGATGAGATTTTGCTGCGCGAGCACAAAGGTCTTGAGCTCGCTGTCGATCGGTGGGCCGAGCAGCGACTCGAGAAACGCAAACACCGTGATGTCGCAGAGCGCGAGCTTGTCGCCGAGCATAAAGGGTTTGTCACCTAGCAAGGTGGCGATGGCGGTCATGTCGGCGATGCCGAATTGATTGACCTCGGCCTCGCTGTGGCGGCCAATCCCTTGGGCGTGGGCGGCGCTACGTACCTTTTTGCGAATCATCGGGATGACGGCCCACGCCGCAGCCTTGGGAATAAATTTGCGAAACTCTGGTGCGACGACGACAAAGCCGGCGTCTTTCACCCAGCGCAGGTACAGGCCAACAAAATAGTAGCCCTCTTCCATGGTGCGACGCACCAAGTGGTCTTGCGCACGTTGCAAGGGCGAGAGCCAGGACGTGAGCTCGTTGCCCGATTCGGCCTCGAGCCGGGCAATGATTAGCCCCGAATCGCCCATAACCTCGTCGCCAATTTGCACGTACGGCACTTTGCCCTTGGGGGCCTTGGTCATGCTGGCGCCGCGCAGCTTGTACGGCCATTGCTTGACCCTCAGGTACGTCTCGAGCTTGATACAAAATGGGCTGAGGTCGCCGGTGCCCCACGGGCGCAGGTTGCTCTTGTGCAGTGAGATGGCTTGCATGCCGCGTTGGTAGCGCAGGTGGGCGATGCTGGCTAGGCGGCGCGCGGTGGCATCGTGCCACACCGACGATCGCGGCGCGGCTACCCGGCGTGGCGCGCCTGGCGGCTCGGCAGCGGCCGCGCGGCTTTGCGGCGAACGCGCAGCGCCTCGCGATCGATATACGCGTCCAGAAAGGGCAGCGGATCGGTGCGGCCGGTGCGCTCCATGTCGGCCATCATGACCTCGGCCACCTTGGTCGGGGCGAGTTGCCGCACCTCGGTAAGGTAGGTCCAGACCAGCTCAAATTGTCGATTCAGCGCAATCGACGCCGTGCGGCCGACCTCGGCGTAAACCCACTGCGAAAAGTCAAAGAAGCTCGCGAAGGCCGAGTCGCCGGCGAGCAGCAGCGGGCGCAATTGCACAAAGCTGCCTCTGTTGCCAAAGACGTCCCAAAAGCGCGCAAAGCGTCGCAGCGTCTGCATGGTCGCAAAATCGATCAGCGTGGTGCTGAGGATCTCATAGGGCGGATGGCTGCTGTAGACCATGGCCCACGCGTCATCGTGGCGCATGATCGGTGTGCCGCGCAGGCGCTTGAGGACGCCAACCTGGATTTCTTGCACCCCGAATGCGACCAGCTGGTCAAACCCTGCGGCAAACGACGCGACGTCTTCGCCGGGCAGGCCAATGATGAGATCGACGTGCAAGTGCGTGCCCGTCTCGCGCTGCAGCCATTCGATGTTGTCGCGCATCTTGGCGTGGTTTTGCCGCCGCGAAATCAGCGCCTCGACCTCGGGATTGAGCGTCTGCACGCCGATCTCAAATTGCAACGAACCGGCAGGAAATTGCGCAATGAGCGCGCGCAGGTCATCGGGCAGCCTGTCTGGCACCATTTCGAAATGCACGAATAGGCCGGGCTGCATGCGATCTAAGAAGAACTGCAAGATCGCCTTGCCGGTCGCGATGTGGAGGTTAAACGTGCGGTCGACGAACTTGAACTGGCGCACGCCGCGGGCGAGCAGGTCATCCATCGCCGCCAAAAACGGCGCGAGCGGGAATTGCCTAACCTTCGTATCGAGCGACGACAGGCAAAACTCGCAGCTAAACGGACAGCCGCGCGACGCCTCGACGTAGACGACGCGGTGAGCACAATCGTCGTCGGTGTATTCGCCGTAGGGCAGGGTGAGCGCCGTGAGGTCGGGCAGGCCGCCTTGCACCACCTTCGTCAGCGGGCGGCGCCCCGTTTGCAAGATGCCTTCACATAGGCTGCGAAATGCATCTTCACCTTCGCCGATGACAACATAGTCCGACAATCGGACAATTTCTTGCTGCTCGGTTTCGTGGCTGACCTCGGGGCCGCCGACGATAACCGTCACCTCCGGTGCGATGCGCTTTAAGAGGGATACGAGCTCCGTGCTCGGCACCGTGTTCCAGATGTAAACGCCAAGCCCGATGATGGTCGGTTTTTGCGCCAAGATCGCCTCCGCGATGTCGATCGGGCGTTGGTTGATGTCAAACTCGAGGATGACGCTGCGCGTGCGCAGGTCGCCCAAATTGGCGCGCAAATTCCGCAACCCGAAAGCCGCATGGATATACTTGGCGTTGAGCGTGGCGAGGACGATGTCCGCCATAGCGCTGGCCTATAGCACGGGTACGGCGTTGGTAGCTAGCAACAAGCGGCGGCAGGGTGGTGGGCGCACGTCTCTTCCGCGAGCATAGATTGCAGGGCGGAGTTGGTGGCACTGGCGGTGGTGGATACCACAGGCGTCTCAACATGCTCCGGAGGGGCGCTATCTGCGAGCAGGAAGATATGTGCGCCCACCGCCTTGCCGCTACATCGTGCTCCAGCGGGGCGCTATCTGCGAGCAGGAAGATATGTGCGCCCACCGCCTTGCCGCTACATCGTGCTTCAGCGGGCCGCTATCTGCGCGCAGGAAGTTATGTGCGCCCACCGCCTTGCCCCTTGGTCATGCGTTACGTCAGCGCTTTGTCGTGCTCGCGAAATGCGGCCAGATTGGCAAAGCGCGGCGGCGGCGCCTCGCCGCGCATGAAATAGAGGGTCTGGTCATCGATGATAAACCCCGGCTTTTGGCTGAGAATGACCCGGGCGATAAATGCCAACTTGGTGTCGAAGCTACCCTCGGGCACCTGGACGTCGCGAAATTGCAGATCGGTCGCAATGGTTAGGCGAATCGTCGCGCCGAGGGCGCCGATAAATTCGGCGAAAACGCGGCCGCCTTCTACGGTTTCAGGCAACGCCCATACCCGCAGCTCCTGGAGTTCACCCCACGCGATGGCGACGATGGCGTCATTAGGGTTTACCTTGGCCTGAATGCCCTTGGGCGAGATGCGGGCGATGGTGGCTTCGGCGCGTAGTGCGAAGGCCAGCGCGTGGGTGCCAGACGCGGCGCCTGGCAAATCTAGATCGAGCATAGGCGGCGGCAGACTCGTCGAGGTGGCACCACGGGCGGCGGCAAAGCTGCTGCTCGCGGCTGCTCCCGGTGGCATGGTGGTACGCGGTGCCTGCGGCGACGTCGCGCTTGGCTGGGCCGGCGTCATCGCGGGTCGCGGTGGGATCACCTGAGGCACGTATGGCATGCCGCCCATGGCCGAGGTCGCATCGGCCCCGCGTCGAAAGACGATGACGCCGACGATGCCCAAGATCGCGCCCGCCGCAGTCGCCAGGGGCCCGTTGCCGCGCTGCACTCCAAACAGTTGCAGGATCTCGGGCTCGCTGCTGGCGGTATACCAAGTCATCAGCAGCAATAAGACGGAGCCTCCCATGATGCCGACCAGAAATGGCGGCGAATAATCGCCTTGCAAGCCCGCCCATGTGATCCAAATCAGTCCGAAGAATACAAAGATTCCTAAAAACCACGTCAGCCCAAAGCGCGACATCTTGTCGATTTCGACCGACTGGCACGCGCCCATCGCGCAAACTGTGCCCTTGTTTAGCTTGATCACGAAGCTCATCTTGCCCATAGAGGCAAACTGCTCCTGCGCCGCAGCGACCATGTCGGCCTGCCCATCCGCGACTTGGCCAGGCATCATGGCCATCTGCGAGCTGGCCGCTGACAACATTTTTTGCGGGTCAATTTCCCACCACGAAAAATAAAAAATGCCCAGGCCGAGCAGGATAGCGGCGATACCGGTCGCGATCGGACGAAGCACGTTAAAATGGTAAGCGGCGCGCTACGGCGGCGCAAGTTGCGCATCCGCCGAGTTCGTTATCATAGGTTTCCCTACAGCGCGCTCGAGCGCAAGCCACGCCAGCGCGAGTGCCCATTGCGCTTCGATGCGCTGGCCTGCCGCGACGATCGCGCCGCTTTGTGCTTCCGAGAGTTCGATGCGGCTGCCGACGCCTTGTTGATAACGCGCCTCGGCAAGTCGCAATTGTTCCTTGGCGAAGACGACGGCTTCGTCGGCGGCGTCGATCGTCGCGCGGCCCGAGCGAATCGCCACCCACGCCGATTCAACTTCCGCGCTGATGCGCAGGCGCAGCAAGTCGCGGCCGGCGCTCACGCTGGCGACGCCGGCGGCACTCTCGCGGGTATTGGCGCGACGGCGACCGCCATCAAAAATCGACCATGCAAGGCTAGCGCCGACCTGCCAGGTGGGCGTGTCGCGATCTTGGCTAAACAGCGGTTGCTGCGCGTTGCCCGCGAGCGAGAGCACGGGCGCCTGGCCGAGCTTAGCGGCTTTGTGCGATAGCTCGGCGGCGCGTAGCTGTTCCGCATACTCCGCCATTTCGGGACGGTTGTTCCACGCCGCTTCCAGGAACGTGCTCAGGCTCTCGGGTGTTTGTGCGAGGCCGGCAGGCCAGCCCTCGACGACGTCAATTTGCAGCGACGGATCTTCGATGCCGATCGCCTCGCGCAGCCTGGCGCGCGCGAGGTCGAGCTCGCCCTCGGCGCGAATTAGCGCGGTGCGCGCGGTGGCGACGCGACTTTGCGCCTGCGCTTTTTCAATAGGGTCTTTTGAGCCGGCGCGGACAAAGGCCAGCGCCTGCTCCAAATAAAATTGTTCGCGTGCCAAGGCGTCGGTTTGCACGGTCAAGAGTTGCTTGCGCGCCACCGCGTTCATATACGCGCTGGCTATGGCCGTGCGCACGTCGAGCTCGGCGGTGGCTTCAGCGGCCTGCGCAGCGGCGGCGGAGGCCTCGCTGCTTTGGCGACCGGCCGCGGTTTGGCCAAAGTCATAGATGCGCCAGCTCGCCGACGCCGAGGCCGCATACGCGGCAATCGGTTCATACCAGCTCCGCTCGTCGCCGGGCACTGATGACGCCGAGCCGCCGATGCCGGCGGTGGCGCCCAGCGAAAGCGACGGACGCCGGGTCGCGGTGATCGCTAGGATGCGCGCCTGCGCCGCGAGGGTGGCGGCGCGCCGAGCGGCGAGCGTCGGGTGGACGCTGACGCCCTCGCTCAGCGCGCGCTCAAGCGAATACGCCACGGGCTCGGCGTTAGCGACGATTGGTGTCATCGCTAGGGCAATCCCTCCGGCGATGACGATGGCTGGTGCGACGCGGGCAATGAGCGACATGCAGAGGTCCTTTGCTTGGCTATGATTCATAGCGCAGGGCGGTAATGGGGTTGAGCTTGGACGCCTTGAGCGCGGGGTAGAGGCCGAAGGCGACGCCGACGATGGCCGAGACGGCAAACGCCAGGACGGCGGCGTCGGTGGGAAATGGCGACGACCAGCCGAAGTTTTTGGCCATCTGAAGCGACGCGAACCAGCCGACAAAGAGCCCGACGACGCCGCCAATCACCGAAAGCACGATGGCCTCGGTGAGAAATTGCGCCAGCACGTTGCTCGGCGTGGCGCCCACCGCCATGCGGATGCCAATCTCGCGGGTGCGCTCGATGACGCTGACTAACATGATGTTCATGACGCCGATGCCGCCGACGAGCAGCGACACCGCGGCGACCGCGGAGAGCAGGGTGGTAATGGTGTTGGTCGATTCCTTCTGCGCCTTGGCAAATTCCGCCATGTTGCGAATCGAAAAGTCGTCCTCGTCCTGCGCCGATATTTTGTGGCGATCGCGCAAGATCGTGGTGATCTGCGTCTCGGCGCGCGTGGTGTCAGCCTCGCTCGCGGCGGAGACAATGATATTTCCTTTGAGGTAGCGCCCGAGGCTGCTTTGTAGCTTGGCGGTAAACGTCTTCGCCGGAATGATCACCGTATCGTCGTAGTCGCTGCCCCACGGCGTATTGCCCTTGCTCGCCAAGACGCCGACGATCTCAAAAACCTGCCCGCTAATGCGCAGTGGCTGTCCAATGGGATTGCTCGTGCCATAGAGTTCTTTGGCCACCGTAGTGCCAATGAGTGCCACCTTGGCCCCGGCCGCATTGGCGTCTTCGTCAAAGAAGGCGCCGCTCTTGATCTTCCAATTGCGAATCTTGAAATAGCTCGGCGTGGTGCCGGTAATCTGCGTATTCCAGTTCTGTTCTTCGGAGGCGACCTGCGTCCGCGTCTCCATCACCGGCGCCAGCGCCACGACGGCCGAGGCTTCATCGTCGATGGCCTGCAGGTCGTCCCAGGTCAGGGTTGTGCCGCTGCCCGCGGCGCCGGCAATGCCCGCGGTGCGCGTGGCGTTGGAGCGCACGGTCAACATGTTGGTGCCCATGGCCTCGAAGATCTTGCCGACGCTCTCCTTGGCCCCGGTGCCGATCGACACCGTCGCGACCACGGCGGCGATGCCGATGACGATGCCGAGCACGGTGAGCGCCGAGCGCATCTTGTTGCGCATCAGCGCGACGGCTGCGATCGAAAAGGTGGCGCGCACATTCATGCCGCAACGCCTCCCGCGTGGCTGACCGCGCGCACCGGGGTTTGCCGGCGGTCCTCGATGATCTTGCCATCGCGCAGCACGATGACGCGCCCGGCATAGGCCGCGATGTCGGCCTCGTGGGTCACCAAGATCAGCGTAAAGCCGCCGTCGACCAGCGATTGCAGCAGCGCCATGACATCGGCGCTGGTCTTGCTATCGAGCGCGCCGGTGGGCTCATCGGCCATGATGATTTCCGGTTTCGTCACTAGCGCGCGGGCAATCGCGACGCGTTGTTGTTGGCCGCCCGAGAGCTCGCTGGGCACATGGTGGGTGCGCTCAGCGAGGCCCACCGTGGCGAGCGCCGCCGCGGCGCGTTCGCGTCGCTCGCGAGCCGACGCGCCTTGATAGATCAGTGGCAGCGCGACGTTATCGAGCGCGGTGGTGCGAGACAGCAGGTTAAAGCTCTGGAAGACAAAGCCAAGCCGCGCGCCGCGTACCTGCGCAAGTTCGGTGCGCGTCATCTTGGCGACGTCTTGCCCAAGCAAGCTGTACGTGCCGCTCGTCGGCGTATCGAGGCAACCCATGATGTTCATCAGGGTCGACTTGCCCGACCCCGAGGTGCCCATGATTGCCACGCTCTCGCCGCGCTCAATGGTGACGTCGACGCCGTCGAGCGCGCGCAGCTCGGTATCGCCCATGCGATACACGCGCGAGATGCCGCGCATCTCGATCAGCGCGCTCACTAAAAAGCCCCCATCTTGCGCCGGGCCTTGGGTACACCGGTGACCTCGGTGATGAGCAAGTCGCCTTCTTTGATGTCGCCTTCGACGAGCTGCGTCGTCGAGCCATCGGTGAGGCCGGTCTTGACCCGCGCGGGTTGCGGCTTGCCATCGACGAGTTTCCACAGCATCACGCGGTCTGCCGCGCCGCCACCGCCTTGGCCACGCCCGCCGCCGCCACCGCTCGGACCTCCGCCACTTGGGCCACCGCCTGGTGGTCCGCCTGCGCCGGGCGGGCCCTTGCCTTCGGGGCGCTTCATACCCGAGGCGGCAAACAAGGCCTTCATATCGTCGGGCGTCGGCTTAAAGCGCAGCGCCGAATTGGGCAGCTTGATCGCATCTTTGACCTCATTGAGGACAAAGGTGATGTTCGCGGTCATGCCGGGCTTGAGCGAAAGGTCGGTGTTATCGACCGCGATCACGGCGTTGTAGGTCACGACGCCTTGCACCGTGGTTGGCGAATAACGCACCTGCAGCACGCGGCCGTCGAAGTTGCGGCCGGGAAAGGCATCGACGGTAAACACCGCCTTCATCTCGGCGGCGATGTTGCCGATGTCGCTTTCGGCGACCGAGGTGTCGATTTTCATGCGCGCGAGGTCTTCGGCAATCGTGAACAGCGTCGGCGCTTGCAGCGAGGCCGCCACGGTTTGCCCGACGTCGACCGAGCGTGAGATCACCACGCCGTCGACCGGCGAGTAGATCGTCGAATAGCTGAGATTGAGCCGCGCCTGCGACACGGCGGCCTGGGCTTGGCGTTTGCTCGCCTGCGCCACGGCGACACCCGCGGTCGCGGAGTCGAGCGCGACCTGTGCTGCCTCAAAGGCGGTGGCGGCGGTTAGATCTTGTTCGCGCAGGCCTTTTTGTCGCTCGAATTGGCGTTTGGCGTCTTCAAGGACCACTTGTGCGCGCTGCAAATTAGCGTCGGCCGAGGCCAGGCTTGCCGATTGCTGTTGTAGCTGCGCCTCGAGCACGCTCGGATCGAGCCGGGCGATGACTTGGCCCTTTTTGACCTTGTCGTTGAAGTCGACGAAAATTTCGACAACGCGGCCCGAGACCTGAGCGCCGACAAGCACCGTGTTGTTGGCCGCGAGCGTGCCGGTGGCGGTTACCTGCGCGGAAATCGTGCCCTTCTTAACCTCGACCGTGGTGTATTTCAGCGCGCCGTCGCTGCTGCCCGCCCACGGCTTCCACATCAAGAGCGCCACGACGCCCGCCACCACAGCGAGCGCCATGCCGATTCGAACCAAGGATTTTTTTTGCATAGATACCCAGGAGATAGGCCGCATCGCGCGCCAGTGCCACCATAGCGCGGAAGTGGGCCCAGGGCGAGCGGCGGGCGGGCGACTACCGCAGGGCGTCGGCGATAAGCCGGCGCGGTACCTGGGGCGCCGGCACCGCGATGTCAAACCACGTACGCAGGTCGACGTCAAACCCCGTGCCCTGCATATAATTATAGAGCGCGCGTTTCAGGCCGATGCCGAGCGCGTCGTGGTCGCAGGCGACCGCATCGGCGAAGTCGAGGTCGTTGCGAGCAAAGGGCGGCGCCTTAGCACGGGCGGCGGCCTGCTCAGCTGGTGACTTTCGCACGGTAATGCCAAATAGCTCCGGGGCCTTGCCAATCGGGCTATGGGTGGTTGCCGCAAAGCGGTGCCAAAACGCCGATTGCAGGCAACCCGCGTCGAAGAGCTGGCGCACGCGTTCGAGCGCGTCGATGGTCTCTTGCATGGTCTGGCTGGGAAAGCCGTACATGAGATACGCATGCACCATGATGCCGGCGTCGGTGAAGGCGCGCGTGACGCGGGCGACTTGCTCGACGGTGACGCCTTTTTTCATCAGCGTAAGCAGCCGGTCCGAAGCGGCTTCCAGCCCGCCGCTGATCGCGACGCAGCCAGATTCCGCGAGCAGCTGCGCGAGCGCGGGCGTGAACGTCTTCTCAAAACGGACATTGCCCCACCACGTGATCACGACCTTGCGCGCAATGAGCCGCTCGGCCAGCGCTTTGAGCGCCGCGGGTGGCGCCGCCTCGTCGACGAGGTGAAAGCCGCTTTGACCGGTTTCGGCCATCATCGCTTCGATGCGATCGACGAGGACATCGGCCGAGGCCTGGTCGTAACGCCCAATATAGTCGAGCGTAATGTCGCAAAACGTGCACTTCTTCCAATAACAGCCATGCGCGACGGTGAGCTTGTTCCACCGGCCGTCCGACCACAGGCGATGCATCGGATTGAGCATTTCAAACAGCGAGACGTAGCTGACCAGCGGCAGGCCGTCGTAGGTGGGCGTGCCGACATCGCGGTGCGGAATGTCGTGCAGCGAAGGGTCGGTGAGCATGACGACGCGGTTATCGCGCCGCACCATGGTGCGCAGCAAAGGCTTGGTCTGATCGCGCAGGTGGTCGATCAGCGCGAGCAATGGCCGCTCGCCGTCGTCAAACGCAATGAAGTCGACTGTGTCGAAAACGCGCGGTTCGGCGAGTTCGCGCAACTCCGTGTTGACGTAGCCGCCGCCTAGCACGACCGTGGTGTGGGGTGAGACCTCCTTGCACACGCGCGCCATGCGAAAGGCGCCATAGACATTGCCGGGGAACGGCGCGGTCAGCCCAAGGATGTCGGGCCTGTGCTCCGCGAGTAGTTTTCGGGTAATGTCGTCGAGATAGGCATCTACCAAGGTTGGCGCGGCGATCAACGCATCGGCGATGGGCTGAAACGACGGCGCGCTTGCCGCGAGCCGCTCGCCATAGCGCGACAACGCAAAGCGCGCGTCGATACCGTCGCGCAGCACGTCGGCGAGGTCGTCGACGTAGAGGCTCGCCAGGTATTTTGCCTTGTCTTGCAGGCCGAGCGCGCCAAATGCCCATGGCAAGGTGTCGTCCGCGCCATGGCCCCCGCTACCCTCGGCATCATCGCCACCAATGGTTAGAAAGCGCGGGCCCTCCGGCAAAAATTCGCGCGTCACGATGCGCAAGGCCAGCCCAGGATCGCGGCCCTGCAAAAAGCGAATCACGGCGTCGACAGTATCTATATATGAAACTGCGGCCTCATGAAAAAACTGCACCGAGGGCGAGGCGTCGCGACGCGAGGCGGCGGCAGGTGAGGCGAGCTGCGCCGCCACGTCGGTCAGCCCCGCGCGCGAGTACAAGCGCAAAAACAACGTCAGCGCTGGATCGGCCTGGCGCACGTCGAGCGCTAACGCGTCGGCATGCAGCCGCAAAAAGCCCGTCAAGTAGGCCGTCGCGGGGTACGGCGTATTGAGCTGCGTCATTGGCGGCGTGGCGAGCAGGATCCGCATGGGTTTCATGTTGATCGCTCTCACCGTCGCTGCGCTTGTCGATGCCGGGGCGGTTACTTCACCGCGTCGCGTAGGCCTGGGATGCCTTCGGGCCCCACCGGCATGGTCGCCGACGAATTATTCCATTCGGCGGGCATCATGGGCTGAAACGTGCCGCCGAGATGCGCCGCCAGAAATGCCTCGGCGATGGCAAAGAACGCCTGGTTGTTCTCGGGTCGGCGAAAGCCATGGCCTTCGTCGGGAAACAATACATATGACACCGGGATGGCATTGGCCTGCATCGCCGCGACGATGCTGTCGGATTCGGCTTGCTTGACGCGTGGGTCGTTGGCGCCTTGCGCGATAAGCAACGGGCGCTTAATCGCCTTGACGTGCGTAATCGGTGAAACATCGAGCATGGCCTGCTTGCCCTCGGGCGTCGTCCAGTCGTTGATGCGCGTCTTAAACACGGCAATCATTGGCGCCCAGTACGCAGGAATCGACTGCACGAGCGTTACTAGATTCGACGGCCCGACGATGTCGACGCCACAGGCAAAGGCATCAGGTGTCAGCGTCAGCCCCGCCAGCGTGGCATAGCCACCGTAGCTGCCGCCCATGATGCAGACCTTCTTCGGATCGGCGATGCCGCCTTTTTGCGCCCACGCCACGGCATCGAGTAAATCGGTGTGCATGGCCTTGCCCCACTGCTTGTCGGCGGCATTGATGAAGCCCTTGCCAAAGCCGGTCGAGCCGCGAAAGTTGACCTGCAAGACTGCGTAGCCGCGATTGGTCAGCAGCTGGGTGAGATTGTCAAAGCCCCAGGAGTCGCGCGCCCACGGCCCGCCGTGCACCAGGAGCACGAGTGGCTGCGGCGATTTTGGCTTGCCAACTTGTTTTGGATCGGCGGCGCGGGGCACCGAGAGATACGAAACGAGCGGCAGACCATCTCGCGCCTTGATGATCACGGGATGCATGCGCGAAAGCGGCGCCGCCGCCAACTTGGGCATGATGTCGCCGAGCTTGAGGCCGCGTTTGTGCTCGCGGCTCCACAGCCAATAGGAGCCGGGATCGATATCGCTGGACGCATGAATCACCCATAGCTTGTCATCTTGCGAGCGGCTCGCGACGTCGATTGAGGCGCCGGCCGCCGCGAGGCTCTTGCGAATCGCCTTGAGCTCGGCGTCGACGCCCTTGTCGAGCACCTTCCATTCTGGTTTCTCGTATTCGGTCGCATAGGCCTCGATGACGCCGGTCTTGGGGTGCGTCATCGCATCCGAGATATCGGCCTTTGGATTGCTGCCAATTAGCTTGGACGACTTGTCCGCAAGCGACAGCAAATACAAGCCGGCCGTGTCGCGCCCGCGAGAATCGACGAAGTAGGCAAATTGACCATCTGGCGTAATGCCTTCGATCCCAGTGGTATTGGCATCTGCTTGTGGAATCGTCAGCAGCGGCTGCCAGTTAATGGCGTCAACCGGCGCAGGCTTGGTCGCGACCGTGGGCTTTGCCGCCGTTGCCGCCGGGGCGGCAGGCGTCGCGATGACGTCGGGGCCGCGCGAAAACATGTCCAGGCCGCCATCGGGACGCGGCGCCATGGCGACGCGGAGCACGTAGTCATCATCGGGCGTAAGGCCGGCAAACTTGTCGTTTTGATAGAGCAGGGTCTTCTTGCCGGTCGCGAGCTCGACGCGATAGACGTCGTGATACTGCGGATTGCGATCGTTGAGGCCCACCAGGATCGATTCAGGATGCTTGTCGGATACGTGGATCAACTGGGCGGCCACGTCGGGCGCCTTGACCAGCACCTTTGACTCGCCGGTCGCAACGTCCGCGCGATAAATGCCAAAATTTTCATCGCCGTCGTCATCTTGAAAATACAAAATGTATTTGCTGTCGGCGCTCCAAACGTGGCGCGTGATGGGGCGATCGGTGCCATTGGTGATGGCGCGCGCGGCCGTGCCAGTGCCGGCAGGCTTGGCCGCAAACTCATCGTCGGCGACGCCGCGCACCCAAATGTTCATGACGCCGCGCACCGGCGCGCTCCACGAAATGTACTTCCCGTTAGGGCTCACCTTGGCGGCCGCGAATTCGGGGGTTGCCAAACAAATCAGCGCGCGGGATGAGCGCCTCGCCTGGGGTCGCTTTTGTCCACGCCGCTTCGGTCGGTAGCTCGGCAGGCAGGCGCACCAGCTCGGCGGCGACCTTGCCCTCCACCTTGGAGCCCTCCGTCGCCGAGGTCGTTGGCGCCTTGGCGCCAGAAGCTGTGCCTTTTGAGGCGCACCCGGTGAGCGCGATGGCCGCCAGGGCGACGCCTGTAACAAATGAAGCTAGCGTTCGTTTCATGCCCGCGGCGTACCATAGCCGCTGCGCTTATGCACGCCGGTGGGGCCTCGTCACATGTGAAAGCCACCGCCGACGCTGATGCCAAAGACCCAACCGATATGTCCTGGGTACTTACCCACTTCGAGGCGTGTCGAGATGCCCGCGGGCTTGAAGAAGATGCCCTCGGCCCATAGGCGGCCGCCCCAACGCGCACCCGGCTCGGGCGCGTCCGTGGTTTGCAGGGCGCGCGCCATTGCGTCGAGGCCGACCGACATCCAGCGATACGCACTGCGCTTGCCATAGCCTTGCACGGCGGCGCGATAGCCGGTTGCGCTCGTCGTATGCATGCCGGCGACCGCGATGAGGTTGTGTTCGGTAAAGCTAGTAGAGGTACCGCCGATATCGGCCTTGGCATCACGCATATTATAGATGAGGCCGAGCCCCAGGCCTTGTTTGTTGCGCGTTACGATCGGCACGTTGACCGACTCGGTTTCGATCATGTCGCCTCGGCGCTGCGAGGACAAATGCAAATACTCTTGCTCCTTGTCGTGGGTGTCCTTGACCCAAAATTGCATCATGGCCTCGCCGCGCCAAGGCGCATGCTCACCGCCGGCGACAATCAGCAAGGGCGTCGTCGCGTGCACGCGCCACGCGACGCGGCGGTGCAGGTCGTAGACCACCGTAGCCGAAGACGTCAGGCCGCCCGATGGTTTCGAAAACTGATAGCCGAGCAGGGCCAAGTTGACGTGGAGCCTGCCAAAGTCGGTGGTGCGATCTTCGAATCGCACGGCGACGGTGGGGCCATCGGCGACCGCCTCGCCTGGCCGGAGCACCACCGCCAAGCCCACCACCACCACCACCGCCCACGCCCGTTGCATCAAAGTTTTCATAGGCTGGCATCGTAAGCGCCGCCCATCACATGGGCCAATCCTTGGCGTCTTTCTTCGCCCGGCCGCCCGCCACCCCATGCTATGTACCCGCCGTGCGGTTAAATAAGTTCCTCAGCGAAACCGGGCGCTGGTCGCGCCGCGAGGCCGACAAGGTCATCGAGGCCGGCCGCGTGACAATCAATGGGAAGCGCGTGGAGCTTGGCACGCAGGTCGCCGAGGGCGACGTGGTGGCGGTCGACGGCCAGGCGGTCGGCCCATCGCGCAAGGCGGTGGCACCGGTCTATCTCATGGTCAACAAGCCGCTCGGCATCACCTGCACCACCGAGCGCCACGTGCACGGCAACATCATCGACTTCATCAACCACCGCGAGCGCATCTTCCCGATCGGGCGGCTCGACAAAGATTCTGAAGGCATCATCTTGCTCACCAACGACGGCGATATCGTCAACCAGGTGCTGCGCGTCGAAAACGGTCACGAAAAAGAATATGTGGTCGAGGTGAACAATCCGATAAGCGATCGCTTTCTCGAGCGCCTGGCGCGCGGCGTGCCGGTGCTCGACACCATCACCAAGCCGTGCGTCGCGACACGGATCGACAAGCACACGTTTCGTCTGATCCTCACGCAGGGTCTCAATCGGCAAATCCGCCGCATGTGCGAATTCCTCGGCTACGAGGTGGTGCGGCTCGAGCGCGTGCGCTTTATGCATCTCACCCTCGGCAGCCTTCGCCGCGGCGCGTGGCGCGATCTGACGGCCGCAGAAGTCGCAGGACTTAAGGTCACCCCGCCCGAGTAATGTGCGCGCGCTGGCAGGGCGCTTGCATTGATCTCGCGAGCATGAAGCCTGCCCACGCTGTAGTAAGCAAGACCTGTCTCATGGTGGCCCTGGCCTGGAATTTGGCCCTGGCGCCGAGCCTGCTTGGGGACCCAAGGCCCCAGCGCGCCGCCGCCGGACCGCGTACACGTGCGCCAGCCGATGTTCTGAGCTTAAAAACCAAACCGAAAGGCTTAGCCGAATCGCTGACTCGGCTGCGTTCGAGGGGTCTCGATTTTCGTCAATCTCTTGCTCAGTTTCACGGAATACCGCGTTGGGCCGTGTCGCCGCCGCCAGCGACGCGGCTATCGCCTGCGCAACAAGCTCATGTTTATGGCATCTACGATCGGGTGCGAGGCACGATGTTGGCTAATGGCGCGTATCCAGATGAAGCCCACAAGTTCGTGTTAGCCGGGGGGGCGTTCTATATCCGGTACGCGGTCGCGATCGATGGCGGCGTGTATCTCAACGAAAATGAAGTCTTTGCTTTTCGTGAATTTGTGACCAGCCGACATACCTTGCCAGACCAAGAAGTCGACGCCTTGGTCGATGGCATGATCGCTGCGGTGATAGGCCACGAGATGACGCACAACTGGCGGCACGACACCAAGCGCTTTCAAGATGGCAAGGCTGGGCAACGGCGTGGTGCTGAGCACGTCGCCGACAAGCTCGGGGAAGCGCTCGCGGCCGCTTCGGGATTTCGCCCGGAGGGCGCGGTGCTGGCGGCGCAATACTACGCGGAGATGGCCGCTAAGATGGGCGTCAATGGCAAGCAACGCAACCATCCTGATCCGCAGGTGCGCTTGAAGAAAACCATCGCCGAAGCGACCAAACGCCTCGCCGAGCAGGGGCTAACGCCGATCATCTCATTTTGAATTCGTCGTGCCCCTACGTCTGGCCCGGTCATCGCGATGACGTTGCAACCCTACTAGCCACTTGCTGGCAGTTCTAGGAGCTGCCTAGCGACCGGGCCGGGTCCACCATCCTCACTTGCGCCTGGCTTCGGCGTGCAACCTGCCTGCTGACAGTGTGTTAAGGCTCATTGGCCAGACACTTAAGGCGCACGGAACTTGGTACGGCCATTGCAACAACTTCGAAACATGAAGAAGTACACTCAAATAAGTCAGACAAACAACTCATCGCGCCTGTTGGCTACCTGCTTGCTCAGCGGCGCCACCCTGTTGGCGGCTAGCGCGAGTTGCATCGCGAGCGATGCAACCGATCCATCGCGCGACGACGATGACAAATCGAGCTACTTCCACTACTCGCTGATTGCGACCCCTCGTAGCGCGGAAGAGCTCGCTGCTGACCCGGCAGAGCACCCATCGCGCTACACGTGGGGCGTGGGCCAGGCCTACGGCATCTCGGCACCCCACAATTGCTTGTGGGCCAGCGCCACACCCGATCGCTGCTTGGTGTGGAACTATGAACCATCTGCGGCGGCGGAAACCGCGGTGAGCAAGGGTATTGATGCGCTGCAAGCGGCGGGCGTCGCCGCGCCAGCCGTTAGCATTGTCGTGCGCGGCAAGCTCACCTGGGAAACCATCGAGGGCATGGCGTACGGTACGGACTACGTCGATGGCGTGAAGAAAGTGAAAGCGCTCTTTGTGTCTCCGATCGCGCGCCAAGAGCGCGGCCTTGAGCTCGCCGAGCTGCACCGCACCGACGACGGCGGCCTTGACTATTGGGTGCTCGATGGCGCCGAGCCGATCCGCACGCAGCCGGATATCTTGTTTGACGCGACGCTCTCGCCCGGCGAGGTCGCGAAGCTAGAACAAGCGATGGCCGGCCAAGCCAAGGTGTTCGTGTCGGGCACGTTTGACTACGGCCACTGGGCGTTCGCGATTGACAATGTATTTGTCGCGCAATAGTCACTAAGCAGCGCCGCCCGCCGTTTGACAGCACCGCGGCTTAGGCGGTATCGCAGTCGCCATGATGCGGCAGATTTGTAGATGGCTCGGCGTCGCGCTGGTGTTTTCGGCATGTGCCGGGCGTCAGCCAGATGCCACGAAAGGCGCTAGCGTGCCTGCCAAGCAACCAGGGCTTGCGCCCAAGCTTATCGTGCTCGTCGTGCTCGATCAATTGCCCCAGTGGGTGCTCGAGACCCGAGCGCACGAGCTTGAGCCGCATGGTTTTTTGCGTGGGCGCGCGGCGCAAAGCGTGGCGCTGCGTGGCGAATTTTCATACGCCGCCACGATGACCGCGGTGGGCCACGCCACCATTGCTACCGGCGTCTTGCCAAAGGCGCATGGCGTGTTCGCCAACGGCGTTTACAGCGTTGCTGCGCATAAAGAGATAAGCGTCTTTACGGGCGCAGACAGGCTCGTCACCACAAAAGGCGTTTCGACCGAGCTGGCTGGGGGGCCGCAGCCTATGCGCGTGCCGACGGTTTTTGATGAGCTCAAGCGCGCCGGCAGACTTGGACAAGTCATCGCGATTTCGCAGAAAAATCGCGGCGCGATCGCGCTTGGTGGGCGCTTGGCCACGGCGGCGGTCTGGCAACATGCTCGCGGCCCCATGTGGGCTAGCTCGACCTATTACGGCGCTTCATTGCCGTCGTGGGCTGAGGCACCGGTGGACGGTGACGAGCCAACTCAGGTGCAAGCAGTAGACGCGCTGTTTGATCTGGCGGAGAAGGCGCTGGCCGCGCATGCCTTGGGGCGGAACGCATTGCCTGACGTCTTGGCAATTTCGGTGTCGTCGCTCGATTGGGCTGGCCATGCGCATGGCGCCGAATCGGCGGAGTATCTTGATGTCCTGCGTGCAGCAGATCGCCGGCTGGAAGCCTTGGCCGCGGCCTTTACTACAACCTACAAGTTCGCCCCCGGCGACGTGGTGTTGGTCGTCACCTCGGATCACGGCGCGGCCCCGCTGCCGGAAACACCTCTGGCGACAGCGCGTCCCGCCGCATGGTCAACGGGTGAGTTGCCATCGCGCCACGATCCGGATGCCCCCACGGCCACTGCGGGGCGTTTTCTCGAAGACGACGTCGTGAAGACACTCGATGCCGGGCTCGACGCACAGCGCGGCGCGGGTGATTGGCTGATGGCCGCGGCGCCGCCATACTTGTACTTGGGCCGCGAGGCCGAGGCGCTGGCCCCTGCGGCGCGCGAAGCGCTCTTGCAGCAGCTGCTAACTAGCCTGCGTCAAATGCCCGGCGTCTGGCGCGCCTACGCCGTGGGCAATGAGGGCGCCGTGTTGCCCTCCACGCCCGCCGACGCGCTCGACGTCCTGGTGCAAAACTCCGTCGCGCCTGCGCTCTCAAGCGACATATATCTGTTGCTCTCGCCGTACTGGATTTTTGGATCGGGTTACGAACAAGGCACCAACCACGGCACGCCGTGGGACTACGATCGCCAGGTGCCCGTCATCGTATGGCCCGCCCGCGCGATTTCGCCGCGCGCCGCCGGCAAGTTGCTGCCCATGACCGACCTGGCGGCCATGATGCGAAAAATGATTGCCGCAAAACCCTAGCTCACCCCGCGCCGTCGGCCTTGGCTTCGTATTCTTTGTAAGCAAACGTCGCCTTGAGATAGTCCTTGTTCATCTGCGCGATCACGTCGCGCGAAATGTCTTTTGGACAGGCGGCTTCGCATTCGTAGTGATTCGAGCACGAGCCAAAGCCGGCCTCGTCCATGGCCGCGACCATGGCCTTGGTGCGGCGCATGCGCTCGCCTTGGCCTTGTGGCAGATGGTGCAGGTGCGACAGCTTGGCGGCGACGAACAGGCTCGCCGAGCCATTAGGGCAGGCGGCAACGCAGGCACCGCAGCCAATGCATGCCGCGGCTTCCATCGCCTTGTCGGCGCTTTCCTTGGGAATCGGCACGTCGTTGGCATCGGGCGCCGATCCGCAGTTGGTCGACACATAGCCGCCCGCGGAGATGATCTTATCAAACGGCGCGCGATCGACCGTGAGATCTTTGATGACAGGAAACGGCGAGGCGCGCCACGGTTCGATCGTAATCTCGTCGCCGTCCTTGAATTTGCGCATGTGCAACTGGCACGTCGTGGTGCCGGCTTGCCCGCCGTGCGGCCGGCCGTTGATCACCAGCGAACACATGCCGCAAATGCCCTCGCGGCAATCGCTGTCAAAGGCAATCGGCTCTTCACCCTTGGCAATGAGCTGCTCGTTGAGAATATCGAGCATCTCGAGGAAAGACGCGTGCGTGCTGACGTTCTTGACGTCGTAGCCCACCATCTTGCCCTCGGAGTTGCGATCTTTTTGCCGCCAGATTTGCAGTTTTAAGTTGAGGTTTGACATGAGGTCTCCTTGTGCAACGAGTCGGCTGGCTACTTGTAGGAGCGTACCGCGAGTTTGATATTTTCAAAGGCCAGCGGTTCAACGTGGCGCGCCGGGGCCTGGCCGTCGCCCTTATGCTCCCACACTGCGGCGTGGCAGAACTTGTCGTCGTCGCGCTTGGCCTCGCCGTCGGGGGTTTGATACTCGGTGCGAAAGTGGCCGCCGCAGCTTTCTTCGCGCGTGAGCGCATCGCGGCACATCAGCTCACCAAATTCGAGAAAGTCCGCCACGCGGCCGGCCTTCTCGAGCATTTGATTGAACGACTCGCGGCCGCCGAGCACGCTGACCTCGCGCCAAAACTTCTCGCGCAGCTCGGGGATGAGCCCGAGCGCCTTTTGTAGGCCTTCCTTGTTGCGGGCCATGCCGCAGTACTCCCACATGATGTTGCCGAGCTCGCGGTGAAACGAGTCGGGCGAGCGCTTGCCACCGACGCTCATCAGCTTGTCGAGGCGGCCCTTGACGTCGCCTTCGACGGCCTTAAACGCGGCATCGCTGGTGTCGACCAGCTCATGAGCTTGCACGCCGGCGAGGTAGTTGCCGAGGGTAAAGGGAATGACAAAATAGCCATCCGCGAGGCCCTGCATCAGCGCCGAGGCGCCGAGGCGATTGGCGCCGTGATCGGAGAAGTTCGCTTCGCCGAGGCACAAATAGGCCTTGGATGGTGCTCTGCAAGTTGTAGTCGACCCATAGGCCGCCCATGGTGTAGTGCACCGCGGGGTAGATGCGCATCGGGCGCTGATACGGGTTTTCGCCGGTGATGCGCTCGTACATGTCGAACAAGTTGCCGTAGCGCTCGCGGATCTTGGCCTCGCTATCGCGCTTGATGGCGTCGCGAAAATCGAGATACACGCCGCGGCCACCAGGGCCAACGCCGCGGCCGTCGTCACAGGCCTCCTTGGCCGAGCGACTCGCAATGTCGCGCGGCGCGAGGTTGCCAAAGCTTGGATACTTGCGCTCGAGGTAATAGTCGCGGTCGCCCTCGGCGATGCTGTCGGGCGCCTTGCCAACGTCTTCCTTTTTCTTAGGCACCCACACGCGGCCATCGTTGCGCAGCGATTCGGACATCAGCGTGAGCTTGCTCTGATAGTCGCCGGCCACCGGAATGCAGGTCGGGTGAATTTGCGTGTAGCACGGGTTGGCAAAGCCGGCGCCGCGCTTAAACGCGCGATACGTCGCGGTGACGTTGCAGCCCACGGCATTGGTCGATAGGTAGAACGTGGTGCCATAGCCGCCCGACGCCAAGATCACCGCGTGCGCCGCATGCGATTCGATCTTGCCGGTGACGAGGTCGCGCACCACGATGCCGCGCGCCTTGCCGTCCTTGACCACCACGTCGAGCATCTCGGTGCGGGTGAACATCTTGACCTTGCCGGCCTGGATCTGCCGCGACAGCCCCGAATAGGCGCCGATCAGCAGTTGTTGCCCGGTTTGGCCTTTGGCGTAAAACGTGCGCGACACCTGCGCGCCGCCGAACGAGCGGTTGGCCAGCGTGCCGCCGTATTCGCGCGCAAACGGCACGCCCATGGCGGTGCATTGGTCGATGATGTCGACGCTCACCTCGGCGAGGCGATGTACGTTGCCTTCGCGGGCGCGAAAGTCGCCGCCCTTGATGGTGTCGTAGAAGAGGCGCTGCACGCTGTCGCCGTCGTTTTGGTAGTTCTTGGCGGCGTTGATGCCGCCCTGCGCGGCAATGGAGTGGGCGCGGCGCGGCGTGTCCTGAAAGCAAAAGCAGGCGACGTTGTAGCCGAGCTCGGCGAGCGTGGCGGCGGCGGAGGCGCCGGCCAGCCCCGAGCCGACGACGATGACCTTGTATTTGCGCTTGTTGGCGGGGTTGACCAGCTTGAAGTCAAACTTGGCTTTTTTCCACTTATCGGCGAGGGGGCCGCTAGGAATGCGTGCGTCGAGATTCATAGGTATTCTCCTGCTGCCTGGCAAATTACTTGAGCTGGCCGATGAGCACGGCCAGCGGCGGCGCCATGTAGCCTATAAACAAAATCACGCCCATGGCCGGCCCCAGCTTGGCGATGGCGCCGTCGTATTTGGGGTGGCGCACGCCGAGGGTTTGCAGCCAGCTGCTGGCGCCATGGCCGAGATGCGCCGCGAGCAGGCCGATGGCGACGAGGTAGACCGCAAACAGGCCGACGTTCTGGAAGCCCGCGACGAACATGCGGTAGGCATCATGGCGTTGCGCCTGGTCTAAGTGGCCATAGGCCTCGGGCTGCACGGCGCCAAACGTAAAATGCGCGAGGTGAAAGGCGATGAAGATGAAGAGCACCGTGCCGGTGAGGCGCGCGGTGCGCGACGCGATGGTCGAGTTGCGTGGCTCGTAGCGGACATACGCGGTCGGCCGGGCGGCGCGCGAGACCGCGCTGGTCCTCACCGCCGCAGCGATGTGCAGGGTCAGGATGAAGAGCAGCCCACCGCGAGCGATCCACTTCAGCGCGCCGAGGCCTTGCAGCTTGGCGGCATAGGCGTTGTAGGCGTCGCTGCCCTGGAACATGAGGAGGTGCCCCACCATGTGCAAGAGCGTGAACAGCATCAGGCCAAGCCCGGTGAGCGCCATGATTTGTTTGGCGCCGATGGTGGAGCGGAAGTATGTCGAGACCCAGCTCATATAAAGACCCTTACCTCGGTTGTCAGTGTTGGCAAACCCGGGCTCACGATGCCCTTGCCCCGGACTGAATTGACGTGCAGTTGATTAATCACAATTCGCTGGCGCTCGCAATTTCCAGGGCGGGCTAACGTCGCGAACACGCATGGCAACACGCCCGAATCTGACATATTTTGAGGCCGCGGCAAGATCTCGCCGCGTGGGCACAGCTGCGCTCACGCCTGGCCGCAATGCACCCCGCGACTTGTTGTGCTCACCGCGGGCTTGTAATAGTCTCGTTCGACTTATGCGGGGGGCTGCATTGAATCCACACGTGCGTAATTTTCGATCGTCTACCGCTGTGCTCATTTCTGCGTGCGCCGCGCTCGCGGCGTGCGAGTCGGGTTCGAGCGCCTACTATGTTCAGGCCGCCGACGGCTACCTCGCGGTGAGCGAGATCGTCGCCGCAGAGGGTTGCAGCACCGAGGCCGTGGTGGGACTGGCCTGGCAAATCGCGCGCGAGGCGCAGTGCCTCACGCCAGGCGAGCTGGTCGAATTTGAACAAGTCGGCGGCATGGCGTTCGGGCCGGCCGTGCTGCCGCTCGCCGCGCCATACGCCGTGGTGCAGCTCGAAGAGGCCGCGCTTACCGAGCCGGATCAAGCCATGAGCATTACCAGTGCCTATCGCGCCGTGCCGCAGCAATACATCCTGCACGCGTGGGCGCAGCAAGGCCTGTGCGGCATTGCCGCCGCCGCCGAACCAGGTCGCAGCAACCACGAGTCGGGCCGCGCGGTTGACTTGTCAAATTACAGCGCCTGGCTGCCACTGCTTGAGGAAAACGGCTGGGACCAAAATGTGCCAGGCGACGCGGTGCACTTCGAACACCTTTCGTCTAACGATTTGCGCGGCGTCGACGTGCTGGCGTTTCAACGCCTGTGGAATCGCGCGAATCCGGCCGACGCAATCGCCGAAGATGGCGAATATGGGCCGCAAACCGGCGCGCGCATCGCGATGTCGCCCATCGATGGCTTTGAGTTACCGGTCGGCTGCGAAGGCATGGAGCAGTATTCACTCGAAATCGTCGGCCGCAATGCGCCGGCGCGGCTGCAGCCCGGTGATCGCGCGATTGTCGAGTTGACGCTCAAAAACATCGGCAGCGTGACGTGGCAAGCGGGCGCGCGCCTGACCTCGCCAGATGCGAGCCGCCTCGTCGACCTGCCGACGTGGCTTGATGACCAGTCGCCGTTGGCACTGGATTCGGCCGTGGAGCCGGGTGGCGAAATTACGGTGGCGTTTGCGATCGTAGCGCCTGCGCTGGCAGTGCCAGGCGTGGTGACTGAGGTGTTTTCGTTGCGCGACGGCCCGCATGCCTTTGGCATGGTGACGTTGTCGATGTGGGTGAGCGATCAGGAACCCGGCGAACCTGCCAACGAGGGTGGCTCGTTGCCTGAAGGCGAAGTCGAGCCAGCCGCCGGCGGATGCCAGGCAGGCGCGGGGACCGGAAATGTAAGCCTCGTAACCATGATCACGCTTGGATTGTTGCGGCGCCGACGATCTCTTGCCGTGCGGTAACGCTCGCAGTGGCAGCTCGCCAGCTTGTCATTGACACGCTGGAACGCTGCATGTGATAGCGCGTGCATGGCAGCCAACGCGCGGCACGACCTAGCCAAGCTAGTCCAGCGAGCCAACTACGATTGGTGGCTTCTTGTCATGGCTGTGACGCTTATGCTGGTTGCTTGCGACGGCGCGGAAGATGCGCCGCCGGTTAGCACGGCGCGGTTTGGGCTAAACGATGTATCCATTTTGTTGCCCATGCCGTCGACGGCCGCCGATGGCAATTTGCTGAGGTTTGGCGACCACGGGGTCGGCGGGCCCTTGTTGCCCCAAGCCTGGTTCGACGACATCGCCGTCTTTGCGACCGAGCCGCATGTGGCACCAGCATACGCAAGCTGGGCCATCGTCGGCATTCGGCTCGACCCTTGCTTTCCCACGCTCGCGCTGTTGGCGAGCGACCCGTCGCAATGTCGGAGGCAGGTCCGCCTGATCGCGCAACCAATCGTCGAAGAGTTTGGCGCGGCGGGCACCATCGATCCAGCGGTGGCGATCGATAGCGCCGTTCATCTCTTGTTCGATCTCGGCGCAAGCGAGTTTGAACAATTTCTCACCGCATGGATGGCGCAGGTCGCAGCGGCACCTAGCGACGTGGCCGCGCCCTTGCAGGTTCATCCCGTCATCGCGAGCGAGGGGCTCGGCGGCCCGTTTGCCGTAGACTTGCGCCGGCTAATCTTGGCAACGGTGGGGGAGGCCAGGCTGAGCCAGGTTACCTTCATGGAAGGCCGCACCTTTGACTGGGAGTTTGGTGGCCTGCGCATAATCGATGGCGTGCCCACCCCGCTCGTCATCGCCGATTTAGCGGAGCCTGGCGCGGCGACCCAGCGTTTTATCCAAGAGGCCGCAGCCGGGTTTGCGATTGCGCCCACGTCGAGCGCAAGCGAAGGCCTGATGGCGCTCGCCGGCGACGTGGTTGGCGATAGCGTCGTGCTGACGGCATCGCGAAGCGAGGTCGACGCCGCCTTGCAGCTGGCGCTAAACGTCGACAATCCGTCGACCGGGTTTCATGCGGATTCGCTGGATTGCGTCACCTGCCACGTCGCGGGCCGCGCGGTTCGGCGGGCCGAGCAGCTCGGGTATTCGGCGGCGGCGCTGACACGCTTTACCCATGCCACCTTTGACTTAACGCAAACGACCAACACCGACCTCGCGCGCGATCCAACCATGCTCCGCGCCTTCGGCTACAACGCCCGCAGCCCCGTCGTAAATGATCGCGTCATCAATGAGTCTGCGGCGGTGGCAGATGCGCTCTACAATCGATAGTGGCCGCGTGCGACAAGGCGCGGGCGGGGTGCTGGCTAGAGCGTATCTCATAACCTCTCCCGTCGCGAGCGCGGCCAGCTTGGCACCTGGCGGCGTTGCTCAATCGGCCCATACAACCAGTATGAGCCTCTTTCGCGCCTTGCCAGCTAACCAGCCTGCCTCTCGCTCGCTCGGCCCGAGGTTATGAGATACGCTCTAGTTAACGCGATCGTTTTCACTCGGCTTGGTGGGGCCAATCACGCTGCGCAGGGTGGCGCGGGCAACTTCGGCGCCGCTGCCGTCGCGCAGCGTCACCGGCACCAAGTATTCGGCGCGCTGCGCGGTGGGCGGAATCGGGCAATCGCTGATGGCGACGATGGTGCCGCGCGCCTTCTTAAGATATTCGATGTTGATCGCCGCGACGATGAAGCGTGCGCCGTCCGGCATGGAGTAAACCAGCGCCAGGTTGCCGGCGAGTTCGGCGAGGTTGGCGAGCGCGAGCGCATGCACCGAGCCGAGGTGGTTGCGCAACGGCGGCTTATCGGCCATCTCGACCTCGCTGTGGCCCAGGCGCAACGCCCGCACATGAGCGCCAATGCTGCCGGTGTAAGGCACCATCTTGCCGAGCATGCGCGAGTACAGCACCTTGCCGCCCGGCAGCGGTGCCAAAAAGTTCCACGCATCGCGCAGCGTGTTGCGGTCATCGCTAGGCGTCAGCGGCAAGGCGAGAAACTTTGACAGCGTCGAGGCCAGGCTCATGCCGGCGTTATAGCTTGGATTTGCTTTCCACGGGCGGAATGGTTAACGGCGCGGCGGCGCGTGCGTAGGCCTTGGGCAGGGGCAAGGCGGGCAAATCGGGGAAGGCGTCGACGTCAGGTGTTACCTGTGGCCTCGGCGTTGGCGGCGTCGTAATCACGGCTTGGGGTGTGAGCGCGCCCTGCTTGGGCACCGCCACGCCGGTCGCCGCGCCAACCACCATTGGTTGAGGGGTACCGACGGCGACGCTCGGCCGCGCGTAGGGCAGTGGTGGGCGGTTCGCGGCGGCCTGCTCGGCCTCGGCCGCCTCACGCTTTCATCTTGCCGTTGCGCGACCATGCGCCACGCGAGAAAGACGGCGACGGCGAAAAAGCCCAGCCATGCCACCAAACGCAGGTTGCTGGCGATTTGCATTTCCTTGTGCAGCACGCCCCACTTGGTGAGCAGGTAGGTCCAGTCGTGCTGGCCGCCGCCCACCAGTGGCAGCTCTTGCACCTGCGCATCGGCGACATAGCGCGCGATGTTGAAAAAATTTTGGAAGTACCACAACGCGCACATCGCCAAGCTCGCGGCGTGCTTGCGGTACAAAAACACCAACATGCCAATAAAGGGAAACGTTAGTTGCCCAATGGTGCCGCCGAGCCAGCCCATGGTGTCGCCAAACGCCGCGTAAAATGGATGCCCCGCCTCGTGAAACGCGAGGTTGGCCGAGTCGAGAATCGGCACCCACGGATCGGCGTCGGTGGCGTAGCTGGCGATGAACAAGGCAAACAGCGCCAGGCCCACTAGATGCGGCACCCCTAGCTTGCTCCACGGCTTGTCCCACGAGATGGAATATCCAAACACCGTCGTAAATTATGCGCCGGTTTTGCCAGCGCGTCACTGTGCGCGCGCGCCTGCCATGTCGTTCGATGTAGGACGCGCTAGAGCCGAAGCAAGCGCGCGGCGTTATCGTGCAGCACCTTGCGGCGCAGGCCGGGCTTGCCTTCGGTGACCACCAGCACCTTCGCCAGCTGCAAGGCGTGATGATAAAACGGCCAGTCGGTGCCAAAGACAATTCGATCCGGATCGGCTTCTTCGACCACCATGCGCATTTGCGACAGGCTGATCGACGACACCTCGAGGTAGACGTTTTTGTAGCGGCGTTGCAGCGCGATGGCCTGGTCGCACTGCAGCGCGCCGGCATGACCGAGCAGAAATGTGGTGTCGGGGTGTTCCTTGATCGGGCGCTCGTAGTTTGGTACCTGGACGTAGGGCAAGGCGCTCTTGAGCTCGATGCCGACCGGGCCGCAGTGCCAAATCACCGGCGTCTGCTCGCGCCCGCACAGCTCATACACCTTCATGGCCTCGGGCGCGTCGGGGTGAAATTGCTGCAGCTGCGGGTGCAGCTTGAGGCCGCGCACGCCGGCATGGAGTTGCTCTTCAAAGCGTTCCTTGGGGCGGCGGCGGCGCGGGTGCACGCTGCCAAACGCGGTGGTGTCGTTGCGCTTATTTGCGACGGCGATCGTATCGCGCACGGTGTGCGACGGCCATCCCATGTCGATGGCGAGCACCGCGCTGTGGATGACGCCCACGGCCGCGGCGTCGCGCGCGAGATTGGGGGCGGTGTGCGTCTTGCGCGAACCGCCGCCGGTAAAGCCACCCAGCACTAGCTTGCGCTTGAGCAGCTTGAGGCCGAGCTTGTCAAAATTTTGATTGGCGTAGACGTCGAGATCATGGCGCGCGCAGCAAGGCAGCAATAGCTCGGTAATCGTCGGCTCGTGGTCGTGGTTGGTGCGATGCGGCCAAATCATGGGCGCGGCGTAGTGCGCGTGCATGTCGATGATGGGGCCAATTGACTTGTCCGCCACGACCAAGCTGCCGTTGTCGATCTCAAACCACGCCAGGCGCGCGATGTCCTCGACGCGGTCAAAGCAGAACGTTTCGTCGGCCATGGCCACAAGCCTAGCTCACGCGGGACGCTGTTAACTGTGGTTTCGTCAGGATATGGCCCCGCCGGGGCAAAACTAAGGCAGGCGATGTCGCTTGCTGCGCCGCGTTGCGCTGGCTGGGCGGCGCGCTGTGTTCGTGCGGACCGGCAGGTGGGCGCACGTGTCTTCCTGCTCGCAGATAGATGGTTGACCGGCAGGTGAGCGCACATGTCTTCCTGCTCGCAGATAGCACCCCTCCGGGGCGCAGCGAGACCTCTGTGGTATCCACCCCCCTCCGCGGCACGAACACCGCCCTGCAATCTATGCTCGCGGAAGAAACGTGCGCCACCTACCGGTAGGCTAGTGCGCCGCTGGACAACCCCTAGTGTCCCGACGACGATTGCTTGCCGGGCCGCACATTCCATAGCCGAAGGGCGAGGACGAAGCCGAGCAGGGCGACGACGATCATGGCATAGGGCCAGACGTGCCAGTTGTTGATGTCTTTGGCGGCAGGATCGGTAATGTTGTTGCCGTTGGGGCAGGGGATTTTGCCGGGTAGAAAATGCCCGTAAAAAAACGATTGCAGCGTCGAACCAAAATAAACGAAGCCGTCGATGACGCCGACGACAATACCGGTGTTGCGCTTGCCGCCAAAATCTTGGCTCATGGTAGCAGTGAGCATGCCGTGGACGCCGATGATCGCCATGGCCATCACCGCGATGACCCACGGAATGGCGGGGCGGTAGTTAAAGAGCGGGACAATCGCGATCGCGCCAATCAGCACGAGGCCGTAGAGAAAGGCCGATACAGGGCCGCGGCGCGACTTAAACAAATGGTCGGACACGGCACCGGCGAACATGCCGCCGACGATGCCGGCGATGCACAGCACGACGCCGATGTTCGTAATGACAAAGCTGTTTTCAAGCCCGACGCCTCTGCTGAATTCCTTGCTCCATTGCATGATGGCCTGGCGCAGAAAGCCGCTAAACAGCTCGATGACGGCGACCGTCATGATGACGGGGTGGGTCAGCACGCGCGTTAGCACGGCGCCGACATTGACCGGCTTGCCATCGTCGGCGTCGGCATCGCCATCGCCAGTATCAATATCGGCGTAGCCTGCTTCGGATGGGCGGTCAAAGACGAGGAAGTAGTTGATCATGAAAAAGATGCCGAGCAGCAGCGCCGGCATGAAGAACAGCCACGGGATTGGTAGGTACTCGGTGATCATGCGACCGCCGTCGTAGGCTAAGAATACGCCGAGAGAGATTAAGATGCCGAAGATGCCGCCAAAGGTGCCGCGCTCGCGCACGTGGAACCAGGACGCGTTGACCTTGACGATCGACACGGCTCCGAAGCTCTGGAAATACATGTTGACGGCATAGAGCACGGTGAGGTTGGTAACGCGGTCGCCAAGCGAATTGCCGGTGAGCTCCATGATCCCCCAGATGAGGTTGGTCGCGGCGACGCCGCCAGCCGAGATGAGGATGGTCGCGCGGCCGCCCCAGCGGTCTGTCAGCGGGCCGTTGAGAAAAAATGACAGGCCATAGACCAGCGAGCCAACGCCGAACATAGTGCCAAACTGCGCCGGCGTGATGCGCTCGATGTCCATGTAGACATTGATGTTGTAGCGAGCCATGTAGAGAAAGCCGTAGGTGAGGCCGAGCGGCAGCCAGTTGAGCAAACGGCGGCGCTTGAAGGCCGCGCTGTGGTTCACCGCCGACTTAGGAAGGCGCTTAACGACGATTACGATGACGACGAGCAACAGGCCAATCGCGAGCAATTGCGGCCCCAGCGGTTTGGGGGGGCGCTTGCTCTTGGGCTTATTGCACTGTGCGAGCAGCTCGGGCGAAAGGGTGGTGGCTGCTGCGGAGGTCGCGCCTGTGGCGGTTGCTGCCGCGACGGCCGGTGCTGCGGCGGGGGCAGCCGTAGCCGGCGGGGGAGCGGCTGCCGTCGGCTCGGCGGCGAGTGGCGGCGTCGCCGCGGGTTGGGCGCTTGCCGTCACCTGGCTGGTGGCGGCGCGACTAAAAAACATCGCGTCCATGGCCATGGTGGCGAGGAAAACGACGATGAGCGTATTTCTTGTCGACATGGGCGCGCCGGAGTTAGCACATTCCTGTGACGCGTCACCTCATGGGGGCAGGTCAATCGGAGGGCGGTCTGCGTGACCCTTGACTGACAGTGAGCTACGATGACCGCCATGCGCAAAATGAATGGCAATCGCACCGCGGTATTGCTTGCTCGAGCCGCCTTTGCGATGGGGGTGATGGCGATGCTCGGGTGCAGCGCGGGCTCGAGCGATGCACCCGCGACCGGCGGCAGCGGCGTGGCGCAGGCGGCCGTCCCGCCGATCCCAGGACCTCCGGCCTCGGCGCCGCCGTCGCCACCAGGGGGCAACGACGATGGCTCTGGCGGGGGCGGCGGGGGTGGCGACGGCATCGCGCGGGAAAAAAAGAAGGCGCCGCCTTTCACGATTGTGCAAGGTAAAAAACTAGTCGAAGTGACCGAGGCATCGCTGGCGAGCGTGCCAACCACCACGGCGCCCGTTGGCGACAAGGAAACCCAAGGCTGGGAAATTTCGGCGATTCTCACCGCCAACGGCTTCGCCGCCAAAGGGCGCGCGACGCTGTTTGATCTCGACGGCGTGCGGGTCGAAGTCGCCGCCGCCGACTGGAACCTCGCGACGACGCGGCTCTTTCTCAAGCGCAACGCCAAGGGGCAATGGCGCTTTCGCATGTACAAAAAAGTTCGCGACGGCTGGAACCCCACCAGCGAAATGCGCGGCATGACCCGCATCGTGTTGCGGTAGACCTACATCCAGCCTTTATGCCGCATTTTCCTACATTGATGGGTCGCGGCGATTGCCCTTATCCTGATTGGAATGGGCGCAATCGGGGCGATGTGGAGGACGTGCGGCGTGGCCGTGCTGTGCCTCGTCGCGGGTGCCCTCGCGCGCGCACCCCTGGCTGCGGCTGATGTTTACGGCATCGCGGCGGCGGTGCCGGCAGCGCCAGCCCTCGGGTCACAGGCGCTCGCAAGCCCAACGCGAACACCGCGTAGCCTGCCCGCCATCGGCGCGCTGTTGCCTGCCGCGCCGACGTCGTCAGCCATAGCGGCGCGCACACCAGTGGGCTCAACCACGCCGCCTGTCGTGGCAGTGCCGCATCCGTGGCTGGTTCACCACCGCGCGACACCTGATGTCTTTGAGCAATTCACCAATGCCGTGACATCTAACCGGCAACGCTTCGTCTTTGGGATTTCGTTATCTGAATACACCGTTACCGGCCTGCGCGTCGCAATGCGTTTTTAGCGCGACTCGCGACGAACCCAAAAACGAACATGTGCCGCACCACCGCCTCGGGTGGCGATTCTCCGGACGTTTGGTGAACCCCACGCGCCGTCGAGACACTACCGTTTGCGATACACGTAGTGCGCATACGTCGTGCGCGCATCGAGTGGGGAAATTGTTGCTGCCACGCCGCGCGCGCATGCGGGGAGCTTTTGTGTCCAGGCCGGCACGCCGCTGGACTGGCGCAACACCTCTTCGTCCATCTTGTAGAATAGATCGGCACCCGCACGGCGTACCATGATGCGTTCTAAACCAACTGATTCAAGGCAGCTCATCATTTGGGTCGGGGTAAGGCGGTTGTGGTACAGCAGCTCATGGCCAAACAGCATTTGGTAGGCGCGGTCAGGTAGCGAGCGGTGCAGCAAAAACGGCCAGGTGCGATCGACGTGATGCAAATGATCTCGATGGTCAACGACATGAGATGCGATGCCGCCAGGGCGCAGCGCGGTAACACACGCTTCAAGAAATCTGCGCAAGGCGGTTGGCGGATAGTGTTCCAAGGCATTGCCGCTATGGCACAAATCAAATGAGCCGGGCGCGAGCGCGATCTCCGAGCCACTGAGTTTCTTGTTTGCCAAACTGCCGCCAAGTGCTTGCACCGCCTCGAGAGCACCTACGCGATGCACCGCTGCTTGCAGCGCGGTGCGGCGCGCGGCGAGCGTGCTTGCATCGATGCCCGTTTGTTCGAGGGGCATGGCAAGCGCGCACCGCAACGCTTGCTGGCCGTAGCGAGCCAGGACCCGCGCGTGAGAATTCGTGAGCGTCGCGGCGCGCCCCGTTATCATGAAACTGGCGAACGCTGAGATGGGGGTCCACCCCGCATCGTGCACCCAGACGCGCGCGTTGCCGCGGGGAAGTCCGTACGTTTGCGCCCACAGCTTAGAATATTCCGTCCACGCGGCGGCTAGCTTCGGCGCATGGAATGTTTGGGAGCCCGCATACTCGCAGGTTAAGCGATGATACAGGCTTGCCGCGCCTGGCATGTTGCCGACCGGCCAGGCGGCAGCTGCCTTGAGTACGCCGCGCCACATCCCTGCCTAACCACCCGTGGCCGCAAATATTCCCGGGAGGGCGACATGCTTCGCCTCATGTGTCAGCGGCGCGCGAGCACATGCTTCGTCTCATCGGGGCGGAGGTCAGCGGCGCGCGAGCACATGCTTCGTCTCATCGGGGCGGCGGTCAGCGGCGCGCGAGCACATGCTTCGTCTCAGAGCTACGGCTGTTCGCTCTGCTCACGACGCCTTGCGCTCAGGAGGGCACCACCTGCCAAATCGCTGGAGCCAACGTGCCTTCGCGAAACGCTCTGATCCGAACATGTGCCGCACGCCGCTTCTGCGCGCTGGCGTTCCGGCAGGTGGCGCACGTTTCTTCCGCGAGCATAGATTGCAGGGCGGTGTGGCTAGCACCGAGGGATGTGGATACCACAGCGGTCTCGCCATGCCCCGGAGGGTCGCTATCTGCGAGCAGGAAGACACGTGCGCCAACTTGCCGGTCCACACGCTATCTGCGAGCAGAAAGACACGTGCGCCCACCTGCCGGTCCACCCGCTAGCGGAGCGCGGTGACTACTTTTTCCATGGCGTCTTTGGCGTCGCCAAAGAGCATGCGCGTGACGGGCTCGTAGAACAGCGGGTTGTCGATGCCGGCATAGCCCGAGCCACGGCTGCGCTTGTTGACGATGACGAGCTTGGACTTCCACACCTGCAAAACCGGCATGCCGTAAATAGGGCTGGAGGCGTCGGTTTCGGCCGCGGGATTCACAATGTCGTTGGCGCCAATAATGATGCAGACGTCGGTGGTTGGCATATCGCAGTTGATCTCGTCCATTTCAAGGACGATGTCGTAGGGCACGTTGGCCTCGGCGAGCAGCACGTTCATGTGGCCGGGCAGGCGGCCGGCGACGGGATGAATCGCAAAGCGCACCTGGATGCCGCGCGCGCGCAGCACGTCGGTGAGCTCGCGCACGACGTGCTGGGCGCGCGAGACGGCCATGCCATAGCCTGGGACAATGACCACGCTCTTGGCGCCGGCCAGCGCGATGGCGACGTCGGCGCCGAGGATGTCGTGGATTTCGCCTAGTGGGGCGGCAGGTGCGGTGGCGCCGCTGGACTTTGGTGCGTCGGCACCAAAGCCGCCGAACACGACGTTCCAGATCGAGCGGTTCATCGCGCGGCACATGATGTAGCTAAGAATCGCGCCGGATGAGCCTACGAGCGCGCCGGTAACGATTAACAGGTCGTTCTCAAGCATAAAACCCGCGGCGGCCGCGGTCCAACCCGAGTAGCTGTTGAGCAGCGACACCACCACCGGCATGTCGGCACCGCCGATGGCCGCGACCAAGTGAATGCCGAGCAAGCAGGCAATGGCAATGGCCGCGAGCAGCGCCCACATATGGCCACCGCTGGCGAAGATGACGGCGAGCACCACCGAGGTAATGAGCGCGGCAAGGTTGAGCATATGGCGCGCTGGCAACAAGAGCGGCTTGCCGCTGAGCTTGCCGTTGAGCTTGAGGAAGGCGACGATCGAGCCGGTAAAGGTGATGGCGCCGATGAAGACGTCGATGAACACTTCGACGCGCAGGCCGCCGCTGGCTCGCGGCGCCGCGACGATGAGCGCCAGGCCAACTAATACCGCGGCAATCCCGACAAAGCTGTGTAGCAGCGCCACGAGCTCGGGCATTTGCGTCATGCCGACGCGCGCGGCCATGACGCCGCCGATGCCGGCGCCCGCGGCGAGCGCAAAATACATCAGCCAATGAAACTTGGCACCAGGAACGAGCAACGTGGCGACAATGGCAATCGCCATGCCGACGATGCCGAGCCAGTTGCCGCGCTTGGCGGATTCTTGATTCGCCAGCCCGCCGAGGCTGAAGATAAACAGCACCGCGGCGACGATGTAGGCGAGCAGGGTAAGCAAAAATGATAAAGGCACGGTGGGCTCCTACTTGCGAAACATCGCCAACATGCGGCGGGTGACGAGGAAGCCACCGGCGATATTAATGGTGGCGAAAAAGGTGGCGAGGATGGCGAGCACAATCGCCGTTGATAGGCCCTCATGCGAGGCGGCGCCGACCATCATGCCGCCAACAATAATGATGCCTGAGATGGCGTTGGTGACGCTCATTAGCGGCGTGTGTAGCGCGGGCGCCACGTTCCACACCACTTGCCAGCCGACGAATACGGCGAGCACGAACACGGTGAGGTGCTGCACAAAGGCCGCACCGCCAACGATTGCATCGGGCTTGGCGAATCGCAATATGAGCCAGGCGAGCGCGGCAAGCGCCCCGATGATGTTGATCGCCTGCTTGGTCCCCGCCGACATGGGCGTGGCGTTATGACCATGGCCGGAAGACTTCGGCGCCGATGAGGTAGAAGCTGGGCGAGGCGCTGCAAGGGAGGACGCTGGCGCGGCGGTTGTTGCGGCCGCTGCTGGCGCGGACACCTTTGCTGGCAACGGCCGCAACTCGCGCTTTTCGCCGCGCTCGAGCACCAGCGCGCCGCGCGTGATTTCGTTGTCAACATCGATGTGCCACTTGCTCGCGCCGCCAAGTTCATCGAGAAAGTTCGCGACGTTGGTGCCAAAAAGCTCCGATGCCACGGCGGCCATGCGGCTCGCATAGTCATAGTAGCCGACAACCTTCACGCCGTTGTGCACCACCACCTCGCCGGCGCGGGTGAGATCGCAATTGCCGCCTTGCTCGGCCGCAAGATCAATGACGACCGAGCCAGGTTTCATGAGTTCGACCATATCGGCGAGCCACAGCTTGGGTGCGGGCTTGCCGGGAATGAGCGCCGTCGTGATAACGATGTCTACCTCTTTGGCCTGGGCGCGAAATAGCGCGTACTCGGCCTCAATAAATTCTTTCGACATCTCTTTGGCGTAGCCACCACCGCCGTCACCGGCTTCCTGCACGGTGACGGTGAGAAACTCGCCGCCTAGGCTTTGTACTTGTTCGCGCGCGGCTTCGCGGGTGTCAAACGCGCGGACGATGGCGCCAAGGCTCTTGGCGGCGCCCAGCGCGGCAAGACCCGCGACGCCTGCGCCAACGATGAGGACTTTGGCGGGGGCGAGCTTGCCGGCCGCGGTGATTTGACCGGTAAAGAATCGGCCGAACTGCGTCGACGCCTCGATGACGGCGCGATAGCCTGTGATGTTCGCCATCGACGACAGCGTGTCCATCTTTTGCGCGCGAGTGATGCGCGGCACGCGGTCGAGCGACAGCGCGGTCACTTGCTGCTCGGCGAGGCGCTGAACGAGCGCGGCATTTTGCGCCGGAAAGAGCTGGCCGATGACAGTCTGGCCGGGGCGCAGTTTCCCCAGCGCTGGCGCGTCGGCCTTGGGCGCGCGAATCATGACCAGTACGTCGGCCTTGGCCAAGACCTCGTCGGCCGTTGCAATGCTCGCGCCTGCGGCCGTATACGCCGCATCGGCAAACCCAGCGGCCTCACCGGCGCCGGTTTGGACCAGGACCTCCCAGCCTTGCTTGGTCAGCCGCTCAAGGTTGGCGGGGGCCACCGCGACGCGTTTTTCGCCGGGTGATTGTTCGCGAAGTACGCCCAGTTTCATCGCGCCTACCTTGCCTTTTTGGGGGCGCAATCGCAAGGGTTGGGCCTGGCGTTTGAGGTTCTCGGCCCCTCAATGTTCGTGGTCGCAACGTGCTAGCGTGGCGACGTGAAGGCACAATCAATTTTAGCGCGTGGCGAGCCATCGTCGGTGGCGTTGCGCGATGTGACGAGTCCAGTTCCAAGCGCAGGGGAGGTGTTAGTGCGCGTTCATGCCGCGGCGCTCAATCCGGCCGACCTCAAGGTATTGCGCGGCAAAGATGGAGGCGGCTTTTTGCACGCGGGGGCCTTTCCGTTGGTGCTCGGCTTTGACTTTAGCGGCGTCGTGGAAGCGCTCGGTGCCGGCGCGGTGGGGTTTGAGGTCGGTCAGCCGGTGTTCGGTTTTTTGCCCTATGCGATGAACAATCGCCAAGGCTCACTGGGTGAGCTTGTGGTTGTGCCCACAAGCGCCATTGCGATCAAGCCCGCCTCGCTTTCGCACGCCCAGGCCGCGGCGCTCGCGACGGCCGGTTGTACGGCGCTGCAGGCCTTGCGCGATGACGGCCGTCTGCGCGCGGGAGGCAGCGTGCTGGTCAATGGCGCGTCGGGCGGCGTCGGTAGCCTGGCAGTGCAGATCGCGAGGCAACTCGGCGCGGCCGAGGTGTGGGCGACGTGCAGCGCCGGCAAGCTGGCCGCGGTTGCCGCGCTCGGTGCCGACAAGGTGGTGGACTACAAGGTCACGGCGCTCGGCGCGTTGGGGCGGCGCTTTGACGTCGTCCTCGACGCCGCGTCGACGTCCTCGGCGACGGCGTGCGCCGACATCATGGTGCGGGGTGGCACTTACGTCACGTTGTTGCCGAGTGCCGGCCTGCTGTGGGGCAAGCTCAGCGGCTGGTTTTCGCAGCGGCGCGCGACGTTCGCGATGACCAAATCGAGAGCCGCGGATTTGGCGCAGCTGGCGGCGTGGCAGGCAGCAGGAGCGGTAATCGTACCCATTGCGCAGACCTTTGCGTTTGAGCAAACGATCGAAGCGCTGACGGTGCTCGATGCCGGCACGCACGTCGGCAAATTGGTGGTGCGTGTCGCCAGCTAGCGCCGCGAGCGGAGAAGAGACGGCCTGCGCCGTAACGCTCACGCGTGGCACGACGAGCCTTGTCTTTGAGCGCGCATATTTTGGCTTTAACGGTGTGCCACCGACGTCGCTGCACATTGAGCTGCATCGCGGTGGCGACGAAGGCTGCCCGCACGCGGCCTCGGCCACGCCGCTGCAGACGCTCGTGCTTGGCAACGTGCCGCTAGGGTCCTGAAGGTGACGCGGCGTCCGGGGCCGAGGGCATGACCGCCGGCCTCATTGATTTCGCGCAGGCCTTCACCACCAGCGTGGTGCCGCTGTCGGCGTATGACATCGCGCTTACGTCCCTTGCGGCCTCGCTGGCGCCGCCGCGCTTCGTCGCGTTTGGCGTTCAACTAGCGTTTGATGGCGGCCTTGTCGCGAGCGGGCAGGTCTACGCCATCCATTGCGCATCGCTCGATTCATAGGCGTCGCACGCCGAGTGTGTCACCCGCGCTCACTGTGCGGCCTTGCCGCGAGGGATCACGGCCAGCGCGCGACTCGCCGAGACCAAGGCCTTGATTGTGCGTCGCGCCGTGTTGGATGTGTTCTTGCATTGGCGATACGCATGCACCGAATATCTATTTCCGTCCTCTTTGTCCTCTCAACCCTCGGCCTGATTGGCTGCGATGGCGCTGCGGATCAAGCCTTCGACTGCAGCCAAATCTGCAATCGCTACTCCGATTGCTACGACGCGGACTACGACGTCGATGGCTGCATCGACGACTGTCGCGCCAATGCGGATGCTTCGTATGCCGAGGGCGCCGATGCCTGCGAGACCTGTCTCGACGACCGGTCGTGCAGCGGCAGCTTCGAGTGTGTTGATCAGTGCATCGGCGTGGTGCCGTAACTAGATCGACGTATCGAGAGCCTGCTGCGAGCGGTCTACATCCTGTGATGTGCTGTAAGGCGCCCCGTCTGGTGTCGCGCCGAGAGCCCCACTAGGATGGGTTACATGAAACGAGCAATTTGGACGTTGCGACGGGTGGCAGCGGCGATGGTGGTGGGCGTTGCCGTACAAAGCAGCGAAAGCGCCGCGAGCCCAGGTTCCTCGGCCGGCGTGACGTTTAGCGTGCATGGCATGGTCGAGGGACAGCCAGCGAAAGCCGAGCCTGCGACCAGCCCGGCCGAGGGCAGTGTGGTCACGTGCAGCCGCGTGGAGATATCGCTGTCGATCGGTCGTTTGAGCGTAAAGAACGACAGCCATGACGCCCGCGTCAGTTTCTCGGATTTGCCGCCTGGCACGTACGGCTACACCGCAACCTGCCATGCCGCAGCGCACCATCATGGCATCGTACGCGGCACGGTGGCGGTCGAAAGTGACGGACCAGCGATGGTAGAGCTCGACGTCAAGGTGCCCTTGACGCCGTACGATACAAGCGGGGGCACAAGCCACGGAGGCGACCTAATTGTCGAGCAGGGGGCTTCATCATTTAGAACGTCATTGGGTACCCCGGATCAAATAGGTGGCGACCTCGATGGCAAGGTTCGCGACCTCACCGTGCTAACCAGCGTCGGCTACGTGACGTCCCGCGCCGCTCATCAAGGCATCGACGCGCTCGCCATCACAGACCTAGGCATCTGGAACCTCGCGGCGTCGTTTACGCCGGAACGTAGGTTGTCGTTCTCGGGCAGCCTCACAGGTTTGGCTAAGACGCCGTACGGGTTGGATACGCGAACGCTTCAGGGTGCCACCGGTGCCATCGCGTATGCGTTTCACAAGCACCTAGCCCTCGGCGGATGGGCCGGCTGGAGCCCTGGGTTGACCGGCACGAAAGATGTCCGCTCGGCGGGGCTAGGCGTGACGTGGCGCAAGCGACAATCGGAATTCGTCAAGACCGAATTTCGCTTGGGCGCGACAGGCTTGCAGATCCGACCGGACGGCGACGGGAGTTCGCCGAGAGGCGTCGCCCAACTCGATGCAAGCGCCGAGCTGCAACTGTGTTGGAATACGTGCGAGCAGCGCTATGGCGCGACGTCGATTGGCTTCGACGCCGGAATTCCCATCTACCACTCAGACGCGGATTCGGGCGCCGTTGGTTCAAATCTCGACGCGTCGCTGGGATTTCACATCGGCAACTTTATGCGCATCTCCAAGACGTTCGACGTCTACCTCGATGTCGCATGGCGCGACCGCGGCGACCGGCGCGACGCAAGCACCGAGCTGCCGGTCTTGGTCGGTGGCTTCGATCAGCTGCAGATGTCGCTCGGCGCCATCTTCTATTTTGGCTTCGGCGCCTCAACCGTGGGCGCGGGCGAGCGCGATGTTTACGGCATTGGGCCAGAGTGAGGCAACTTCTTCTTACTTTGGTGGCTTGCTGAAATCTATTGCTGTAGAAGAACCCACACACAAGATGTCTAAACTCAAACACAATGCATGGGTCGCTTGTCTGATGCTCTTGCTGGCGCCGCGCGCCTGGGCAGAACCGACCACGCCGAGGACGTCGATTTCGCTTGGCTTTGGCAATGGGGCCGTTGGCGAGACCGACGGCGAGCCGAGCAGCAGAGGCGCGTCGACGACGCTGCAATTAGGTAAATCGCTTACTGACAAGCTGGAGCTCGTGTTCGAGGGGGAGTACGTGGGCTTTGCCCGCTATGCCCGCGACGCAACATATTCTCAGCAGCTCGGCACGGTGACGTTGGGACTTAGATGGGCGCCCTTTGCCGCGCCGGCGTCAAGCATCGGCGCCGTGCAATACAATCTAGCTGCCGTTCATCTAAAGGCCGGAGTAGGCGTTGCGCACTTGGTTCGCACGCCGTACGACGAGTGGGTGGGAGGCGTGCAGCAAGGCAAGTGGGGCGTTGCCGCCAACGCTAGCGTCGGCTGGATGCCGATGCAGTTCGGCAACAGCTCGCTCGGCATCGAGGTCACCGGCATGGCGATGCTTCGCGACGCCACGCGCTACGGCATTGCCTCAAACTTGTTGCTGCGCACAGAGCTTTTTTAAGGCCCTCCTTCTCACGGAGGCGACACGACAGGCGAGCGCAACCCAGTACGTCAGGGACCCAAATCAAGGGGTCAATAGACACCAGACGCGCGGGGCGAGTGGCGCGTGACTGGCCCAATCCGTAGTTACTAGTGGCAACGTGCCCTTTGGCATGACGCTTGCTTGTAGTGCATTGGCATGCGTCAAGTATGGTTAAGTCTCTTATTTTGCACCCTTCCGCTTTCCGTTTCCGGTGCGTATGCGGGCGGCCAATCTGGAAAGTTGTCACCGCCAAAAAAAGCTAGCGGACCTCGCGTGGTCAAGAGTGACCCCCTGCGCGCTTGGTATCGCGACAGTAACGGCGCGAGCAACACGGACGTCGGCAAGCTGGAGACTGTCAAACGCGGCAAGAGAACAAAAATGATCGCGGTCTATCATGGGCCGGGCTATCGGAGCGAATCAGCCTCGGGCTCTCGCGGCGAAGTCTTGACGTTCACGCCGCGCGTGGTGCCGTTCGCAAGTGCGCAAGAAGCGCGCGCAAATGGGCCTGTTGAGACCGTGGTGCTTCCCGCGAACGGCTTTTTTCGACCGCAAGATGGCTATCGCCTCGAGCCAGAAGATTCCTGGTCGAGCCTAAGCGGACGAACTGAATTTACGTTTGGCGAATTCGAAGATATCGGACGTGGGGTTGAAGCTGGGAGCGTGTATAGGTTGGAGCGACAGGTCGGAGGACGTACTTTTGACGTGACCATGGTAAAAGATGGTTCGCAATCCTTGCCGTCTGCGTACGCCACGATTCGCATCGTTGTCCGTGACGCACAATCCGTGGATGATTGGAAACCGTAACGGCTGTCTCTGGATTTCGTCGGCATAGAGAAGCGCCACTGGAGCGTGTCTCGGTTGGTGCCCCACCTCAGACGTCGGTGGCGGCGACATCAAACGTCCACTTGCCGCGGCGCGTGGGCTCGTCAAGTAGCTTGGGAAGCAGCGCCATGTATGTCGCGCGCGGAATATCGACGGCGCCAAAGCGGGCGAGGTGGTCGGTGTGAACCTGGCAGTCGATGAGCGCGGTGCCCCAGGCGCGCAGTTGGCGGCAGGCGGCGACAAAGGCAATCTTGCTGGCATCGGGCGCGAGCGCAAACATGGACTCGCCGCAAAAGAGAGCGCCGAGGCTGATGCCGTAGAAGCCGCCGACGAGTTCGCGTGGCGCGCCGTCGCGGTCGTCGCATCGCCACGCCTCCACCGAATGTGCAAACCCCAGCTCGTGCAGTTTCACATACGCTGCCTGCATTTCGTCGGTAATCCACGTGCCGGCCTGGCCGGGCCGCGGCACCTCGGCGCAGCGCGCGATGACATCGGCAAACGCGGTGTCCATGGTCAGCTGGTACGGCGCCTTGGCGATGGCCTTGCGCAGCGATCGGCCGATCAGCAATTTGTCCGTCGGCAGCACAAAGCGCGGGTCCGGCGCATGCCACAAGAGCGGCTGGCCGTCGTTGTACCAGGGAAAGATGCCGGCGCTGTATGCGGCAAGCAGCCGCTGCGGCGAGAGATCGCCACCAACCGCGAGCAGGCCGTCTTCGGCTTCGTCGACCGGCGGAAACGCCAGACGGCTGCCGAGGCGGTACACGGGCATAATTGACCTATACCACGGCGGCGGCATGCGGCGCTCATGTATGCTCGCCGCCATGACCGACGAACGAATGGAGCGCGATAGCCTCGGCGAGGTGGCGGTGCCCGCGGCGCGCTATTGGGGCGCGCAAACCGAGCGTTCGCGGCAGTATTTTCAGATCGCAGCCGAGCGCATGCCGCTCGAGGTGATTTATGCGATCGCGACGGTCAAGCATGCCGCTGCGCTCACCAACGCCGCGCTCGGTGCGTTGCCGCAGGCCAAGGCCGAACTCATCGCGCGCGTCTGCGAGGAGATTGCCTCGGGCCAGCATGACGAAGAGTTTCCGCTCGTCATCTGGCAGACCGGCTCGGGCACGCAGACCAATATGAATCTCAACGAGGTGATCGCCAACCGCGCGCACGTGCTGCAAGGCGGCGCGCTGACCGACGCGAAAAAGGCGCTGCACCCCAACGACGACGTCAATTGCTCGCAATCGTCAAATGACGTCTTTCCAACCGCTATGCACGTGGCCGCGTATGGGCGGCTTTGGCGCGAGACCTTGCCGGCGCTGCGCGCGCTGCAAGGTGCGCTGCAGGCCAAGGCCGACGAATTCACTGACGTCGTAAAAATTGGCCGCACGCACCTAATGGACGCAACGCCGCTCACGGTGGGGCAAGAGTTCTCCGGCTATGTCGCGCAGCTCGCGCATGGCATCGCCGCCGTCGAGCATGCGCTGCCGGCGCTCGCCGAGTTGGCGCTCGGCGGCTCGGCGGTGGGCACGGGGCTCAATGTGCCGGCCGGCTACGACGTCGCGGTGGCGCGCAAAATTGCCGAGCTAACCGGTCTGCCGTTTGTCACCGCGCGCAACAAGTTTGCTGCGCTGGCGGGCCATGATGCCTTGGTGTCGGCGCACGGCGCGCTGAAAACTGTCGCGACCGCGCTGATGAAGATCGGAAACGATATTCGCTTGCTCGGTTCGGGACCTCGTTGCGGGCTGGGCGAGCTAGTATTGCCCGCCAATGAACCAGGCAGCTCGATCATGCCAGGCAAGGTTAACCCGACGCAGGCCGAGGCGCTGACGATGGCAATGGCGCAGGTTATCGGCAACGACGTCGCGGTGGGCCTTGGCGGCATGAGCGGGCATTTGGAGCTAAATGCCTTCAAGCCGCTGATCATCGCCAATGTGCTGCACTCGGCGCGACTCATCGGCGATGCATGCCAAGGCTTTGCCACACACTGCATCGCCGGCCTGCAGCTTAATCGCGCGCAGATCGAGCAGCATCTCCAGCGCTCGCTCATGTTGGTCACCGCGCTGGCACCTCATATTGGTTACGACAACGCCGCGCGCATCGCCAAAAAAGCAAATGACGAACACCTTACCCTTAAAGAAGCTGGCCTCGCGCTCGGCCTCGTGACCGCAGCGCAGTTTGATGCCTGGGTGGTGCCCGCTGAGATGACGGTAGGCAAGCCATGAGCAACGACTCGCAAACTAGCGACGGCGTCCAAGCCCAACCCGCCTTGGCGCGCACCATGGGCCTGCCGTCGCTTGTGCTCTACGGCATGGGCGGCATGGTGGGCGCGGGCATTTACGGCACCATCGGCGTCGCGGCGGGCGCGCTCGGCAATGCGGTGTGGATGTCGTTTGTCATCTCCATGTGCGCGGCGCTGCTCACCGGCCTGTCGTACGCCTCGCTCGGTTCGCGTTATCCCAAGGCCGGCGGCGTCGCGTACGTCACTGAGCGTGCGTATGGGCTTAAGATCTTGGCCTACGTCGTTGGGCTCACCGTGGCGGTGTCGGGGCTAACCTCGATGGCCACCGGCGCCAACGTGTTCGCGCAGACGCTGCATGGCCTGGTGCCGAGCTTGCCCGTGACCGCGGTTATCATTGGCTTTCTCGGCCTGCTCACCTTGGTCAACCTCATCGGCATCCGTGAGTCGATGTGGGTCAACATCTTGTGCACCTTGATCGAGGTCGGCGGCCTCGTTTTTGTGATCGTCGTTGGGGCGCGTTATTGGGGCAGCGTCGACTATTTTGCGGCGCCCAGCGGCAGCGAGCTCGGCGCATCGTTGTTGCTCTCGGGCGCGGTGCTGACGTTTTATGCCTTCATCGGCTTTGAAGACATGCTCAACGTCGCCGAGGAGGTGCGCCAGCCGGAGCGCAACCTGCCGCGCGGTATCTTGCTTGCGCTCGTCGCGACCACGGTGCTCTACATACTTATCAGCATCACGGCGGTCTCGGTGGTTGACAGCACGCGCCTCGCCAACGCTAAGCTCGGCGCGCCGCTGGCGCAAATTACCAGCGTCGCGACGCCGTGGCTGCCCGGGTGGGTGTACGGCGTGATCACGCTGTTTGCCGTCGGCAACACCGCGTTGCTCAACTACATTATGGGGTCGCGCATGCTCTACGGCATGGCACGGCAGGGACTGTTGCCGACTCGCCTTGGCGCCGTGCACCACAAGACGCGCACGCCGCATGTCGCGATTTTGGTGCTAGCCACCCTCGTGCTCGGCATGGCGTTTGCCGGCAATATTGCCCAACTCGCCTCGGCCACCAGCCTTTTGCTGCTCGCTTGCTTTTGCGTGGTCAACGTCGCGCTCATCGTGCTCAAGCTGCGCAGAGGTGAGCCGGCGGGACGCTTTGAGGTGCCGTTATTCGTGCCCGCGCTTGGTGCGCTGGTATGCGCCGCGCTAATCGCGGCTCGGCTGTCGCGCGCAGATGCAGATTGGCGCGCTCCCGCGATTGCGATTGGCTTGATTGGCGCCATTTTGACCCTCTATTTTGTGCGTCGTCCGTCGTCCAACGCGGGACACTCCTCTTAAAAATATAATAAATTCAATATATTAAAATATTTATAACCTTTGGCCATGTACTATGCATTGCAAAGTACAGAGCTTAGCCGTATAGATAGATCCATGGGGTTTCCATGGATGTAGAGAACACACAAAGCCAGATGCGCAAGGGCATCCTCGAGTACTGCATCCTCGCGATCATCTCGCGCGGGGAGGCGTACCCGACCGACATCTTAGATGAGATGCGACGCGCGAACCTGCGCATTCTGGAGGGGACGCTGTATCCCCTCCTGACCCGGCTCAAGAACGCCGGCATGCTCAGCTATCGCTGGGTCGAGAGCAACGCAGGCCCGCCGCGGAAATACTTTTCGCTGACGCCGCAGGGCGACGCATTTTTTAAAGCCTTGCAGCAAACCTGGCAAGAGCTGGCCGGCGCCGTGCACGCGCTGGCCGCCACGCCCGCCCGTCCTTTGAACGTTGCCACGCCTGGAGACGCACCATGAACAAGATCTTACACATCAATATTAGCGGCCAAATCATCGCGATCCAGGCCCCGGCATACGAGGTCTTGCAAGCCTATCTCGCGAGTCTGCGCCAGCATTTTGCGGCCGAAGAGGGCAGCGAAGAGATCATCAACGATATCGAGGGTCGCATCGCGGAGATGCTAAGCGAGAAGATTCGCGGCGGCTTGCCCGCAATTGATATCGAGGCGGTAAATGCCGTGGCAAACACGATGGGGCATCCGGCAGATTTTGCGCGCGATGCCGGCGAAGACATGGGCGGCGTACGCGACCGCCAAGCGGCGGGACAAGGCGATGCCGCAGGCGGGGCAGGTGCGGCGGCATCTACGGCAGCTTATGGCGCGGATCCATCGCCGTCACCCAAGCGGCTCTACCGCGACTCAAAAGATCGGTGGATCGGCGGCGTCTGCAGCGGCATCGCCAACTACCTCAACGTCGATACGACCTTGGTTCGGTTCCTCTTTGCCGTGATCAGCTTTGGCGGCTTTGGCCTCGGCTTTCTGATCTATCTCGCGCTGTGGATCTTGTTGCCTGAAAAAGATTTAGAGGACGGCAGCGGTAGCCGGCTATTTCGCAATCCCGATGACAAGATTCTCGGTGGCGTCTGCAGCGGCATCGCGGCCTATCTCGGAAAGGAGCCCAAGCTGGTGCGGTGGGTCTTTAGCGCGCCGCTCATCATCAATGCCTTCATTGCGTTTGGCGCTTGGATGCTCTTTCTGTTTTCCGATAGCTCTGCGCCCGCACTGATTTCGTCCAGCCTGGTGAGCACGATGGTGTTTGCGTACGTCGTGCTGTGGATCGTGCTGCCCGAGGCAGGGACGCCTTATGACAAGATGCGCATGCGCCGCGAGGCGGTTGATATCAACGCGATCAAGCAGCGCGTGCAGGCAGGCCTTGCGGTAGCCAAGCAGCGCATGGTCGCCGTCGGCGACGAGGTGCGAACGCGCTCGCAGCAATGGCAGGCACAAAACGGGTGGGGCGCGAATAGCGGCGCGGCCGGCGCGGCCGGCGACGGCGACGTCGAAGACGCACAGTATGTTGCGGGCACCGGCTCGGCTATGCCAGGCGTTGTCGTTGCTGCCCGCCGGCATCCGGTTTCGACCGGCATCGGCCACGCCATCCGCGTGCTGTTTCAAGTGTTTTTCTTATTCATCGCCGGGGTCATGGCGTTTAGCTTGTTTGTCACCCTGTTTGCGCTCGCGATTGGCAGCGCCGCTTGGTGGCCGCTGCGCGACTATCTGTGGAGCAGTGCGTGGCAGGAAACCTTGGCATGGGCCACCGCGGTATTGTTTTTCTTGGTGCCGGCGCTGGGGTTTGTCATCTGGCTCTTTAGGCGCGTGGTGGGTGCGGGGCGCAACGCGGCGCTGGGATGGACCTTTGGCGGGCTATGGGCCTTGGGGTGGGTGAGCGCGACCTTATTTGCGGTGAATATATCGGGCGATCTGCGCACGTATGAGCACGTCGAGCAGCAGCTCACCGCGCCGCCGCTGGCGCCCACCGATGTCATGCGGTTGACCGTCAGCCAACCGCGCCCGACGTACAACAATTGGTGGGTCCAAGGCGATCTAAATGGTTGGGATGTCGACGAGCAAACGATGAAGCTGTCGATTGTGCGCGTTTCGTTTCGCAAAAGCGCGGGCGATGGCTATGCGGTGGCGGTGCGCAAATTTGCCGCGGGCACCAGCGAAGCGGCGGCCAAGGCGCGGGCCGAAAAAACCCAGTACCAGGCGACGTGGCAGGGCGATACGCTCGACCTCGGCAGCCATTTTTTAATCACGCCGACCGAGAAATTTCGTGGCCAAAATATTGAGGTAGTCGTCGACGTGCCCGTTGGCCGCCAGGTGCGCGTCGACGCCTCCGTCGGCGAGAAGCTCGCCTTTGGCGACGCGGAAACATGGCATGCCGATTGGCCCGGCGAAGCGCGTGGTGATGCACATGGTCATGCGCATGGTGAGTGGCATGGCAAAGGGCTTCCCGATGGCGAGGAACCCAATGAATTCCTCTACGACTTTGAACTCGTGCCCGACACCAACTACGTCATGGGCAGCGACGGCAAACTGCGGCCGTCACCTGTCGCGCTCCCCGCGGGCGAGCCAGCCGCAGCCAAGCCAGTCGTCGATGCGGCCGCCGCGCAAATTCCGGCCGCGAGCCCCGTCGCTGTCCCCGCCGACGTTGCGCCAGAGCTGCGCCTCACCGGACCGAAGCCGCCAACAGCACCGACGCGGCCTGCCCCAAAACGTACACCTACCCGACGCGCGCCGGCCCGTGACGATCGCATCGAGACATTGGACCTAAGCACCCGCGAATAGTGGTTCATCGGTGGCGCACGAGACGATGCCTCTTGCGGCGCGTGCGTGGCACCGATAGAATTGTCGGTAAGGCGAAGCAATGTTTTATTGGGCAGTCATATGGTTTGTCCTGGCCGTGATTTCGGCGGTCTTCGCGTACGCTGGCTTTCCGTACGTCGTTGCCGTCATCGCCAAGGTCGTGCTTGCATTTTCGACGTCCTTTGCGATCGCATGCTTTGCCATGGGGCGCCGGCCTAAGAAGAATTCGCCATTGCACTAAAGGCAGGTGGGCGCACGTTTCTTCCGCGAGCGTAGATTGCAGGGCGGTGTGGCGGGCACCGCCGGTGGTGGATACCACAGGCGTCTCGCGCAGCCCGGGCGGGGCGCTATCCGCGAGCAGGAAGACATGTGCGCCCACCTACCGGTCTGCATGCGCAGTCCAAAACCCCAGATCCCACATTCGCATTAGGGCAAATCACACGCCTGGTCTATGCTCAGAAACGAGGGACGCCCCCTAGGCGATGCCGAACACGTCGAGGTATTTGCGTACGCGCTGAGGCAGGGTAGGCGCGGCAATTAGTTCGCATAGCTCGTCGGCCTGGTAGCCGCGACACACGCTGGGCCTGGTCTCATAGATGGTGCAGCGCAGGTCATCGCCAAGGTGTTTGCACGGCACGCCGATCGGTTTGCCTAGCGCCGTGATATCAGGCGCCACGCAGCAGGCGCCGCACTGGGTGCATTCGCGGGCGGCTTTCGGCATTAACGAAAACTCAAGGGCCGCGACGGCGCGCGGTTGCGCTGAGGCATCAGCGTGTCCATGTAGCGCAAGGGCTTGCCGACGCGCGGCTCCATCACCTGGCCGTCGCGCATGGCAAACTGTCCGCGCACGATGGTGGCGAGCGGCTTGCCGGTTACGCGCATGCCATCAAAGGGCGTCCACCCGACCTTGCTCGCCATGTCGCGGTTGGCAAGCGTATGCGTCGCCGCTAGGTCGGCAATGCAAAAATCAGCGTCGTAGCCGACCGCGATGCGCCCCTTGCCGGCGATGTTCCACACGCGCGCCGGGCCATCGCACAGGACATCGACCAGCTTCTCCAGCGAGAGCCGGCCTTGGTGGACGTGGTCGAGCATGAGCGGCAGCAGGGTTTGCACGCCGGGCATGCCAGAAGGGCTTTGCGGATAGGGCTTGCCTTCTTCCTCCAGCGTGTGCGGCGCATGGTCGGTGGTCACCATGTCAAACACGCCTTCGTTGAGCGCGCTCCACAGCGCTTCCTGGTGCGAGGCGTCGCGAATCGGCGGATTCATCTGCGCTAGCGTGCCGAGGCGTTCGTAGCATTCAGGCGCCGCGAGCGTCAGATGCTGCACGCAAACCTCAGCGGTCACCCAGTCGCGATTGCCTGCGATGAGCGGAATCTCATCAGCCGAGGTGACGTGCAAGATATGAATGCGGCGGCCATAGCGCTTTGCCAAGGCAATCGCGCGCGCGGTGGCTAGGCGCGCGGTTTCGACGTCGCGCCACAGCGGATGCGCGCTGACATGGCCTTCGGCCTCGGCGAGCTTTTTTCGCAGCCGCAGGCGGTCTTCGTCTTCGGCATGCAGCGCGACGCGGCGCCGTCCGTGCGATAGCACCTGCGCCAAATCCTCATCCGACGCGACCAGCAAGCGCCCCGTCGAGCTGCCCATAAAAACTTTGACGCCAACGCACGCCGGCAGTTCTTCGAGCGTGTCGAGGTCATGCACGTTGTGTGGCGTCGCGCCGACAAAGAAGCCAATGTCACACGCGGCGCGGCCGGCGGCGCGCGCGACCTTGTCCGCCAAATCGGGCGCGCTGATGGTGGGTGGGTCGGTGTTGGGCATTTCCAGCACCGAGGTCACGCCGCCCAAGACCGCCGCCGCCGTGCCGCTGGCGAGGTCTTCTTTGTGTTCCATTCCAGGTTCGCGAAAGTGAACCTGGGCATCAATAATGCCCGGCAGCACGCACAGGCCCTTGGCATCATACGTCTGCAACGCGGCGACGTCACCAAGGTTGCCTAGCGCGGCGATCTTGCCCGCGCGGACGCCGATGTCGATGGCGAAGCGGCCGCCTGGCACCACGACCTCGCCGCCGTGGATAAGTAAGTCAAAGGGTTGCTGTGCATCCGTCATGTGCGCCTCGCTTATGGCGACGCCGACGCATCTTCGAGCGCAAAGAGCGCGTCGCCGCTGCCGACATCAAGTTCTTCACCCACCAACACGGCGGTAATCCGCGCCCTGGCCGGCAGGGTTGGCCCGCCGTACGTAACGCGATGAAAGGTTTTCATCACCTCGAGCAGACAAAGCGTCTGGCCGGCGGTCACCACGTCGCCGACATTTACGAAATTCGGCTTGTCAGGCGACGGGCGGCCATAGAAGCGACCGCTCGAGGGCGCGCAAAATTCTAGGCCCCCGCTGCGCGCGGAAATGTGGGCCGTGGCCTGATCGCCCGTCAGATCGCCAAGCGGGGCGACCGCGAACAGCTCGCGCTTGAAGTCGACCGCAAACCGGCCACCTGCCTGCGCGACGGCTGAGATGCGTCCGACCAAGCCCGCGGGCGCCAGCAGCGCCACCTGGTCGCCAAGCGTGTCGAGCTGGCCGAGCAGCATGCCGGGCGCGATGACGTCGCCGCGCCGGACGGCAGGGACAAACCAGCCAACGCCGGGCGACAACAGCGCTTGTGAGCCTTCATGGGTGCCGCCCAGCAAGGCGCTAAGGCTGGCTGCGTGTTGGCGGCCCTTCATCGCAGGCCTCCAACCAATTCTTTCAAGTCGTGCATCGACCAGATGCGAGGGTTTTTCACCCGGCGATGGCCCGTGGCCTGATACGCCATTTCGGTGAGGTTCACGAGCCATGTCCGCAATTCGGACAGCGAGACGATTTCATCGGTATCTAGCTGGCGCGCGGCCGCATACGGGTCCATGTCGCCCTCGATGCGCGTTTCGACCTCGCGCATGCCGGCTTCGATCTTGCCGCGCTCGTTCGTATCTTGCGTCACGATCTGGAAGTCGTCGTCGAGCTTGGTGTTAAACGCGGCGATCGCCAGCGTGCGGCCCTCCATCACGCTCTGCCGCGCGATCGGCGTCGAGAGCTGTACCACGGGCTCAAACGGCAGGCCGCTCATGGCGTAATACCCGGCGCCGGAGGCCTTGCGCAGCAGCACGGTAAACGTCGGCACCGTGTTGGTGCTGTTGGTGTAGATCAGACTCGAGCCATAGGCGAGCAGGCCCAGACGCTCGGCCTCGGCGCCAATGTCAAAGCCCGAGATGTCCTGCAGCCAGATCAGCGGTATGCCGTCGTCATTGCAGGCGCGCGCAAAGGCGCTGATCTTGGCGATGCCGGCGCGATAGAGAATGCCGCCGGGGCGTGGCTGCTCGGGATGCTCGGGATTGCCAACCAGCCCCTGGCGATTGATGATGAGCCCGGCGTAGAGGCCTCCCAGCCGCGCGACGCCGCAGATCATCTCTTCGCCGACCTGCGGCATGCATTCCCAAAACAGGCTTTGGTCGACGAGCCGCGCCAACACTTGATGCGCGTCGTAGACCTCGCGATAATCGTTGGGCATGAGCGAGGCGAGCTCGCGCGGCGCATAACGCGGCGCCATGGCCTGGGCGCCGTGGCGATAATAGGCCGCGCCCGACGACGGCAGCATGGCGATTTCGCGGCGGATTGAAATCAGCAGCGTCTCATCGTCCGGAACGCGGACATCGGCACAGCCCGATTGATGAACGTGCACTTCTGGCCCGCCGATGTCGAGCGAGGTGATCTTCTGGCTCTTGGCGCCCTTAATCAGCGCGGCACCCGCAATGACCATGTACGCCTGCTCTGTCATATAGACCCGATCGCTGATCATCGGCATATAGCCGCCGCCGGCGATGCAGTCGCCAAAGACGCCCGCTACTTGCGGCACGCCCGCCGCCGACAGCTCGCTGTTCATCTTAAAGATATGCCCGGCGCCGTGCAGGCCGGGAAAGGTCTTGGCCTGCTCGGGCAAAAAGAGCCCCGAGCAATCGACGAGATAGACCACTGGCAGGCGCAGGCGCAGCGCCATGGTCTGCGCGCGCTGGATTTTCTCGGGGGTGCGCGGCCACCACGCGCCGGAGGCGACGGTGTTGTCATTGCCGATCACCATGCACCAGCGCTGCTCGATACGCGCAAACGCCGTGACGACGCCGGCCGCCGGCGAAATTTGATCGCCAGGAAAGGTTTGGCCGTAGTTTACAAAGGTGCCGACCTCAAAGGGTTCGCTGCCTGGGTCGATGAGCTGAGCCAAACGCTCGCGCACGGTGAGCTTGCCTTTTTTGTGCACGCGCTCGACGTAGGCCGCACCCCAGCCCTCGTGGACTTGGTGGCGCCGCGCCGTTAGCGTTGCGTCGTGCTTGGCAGTCGCCTCGGCGCGTTCGGCGCGAGTTGCCTCGTCGAGCAACGAGGCCAGCGGGGTGCCGATGGTGGTTAAGGGAACAAATGACATGGGTCGCTTCCTTGCCTCGGGTATGCTATGGCCACCCGGGAATGCTGCGCGTATCGTAGGTGCTCGCGATGAAGGCGGGCGAACGCAAGATGGCCAGGTGCATCGGCACCGTCGTGGCGATGCCTTCGCAGACCAGGCCCTCTAGCGCGGCGATCATGGTTGCGCGGGCTGCCTCGCGCGTGGCGCCGTAAGCGATCGCCTTGCAAATGAGGCTGTCGTAGTGCGGCGGCACCTCGTAGCCCGACGCAACGTGCGTATCAAACCGCGCGCCGGGCAGCGTGGGCACCTGCCAGCGCACGATGCGGCCTGGGCTCGGCGCAAAATTCGCCGACGGATCTTCGGCGTTGATGCGGCATTCGATGGCGTGACCGGCCAGCCGAACGTCGCCTTGCGCCAGCGCCAAGCGGTGGCCCGCCGCCATCTCGATTTGCAGCTTGACCAGATCGAGGCCCGCGCGCAGCTCGCTGACCGAGTGTTCGACTTGCAGGCGCGTGTTCATTTCCATGAAGCGCAGCACGCCGCGACCCCCGTCAGGCCGGCCCGCGTCTTGATCGAGCAAGAATTCCATGGTGCCAGCGCCGACATAGCCAATCTTGGCCGCCGCCGCCGCCGCGAGCTCGCAGGTGGCGCGGCGCAGCGCCTCGTCAAGCACAGGCGACGGGCTCTCTTCGATCAGCTTTTGATGGTTGCGCTGCACCGTGCAGTCGCGCTCGCCGAGGTGAATCGCATGGCCATATTTGTCGGCCATGATCTGGACTTCGATGTGGCGGCCGCCCTCAATGAGGCGCTCAAGATAGACGCGGTCGTCGCCGAACGCGGCGCGGGCCTCGGTTTGGGCGTCGTTATAGGCTGCCGCGACCTCGCCGCGCGCGCGCGCGATGCGCATGCCGCGACCACCGCCGCCCGATTCCGCCTTGAGCAAGACCGGATAGCCGACTTCGTCCGCAATTCGGACAGCTTCGTCGGCGCTTGCCAGCGGGCCGTCGCTGCCGGGAATCATCGTCAGGCCGGCGGCCGCCATGGCGCGCTTGGCCGGCGTTTTTTGCCCCATGAGCGCCATGGCCGCCGCAGGTGGCCCAATAAAGGTTATGCCATGCTGTTCACACAGGCTCGCGAGCAAGGGATTTTCCGAGAGAAAGCCCCAGCCCGGATGCAGCGCGGTGCAACGCGTTTGCACCGCGGCCTGCACCACCTTGGCAACGTCGAGATAGCTCTGCGCCGAACGAGCGGGGCCGAGCACAACAATCTCGCGATGGCGAGTGTAGGGAGCGTCGCGATCCGCCTCAGATACCGCGAACACCGGCACGATCCCTAGCTCGTCACATGCCCTGGCGATGCGCACCGCAACCTCGCCGCGATTGGCGATAAATAAGCGCCGGAAACTGGCAGGCATAGCGCCCGCACGCTAGCACAAAGCTACTGCGCGGCGAGCCACGCCTGCAGCTCTTCGCGGGTGCAGACGCCTTTTTCAATCAGAATCGCCAGCAGCTTGCGGAGCACCTGTTCGTCGCGAACTTGCTTGGCGGCAACATCGTTTAGCTGTGCGTTTAGCTGGTGCAGCGCCGCGTTGAGCCGCTTGATCATGTCATCCACGCCGGGCGTGGTTGGAGGCAGGCTGATGCCCGACGTACGAGGCGCCGCGTTCGGTGGAGGTGGTGGCGCCGTAAGCCCGCGGCTTCGAGGCGCTGCTGCCGCGCTGGGTCCCGGGCCAATGCCAAGCTCGACGTCAAGGCCCTCGATGCCCTGCGAGTTGGAGGCGGGAGGCGCGGGTCTGCGCTCGGCAGGTTGCGCTAGGCCCGAGCTGCCGGCGGCAGTGTCGAGGCGTTGTGCGCCATGCCGCGATGCCTTGGTGCGCGTGCCATCGGTGTGCATTACCTCAAAGCTGCTGGTCTCCTCGGCCGAGAACGAATCCGACCACCCCGATCCACCAGACGCGCCGCCGCCGCCGCCGACACCACCCGGGCCCTGTGGCCCCTGCGTCATGCGCGCGGTCGACACGCCGACCTGATAAAAGCGTCCGATCGCTTTTTCCAGCGCGCGCGGGCCGCACAAATGCGGCCTGACATTGAGCTTGGTCATCACCTGCAGCGCATCGATGGTGCTCTGATTGGTGGCATCGATCATCGCGACGTCGAGAAACTTCATCGGCTGCGAAAAGGGCAGCACGCCGGTGGTGTGACAGAACTGCGCCGGCACCAAGGCCAGCACGGTGGGGTGGATGTTGATGTTCGTTACGTCGACGATCGGCAACGTAAGCTGGCGGCTTAGCGTTTGCACGAGCACGTCTTCGGAGACTAAGCCTAGGTCGACGAAAAAACGGCCCAGGGGACCACCCCAACGCTTCTGTTCGGACAAGGCGGCGCGCAAGCCGTCTTCGTTGATGAGACGGGCTTCGAGCAACATCTCGCCAAGTCGCTTGCGGGCCATAAATAAATGGTAACACGATCCCGAATAAAGCTAGTTTTTTGGCACCCGTCCTGGTCCCCAGGTAGGCGCGGTCAGCGCGTGGCAGCCGTGCCGGTTTGGTCATTAGGGCGGGCCTAGGGCGCAATCGTGGCCGTGCCGGTAGCTAGCAGGCTCGTCAAAAACGAGCTCGACTGCCGCACGGCGTCGCTGTTATCGAAGTAGACAAAATGGCCGTCTTGTCCGGCCGCCGGTTGGTACTGTGCGACCGCCACCGTGACCCCGTCGAGATTGTTGCTAAGCGGCGCCGCCTGGGGCAGCACGGCGCGCAGATCGAGGCCTTCGATGGTGTCGAGCGCAGGCAAAAGCTGTGGCGCGCTCATGCTGGTGGCCAGGGCCTCGGCACCGGGATTTGGCGTGTACGAGTCGCCAATGCCCTCGATCATGAAAATGGGATAAGGCGCACGACCTGGCGATGATGCCGTTAGCCGTGCCCCGTAGTTCACGGGATCCGCGGGATCAATCCAGGTTTGCGCCAAGGCGAGCACGGGATGAAACTCATCCACCACCGTCTCACCCAGTGCGCCTGCGATTAGGCCGGGAATGTCGAGTGGTTCAATTTTTTTGGTGGCGCTGATATAAAACAGCCCCCCGCCACCTGAGAGGATGGCCCCCGCCAACCGCGTTTCATGGGCAAGAAATGGCGTGCCCGTCAGCGCCCCCTGGGAATGGCCGATAAAAAAGACGCGGCTGGGATCGAACTTGCAGGGGCGCGCAGGGTCAGCGTCAGTTTCGACAAAGTCGATGGTGTCGACCAACCGACGCAGCGACAGCAAGTCGGCGCTGCCTTGCAAAACGTTGTCGCGCGCCGCATACGGATTGAAGTAATTAAAGAAGGCGATCTGCGGATCGCCGCCGGGGTTGCGCGGTCCGTGCAGCACCTGATCAATCGAGATCATCGCGAAGCCCAAGACGGCGTAGCGCAGCGCCAAGCGTTCGGTGACAAACGATTCGACGTCGCCCGACGTGCCGTGGGCGTAGAGGATGATCGGCCAGCCAGCGGGCGGCATCTCACCCGTTGGTACCGTGACCGAAACGCGCATCGATTCTTGCCGCGCGACGAGTGGTAGCCCCGCTTCATCGAACTCGATAAAGCCGGTCTCTCCGACGTTGTATGGCACGTCGCCTTGTTGGAAATTTGGCGCCGTATAGGAGCCGCGGTAGAGGCGAAAATACGCGTTGCCAACGGCAAAATCGAGCGCGTCGATGGCTGGCGCCGCGGCGTCGGCGATGAATTCGGCGATGGCTGCTAGGGAGTCCGAGCTGCTGCGGGTGGTGAACACGGTGGCCACCGCAATCTCGTCGACGGGTGGGGCGTCGGCGCTGGCGAGATAGGCGCGCAGCGGCGCGAGCGAGGCATAAACCGCGGCGGTGGTGCCACTGCCATCATCGGGAGGCGCGCTGTCCTTAAGTTGCGCGGCGAAGGCGGCAGGTTGCGCCGCGACGCGCGTGGTAATAATGACGGCGTACGTAGTTTGCTCGTCGAGCGGAAAGCCCGGGAAGGGCATGACGGCCAAGTAGTTGTCGCCGATATAGCGCCCCGCCTCGGCGCGAAATGCCAGGCTCACCGGCACGCGCTGACCAAAGCCCCCAGAGGCTGGGTCGACATTGATAAGCTGGACCCCACCAGCCGCTTCCATCGAGGCCGATGGCGAGGGCAGGGCGGCTTGGTCGAGGCCACCATCAAATCTAAAATAAATGGCGCTGTTGCGGCCAAAGCCCACGACACCCGTGGCGATGGCGTCGAGATAACGGCGCACCAGCACCTTGCCGGCGTCTGGAAACACGCTGAGATCTGGGTGGCCCGCTGCATCGACGCGTGCATTGGACGGAAATGGCAGCGCAAAAAAATCCGCGCTCAGGTTGGCGGGCTCCCAGATTGGATTTGCGGGCGGCGACGAACAGGCCGCAAGTGCGCCAACCAGGCAAAGCAAGGGCAGGCGGGGTGGTTTGCGCATGGAGGCGCAGTGTAGCAAACGCGCCAAGAGTCTGTCACAGTGACGCAATGAAACCGAGGTTGGTCAGGTTTTCGCGTGCGACGTTTGGCGGATTTGTCACAGCGTGTGCGGTCGCGGCGTTGTGCATGGCGCAGGTGACCGCGCAGCCTGGGCCGGTCGCACCGGCAACGGCACTTCCAAGCCCATCGGCGGCGATGGCAGGGCTCCGCGAGGCCGAGGCGTTGCAGCAGGCAGGCAAGCATGCCGAGGCGTTGGTCGCAGCGCGCGCCTTGGCGGCGCAGCCCAACCGGCCCTTGGCGGCGCGCGGCGTCATGTTGGCTGCCGATATTCTCGTTGCGACGGGGCGGCGCGCTGAAGCGATCACCATGGTTGATGCGGCCATGGCCACCAACCCAGACCAAGGCCTTCGGTATAAGCGAGGCATCCTGGCGCAGCGCGCGGGCGATTTGGCGACGGCGCGCAAGGTGTTTGGTTTCTTCATTGCCGAATCAGACGCCGGGCGCATCGATTTGCAAGATCCGCGTGCCTTGCTCTATTTGGCCCAGGCGGCGCGTTACACCGGCGAGTACCAGCTTGCCAATGATGCGCTAAAGGAGGCCTGGAAGCTCGATCGCAACGATGCCGAGATCGCGCTGGTGTGGGCGGAGGTGTTTAATCAAAAGTATGCCTCCGCGTTGGCGGTGGCGACGCTTGAGGAGGCCTTGGCGGTGCAGCCCGACCATCCTGACCTGTTGGCCGCAATGGCCGGCTCGGCGCTCGCCGAGCGCTACGATCTCGCCGCGGCCTACGACTTGATCGAAAAGGCGCTGCGCGGCAATCCACGGCATGAGCATGCCTTGCTCGTGCGCGCCTCGATCGAGATCGATAAGAATCAATGGGAAGCCGCCCAGCAAACGTTGGCGTCGGTGCTGAAAACGAATCCCGAATCGCTTGAGGCCCTGAGCTATGCGGCGACCGTGGCCTGGGTGCGTGACCAGCCGCTCGGCTATGAGACGCACAAAAAACGCGTGCTCGCGCTCAACCCGGCCTATGCCGATTTCTATCGCACGGTGGCGCGTTCGGCCGAGCGCGAGCATCGCTACGCGGCCGCTGTCGAGCTGCTCAAGACCGGCTTGGCCTTGGTGCCCGGTTATGCCGAGCTTGAAGCAGATATAGGGCTTGGCTACCTGCGGCTGGGCGACGAGGCCGAAGGCATGAAATGGTTGCAAAAGGCGTGGCAGGGCGATCCGTATAATGTGCGGACCTACAACACCTTAGAGCTGTACGACGAGACCATCAAACAAGAATACGTGACGCGGCTCTCGCCCTCGTTTCGCTTTCGCTTTCATCGCGATGAGGCCGCGGTGCTGAGCCGATATATCGAGCCGACGCTTGAGCGCGCATTTGCGTCAATGTCGAAGCGCTATGGCTTCGTACCCAAGACGCCGGTGGTAATCGAACTCTATGCCGATCGGCAAGACTACGCGATTCGCACCGTCGGCCTGCCCGATTTGGGCGCGCTGGGGGTTTGTTTTGGCCAGGTCATCACCGCGATCTCGCCGACGCATGGCGACCTAAATTGGGGCATGGTGCTGTGGCACGAGCTGGCGCACGTCTTCGCGGTGCAGCTGTCCAATTCGCGCGTGCCGCGGTGGTATACCGAAGGCCTCTCAGAATACGAAACGCTCATCGTGCGGCCGGAATGGCGGCGCGAAAATGACGCCGAGCTGTACGCCGCCATGGTGCATGGCACGCTGCCCTCGGTGGCGGAGCTCAACCATCGCTTTATGCAGCCCGACGTCGACGGCGTGGTCGTCGCGTACTACCTGTCCGCGGTCACGATCGAATACATCGTCAACACCTATGGTTTTGACAAAATCGTGCAGGGCCTTCGCCTCTTTGGCAAAGGCCAAGAGACGCCGGAGGTGATCGCCGCCATAACGTCGCGCTCGGTGGCGCAGTTTGATCGCGAGTTTCGCACGTATCTCGAAAAGCGGCTCGCGCCCTATAAGGGCAGCTTCGTGCTGCCCCGCAAGCCCACCACCGCGCTGGAGGTGCTAAAGGCCGAGGCTTCTGCCGCGCCGCGCGACGTTGCGAAGCAAGAGGCGCTCACGGCGGCCTACTACTATGCAGGCGATGCGCCTAGCGCGGAAGCCGCGGCGAGGGCAACGCTGGCGCTGCGCGGCACCAGCGCCGTCGCGCTGTTCGTGCTCGGCGAGGTCGCCATGGCCGCCGAGGACGCGCCCACGGCTAGTCGCCACTTCGGCGCGCTCGTGAAGGCCGGCCATGACGGCGCGTTGGTGCGGCTGCGGCTCGCTGAGATCGCACGGGCCCTGGGCGAAACCGATCAAGTTGCCGTGCAGCTCGCGGCAGCAAAAGCGTTCGATCCCGAAGACAGCGGGCCTTACCAGCAACTGGCCGACGCCTTTTTTAAGCAAGGCGATAAGGCGCGCGCCGCGGCGGAGCTGGGTCACTACGTCATGCTCGAGCAAATGGAAATCGCGCCGCTCAAGCGCTTGATGACGATCCATAGCGAACTCGGTCAGTGGGCACGCGTGGTGACGTATGGCGAGATGGCCATGTTCATTGCGCCGCTTGATGCGGAGGTCTTGATGATGTTGGGCGCGGCCTATGTGGCGGAGAAAAAAGGCGCACCCGCGCTCTACACCTATGACACGGTGCTGGCACTAAAAGCCACCGTGCGCCGTCCGGCATTGGCCCACGTCGGGCGGGCGCAAGCGCTGCGGCTGCTCGGCAAGCTGGCAGATGCCAAGGCAGCCGCGGCCGAGGCCTTGCGCCTCGAGCCGGACAATGCCGAGGCGCTAAAGTTAAGGTGAGCGCGAACGGCCCGAGGTTCCGCATGCAGCCGCGCTGCCTTATCTCGGTCGGCTGGGTAGCTTAAGCGATGGCGTCTCCGGGTGCGCCTTGTACAGCAGCACGATATTGCCGAGCACCTGCGCCACTTCACTGTGCGTGGCGGTAGCCAACTCGGTGGCGGCGGTATGCCGATCCGCGCCTGCGCGCTCACCGAGCTTAACTTTGATCAGCTCATGATCAAGGAGCGCGCGCTCGACGGCCGCGAAGACGGCGCTGGTGAGGCCATCTTTACCAACAATGACGACGGGCGATAGTTCGTGTGCCAGCGCGCGCAGATAGCGCCTGTGCTTCCCGGTTAGTTCCATGCCGCCAGGTAGCAGACCACTTGGCAGAGATCAACGCGATTTGCGAGCGGTGCGTCGGCGGGCGAGGCCAGCGGCGGCCATGGCGAGCAAGAGCGAGGCGAGCGAAGGCGCCCCACCTGCTTGGCAGCCACCGACAACGTTGTTGTTGTAGCCGTTGCCGGGCTCGGTCGTGTCGCCGCCGAGCGGGTCGTTGCCCTCGCCCGGTTCGCCGCCTGGTTCACCGCCTGGACCTTCTTCAGGTGGCGTACCGCCACCGCCTGGAGGGGGTGGGTTGGAGCCGTCGCTGGCGCCGATGCGCTGGACCAGCATTTGGTGCGAGTTTTGCCCCGCGCCGCCAAAGCAAGGCTGGCTTTGGCTGAGACCGCACAAGCGATTGCCGAACTCACCGCAGCTCACGAGTTGGTCTTTAAAGGTGCGGCGGCCGTTGTAGTTTTGATAGGTCATCGGGTCCGAGGCGAGCATCTCGTGGTCAAGGCCATACGTATGCGCCCACTCTTGCAAGACGGTCGAGCAAATCTCGTCGATATCTGGGGCCCCACCGGGATTGTAAAACGTTGCGCCCGCAAATGCGAACGAGGGGGCGCCGGCGATATCAGAGCAATCTAAGGTGTAAGGCGCGATGCCGCCAACGTTAGGTGACTCGCCGATGGCGGCGGCCGTACCGCCAATGAAGACCTCTTTGTGGGCCACGGCGCCGGGATTGGTGACGACAACCTGAACATTAAACGGCGCGACCACCTCAGCCACGCAGGCCGCCAACGCGTCTTTGGCGGCTTGAGAGGCGCCCCACGCTGGCATGTTGGTTGGTTGACCTACGATCGTCGACTTGGCGATGTAGCTCGTGCCACCGCTGGTGAAGTCGATCGAGGTGTTCTGGCCAGGGGCGATCAACCCGCCCGTCATGTTGAGATAGAGAATGTGCGCATTTGCGGCCTCGATGCTGCCGCCCACCGGTAAGTTGCTCAGATCGCCACCGTCGGCGATTTTCGGCACCAGCTGGCGCATGGTTACCTTGCCGTTGGGAGCGACGGTGTCCGAGCGATAGAACGAGTACATGGGCGCATCTTGCCCGGCGCGAAAGGCTTTGCTTGCGCTCGGCGCTTGCGCTTGAGCCACTCACCGTAACCGCGGAGAGTGCCGCAAGGGCGAGCATCGAACGCGTGCGACGCGCGATGCGCTTCGCGGCGGACTTGACGCTAGCTTGAACCACCGCGTTAATGTGTTGGTTTGGCATATAGGGGAGACACATTGCAGAGACCGTGCCATCGGCGAGACGGCCAGGCATCGATTTGGCTAAGGCGAGCAGCGCTGGGCGTAAGGCGTGCGGCGGCACTGCACAAACCTAGGGTGGGGAGTCACCCCCCCAGGGTGGGGGACCCGCCCCCACGGAGAAGCTAAGACATGTATGTGCGTCGCGCTGATATCAATACCATCGCGAGCAGCAGCGAAATAAGGCTTGCCGCGCCGTGTGCGCCGCCGGCGTTGCAGCCCGCGGCTTCATCGTCAGGCGAAAGCGAAATCGAATCGCCGGTGCGGTCAGTTGCCAGGCCAACGCGATCCGCGATTAGCTTGAAGGTGTTTTGCGTCTCGCTGCAAACGTTGCCACCGATGCCGCAGGTACGCCCGGCGTATTCGCCGCATTGCACCTCTTCATCGATAAACGCGCGTTCTTCGCTATAGCTTAGATAAGACATGATATCCGGGGCATTGAAGCTGTGGTCGACGCCGAGCGCGTGCGCGATTTCTTGCGCCGTCGTGTCGCACAGGGAATCGAGATCGACGCTGGCGGCCTGGCCGACCAAGAATTGCGCGTCGCCCTCGTGGGTGTAGACCTCCGCGAATGAAAAGACGATGGCGTTGGAGATGACCGAACAATCCCAGGCAAACGGGGCGACGCCGCCATGGCCGGCGGGCAAGCCAAGATCTTGCGGGCGGCCGCCGATGACGGCCTCAATGTGGGGCGTCCTTTCGCCAGGGTCGACGTCGGTGACCTCGACCGCAAATGGCGCAAAACGATGCGAAACGCATGATTGCAGCTTGCTCCACGTATCATCATCGGTGCGCCAGGCAGGGATGATCGAATTTTGTTTTGGCACCGAGGACGTGTTGGTGCGTGAATTATTGAGGTACGCATTCGCGTAGTAGGTGCCGCCATCGCGATTGAGATAGACGACCAGCCTGCCGTCGGCGAGATGGTCCGTCCGCGTTGCGTCGTCAGTTGGCGGTGCCACGTCGGGAGCGTTTGCGCCCACTAAGGCCGAGCTGGCTGTCGCATTGCTGGCTACTGCCAGACACATCAACGCAAGCAACAGCCGCCTCACGAGCAGAGTTACTTCACGGATTGTGCCAAGCCTGAAACACGCGCCTACGACACACGCACATACAGCGCGGGTGATCGCGCTGCGGGTGCGTGCTTGCGTAGGGGCGCGCACCTGCGCAGCGCAAGCGCGGGGTGAATAGTACTGTCCATGCGAGTAGTTGCGTTGATCTTAAAACGCTTGCAAAGAGCGGCTAGAGCGTCGAATTTGCGTGATTACATCTGGCTGCGTTACCCCATGGTGTGGGGCACGCGCCTCGTTTGCCCACCAATCCTCGCGATCGCGCACATGACAAAATGCGGCCTCGTGCCGCGCGCAGTGACGAATTTTGCGATCCGATCGCGCGCGCATGGAAGGCTAGGGTACGCCGAGGATCTTATGTAACTGCAGCGACAGGCGCCATCGCGGATGACGCGCCACCAGCTCAAGGCTGCGGGCAAGATGACGATCGTAGGCGGCGTCCATACATGGTTGTGCGAAATACAGCGCGCGCGGCCACCGCGCCTCGTAGCTTGCCAAGACCTGGGCATTCACCGAGTCATCGATGACCAACTTGCATTCGTTGGGGGCCACGTGTGGGTGGAGCGAAAATCGACCGTCGTGAAACTGTGGCTTGGGCGATACCGTTAACCAATCGACGGGCGCCTTGAGGGCATGCGTGCCATTGGATTCCATGTGCGCCACGAAGCCAGCTTGCTGCAGCGCCGCGGCGAGCGACGCGTCCCACTGCAGCGACGGCTCGCCACCCGTCACGATGACGCGGCGGCTGTGATGCACATCGAGCACGAGCAACCGCGCGACGATTTCATCGGCAGATAGGCGCTGCGCGCCGGCGGCGGCGAAGTCGGTATCGCACCAGCTGCAGGCGAGGTTGCAGACGGCGAAGCGCAGAAAGACGCAAGGCATGCCCGCGTGCGCGCCTTCGCCTTGCAGGGTAGGCCCAAACAGCTCCTTAACCAGATAGGCATCAGGTGCGGCCACGACCGTCGTGTATGCCGCACCGCTGCTTTGCGCAAGCGAAAACCTTGCACATCGGGTCTACATGCGGCAAACCGGCGCCATGGCCGTGAGGTGGTACCGCATGCTGGTCGCGACGCACGTGCTTGGGCTTGTCGCGGGCGCCGGTAGTAGCTGCGATAGGCAGCATGAGGCGCCGCGCGCGGCCGCGCCGCCCGGGCCCGCCGCGTCTGCTCCGCTCACTGAACCGCGGTGTACCCTTTTGCCTTTCGCCGCAAGTGCGCCCGTGGCCGAGGCGTCGGGCGCCGTCGTGCTTCCCGAAGGTGACATTCTGGTTGTCGGCGACAGCGGCACCGACGGCGCGTTTGCCTTGCTGCGCGCAGATAGCGGCGAAACCTTGCAGGTCGGGGCGCTGCCGCTCGGCAAAGGTGCGAGCGACGATCTCGAAGGGCTCACGCTTGATGGCGGCAAGCTCGTGGCGATCACCAGCAGCGGTTGGATCCGCGTATGGCGCATTGGCGCCGCCGTGCCGGGCGGTGCGGCGGGATTTGAGCTAGCGGATGGGCCTTACCCAATCGCGCCCGTGACGCCCGCTTGCCCCGGTGAAAAGGTCAATTGCGGTGGCAACTACGAGGGCTTGTGCCTGCGTCACGGCGAGGCGCCGAGCGGGGCATGCGCTGGCTTTGCGGCGGCCAAGGCGACCAACCAATTGGTGTGTCTGGTGAGAAAAGATGGTCGGCTCGCGCTTGATCCATCGCGAACGATTGCCTTGCCCGGCAAGCAGGCCGTCTCGGGCTGCGATTTCGACCCAGCGGATCAAGCGGTCTTTGTCGGGATGAACGCGTTTGGCGCCTTTGCGGTCTATCGCATCACCGCGTGGGACCTCGCCGCGGGCCCGGGCAAGCCGGGCGCCGCCACTGCTACCCAACCGCTTGTCGACCGCCTCGGGCCACTGGGCGCCGGTTTCCCTGAAGCGATCGCTGTTGCCGCTGGCGGCCTCGTGTATCGATTTTCCGATACCAGCAGCGCACCCTCGCAGCAGTGGAAATTTCACTGTCGATAGCGCGGCGCGAGCGCGACGAGCAACGCGGTAACCATCGCGAAGACCCCCGAGGCCAGCATCGCCATTGGCCACGAAAGGTCAAACGACGCGCGAAATCTTGGCGACGCAAAGAACAGCGCGACGGCGAGCGTGCCGCAAATCGCGAGCAGAAAGCTCCACGCCCCACGGCTGCGTTTCAGTGACAACCACGACAGCCACATGGTGCAGGCGCCCGTTATCAATAGGCTGGCGACGATGGGATAGGCGATAACGCCCGGTGCGCGATGTAAACGGTTATCGACCAACATGGCGGCGAGCCCGAGCAGGAAAAGGCCGGCCCCGAGCACAAGCGTCAGGCCATGTACTGGCAAGGCTAAGCTTTCGGCGGCGGTGCTAGCGGCCAACGGAGCTTGATTAGGTGGCGCCATGGCAGCGAAGTCTACCTCAAAAAAGTGAGACGAGAATGGCGATCAAGATCAGAACACCCCACGCCGCGAGAAACCAATACAATTTAGGGAGCGCCTTGAGCCGCGCCAACGTGCTCGCGGGCACGCGCGCCGCGCTGGTGGCGACGGGCATGTGCGTGACATAGGCGGCAAGCGGGTCGGGTGCGGGCATGGGGCCGCCAAAACCAGGCGCGGCGGCTGCGCTGGTTGGGCGCACCACCGGCGCCAACGGCGGCTCGAGCGGCGAGGGGGCTTGTTGCGTTTGGGCGAACGCCGCAGGCGCGTACGTCGGTACCCGATATGGCGATTGTCCGACAATCTGCGCCGCGCTGCGCCGCTGCGACGCGGCTAATTCCTGTGGTGCAAGCTGCAACGGCGATCCTGCTCGTGGTGCCGGCGGCGCGGTCGCGCTGGCGCTGCTGGGGACCGCCTCGATCATCGATGGATCGATCGCCATCGTATGCTCGTGCGCTTCAAACATGGATGGATCGATGGCCATGGTCGATTCGGTCGCCTCATCCATCATAGAAGGATCGACCGCCATGGTGCGCTCGTCTTGAAACAAGGAGGCCCCGCCAGCGGGCGGAAGGGTTTGCGAGATCTCCTCGACGAGCGCATCGCCACCCATCACGGTCTGATCATCTAGGCCGAATTCTGATGCTGGAAGCGTCGAACCTGCCGCCGGCGCCGGCGCATGCGTGGCCACAACCGCGCGTCCCGTTTTTGGCCTCTCGCCCACCGACTTGCCAGCCAGTGACGCCGAGCGCGACCTAAGCATTTCTGGCACCATGCGTGTCGTTTCGTCGTCGACGGGGCGTTGGTCCAAGGCAAGGCGAGTGGCTCCATCGCCCGTGGTGGCGTGTGCCGAGACGATGCGCGTCGACTCGTCGCCAAATCCTGCCTGCCCCAGCGGGCCTGCCGGGTCCGCGATCATGCGCGTGGCTTCGTCGGCAAAGCTCTGCTGCGGCGCAACCAGCCGCGTCGCCTCGTCCTCGACGCCGGGCGGGGGGACCGCTGCGGTTACCGCCGAGGGCGAAAGTGGGCTTCGTGCGAGCTTGGTTTCTTCAACCTCAAACTGATCGAGCGCGGCGCGGGCCGCGAGCACGTCGGCGACGTCGCTGGCCTCGCCGGCGTGAAACGCACTCGGGCCGACGTGAATAATGCTGGCCTCGGGTGACGAGAAATCGGCCTGCTGGGAATGGCTGGTGGACCGCATTTGCCGTTTGGCGGCTTCGAGTCGGGTGACTAGGCGTGCAAGCTCGGTGGCCGGATCAACCGCGGTCGATTCGAGCTGATAGCGCGCCTCTCGCAACAACGTCGCGAATTGAGCCGCCGTTTGGGGACGGTCTGCGGGATTGCGCGCGAGCGCCCGCATCATCAAAACGTCGAGCTGCATCGGCAATTCGTTATCGATCGTGCGCGGCCGCGGAATGCGCCCGTCGAGCAGCGCCGAGGTCGCCGCCGCCTCGCTGAGGTGCGAGAACAGCCGCTGCCCGGTGACCAATTCAAACAACACCACGCCTAGCGAGAAGACATCGCTGCGCGCATCGAGCAGATCGCCCGCGACCAGCTCGGGTGACACATAGGCCACGCGGCGGTGGCCCGCGAGGTGGCCGCCATCAGGTCGCGTCGCAAAGCCAAAGTCGGTGAGCTTGACCTCGCCCGCGAGCGACAACAAGATATTGGGCGGCGAGACGTCGCGATGCACCACGCGCAGCGGCTTGCCATCGGGGCCGGGCGTGGTGTGGGCGTAGGCGAGGGCCTCGGCGACCTCGGCCGCGATATGCAGCGCCAGATCGAGCGAAATGCGTTCGCCGCGCGCTTCGCAGTATTTCTGCAATGTCGCGACGTTGGCGCCATCGACATACTCGAGCACCATCAAATAAGCGCCGTCATCGCCTAGGCCGACGTCGAAAACCTGGACGATATTGCGATGGCGCAGCTTTGACACGAGCTTGGCTTCGGCGAGCAACCAGTCGACGTAGCGTTTGTCGCGCTGTAGGTGAGGCAGCAGGCGTTTGATCGCGATGGGCTTTTCAAACCCGCTCGACGCCAGCGCGCGGCCGCGAAACATCTCCGCGGAAGCGCCGGTGCCAAGGCGCTCGATTAGCTCGTACTTACTCACCCTCCGCAAGCATACCACAGGCGCAAGGCTGGGCAAAATTGCGCTATAGTCGAACAACGGTGTCGGTACCGCCCAACGATCTAGCTGAGGCGACACGCGCACTGCTTGCGAACGCGCGGGCGCGCGGCGTGTTTTCCGCCGCGGTTGCGTCCGTGGGCGACGAAGGCACCGAGCTGCTGACCGCGGCAGAGGGCACGTTGGCGCAGGGCGAGCCAGCGCCTTGCACCACGCACACCATGTTTGATCTCGCCTCGGTCACCAAGCCGATGGCGACCGCGATGCTCGCGATGGCGCTGGTAAGCGAGGGCCAGCTGACGTTGGCGACGCCGGCGGTCCGCTACCTCGGCGGCATCGATCCACGGATCACGTTGGCGCAGCTGTTAGGGCATGCCGCAGGCTTTCCAGCGCACATCGAGTTTTTTCGCGCCATGTGGCAGGGCGAGACCTTTAGCGCCACGGCGCCGCATGAGTCGCTGATCGCGGGCGCGCTCGCGCAGCCGCTCGCCTACGCGCCGGGGACTCAGACCATCTATAGCGATCTTGGATACATTTTGCTCGGGGCGATGCTCGAGCGCGCGGCGGGCATGCGGCTTGATGAAGCGTTTGCCGCGCTGGTGGCCCAGCCGCTTGGGTGGGACAGCGCGCGCTTTGTCGCGCACGATCGCGGCGAGCGCATCGGCACGGACGACGTCGCGGCCACCGAAATTGACGAACGCCGAGGCTGCGTGCGCGGCGAGGTGCATGATGAAAACTGTCACGCGGGTGGCGGCGTGGCGGGACATGCGGGGCTCTTTGCGCGCGTTGCCGATGTGGCGAATTTCGCGCAGGTCACGTTGGCGTTAGCGCACGGCACAGATCAAGGCCGCATCGCGAGTGACGTTGCGCGCACGTTTTATGAAACCTCTGCGGCGCCCGGCACGAGCTGGCGCCTTGGCTGGGATACGCCCGCGACGACGCCGGGCGTCTCGCATGCCGGCGATTTGTGGCCGCGCGCTGGCGCCCTTGGTCATCTGGGCTTCACCGGCACCTCAATTTGGCTTGATCTCGCAAAACGGCGCTGGGCTGTCTTGCTGAGCAACCGCGTCCATCCCTCGCGCCTTGGCGAGCGCGCTGCCGCCATTAAAGACGTGCGCCGTGAATTCGCCGACGCGGTGGTGACAACACTAGGCTAGGCGTCGGTCGTTGGGCGGCGACACGCAGCCTCAACGTCGGCGACGGTCTTGGGAATCGCCGCCGTTAGGTTCACGTTGCCATCGGCCGTGATTAGAATGTCATCTTCGATGCGGATGCCGAGGCCGCGATACGCGGCTGGCGCGGTGTCGTCATCGGCGGCGACATAAAGGCCTGGTTCAACGGTGATCACCATGCCGGGCGCGAGCGGCCGAGGCGTGCCGGCGATGGTGTAGGCCCCGACATCATGCACATCCATGCCCAGCCAGTGCGAGGTGCCATGCATGTAGTACTTGCGAAATGATTTGTCGTCGATGCGCGCCTGCAGCGGACCGGCGAGCAGCCCAAGCTTCACCATGCCCTCGGTCAGACGTGCGATCGTATGTTGGTGAATGGCCTCGATGGTGGCGCCGGGCCTCGCCATCGCGATGGCCGCCAACTGCGCGGCCAAGACAACGTCATATAGCTCGCGCTGCGGTGCGGTGAAGGTGCCACTCGCCGGCCACGTGCGCGTCACGTCGGCGGTGTAGCCCTCGACCTCGCAGCCGGCATCGATGAGGACCAGGTCACCATCGCGCAGGCACGTGTTGTTCTCGATGTAGTGCAAAATCGTCGCGTTGACGCCCGCACCGACGATGCTGTTGTAGCCCCCGCCGCTGCCACCGCGCCTGCGAAAGGTGTAATTGATGACGGCCTCGAGCTCGTGCTCCCAACATCCAGGGGCTTCCAGACGCATCGCCGCCAAGTGAGCCTCCGCGGTGTTGTCCGCCGCCTTTTGCAGCAGGGTGACCTCGTCCGGCCCTTTGATTAGGCGGAGTTCATGCAAGCTGCTGCGAGGATCGACCACGGCACGCGGTGGGCGTTTGCCGCGTTTTTCCGAACGCCTCAGCACCGCGATGTTCGAGGCGATGAGTGCGTCCATCGCCGCGTCTTCGCCGAGTTGGTAGTGCAGCTCTTCGACGTTGCAGATGAGCTCGCCGAGCTTTGCCCCCAGCTCGCTGAAGGGATACGCGGCATCGGCGCCAAACCGCTCGCGGGCGCCCTCTAGGCCCGCGCGGCGACCATTCCACGTCTCCATTTCTGGGTCGCGTGGGCGCACGAACATGACAAATTTCTCGCTCGCGGCGCCTGGCCGCAAAACGAGCACCGCCTCCGGCTCGGCAAAACCCGAGAGGTAGAGCACATCGGAATGCTGCCTAAACGCGTACTCGGTATCGTGGCTGCGCACGCGCTCCGGCCGCGCACAGAACACGGCCGCGGCATCGTTGCCGATTTGTTTCATAAAGGCGGCGCGGCGAGCGGCAAAGTCAGGTGGCGTCACCCGCGCACCGTAGCATGAAATGCGCGTTGGCTAAACCGCGCCGCTGCCGAGCAAGGTCTGGATGGTATCGAGCAGGTGTTGCAGACGCATCGGCTTGTCGACGAATACGTTGGCGCCCGCGGCCAGGGCATCGCGGCGGGCGTTCTTGCCGGCGCCCGAGATCGCGACGATCGCGACGTTGGTGCCGAACTTTGCGCGCAGCGCGGCAATCACCTGAGCGCCGTCGACGATGGGTAAATAGACGTCGATGATGGCGACGTCACAGGACCCCTGGGCGACGAGCGCGAGCGCCTGCTTGCCGTCCGCAGCGGCGGCCAATTCAAACTGCAGCCGGTGCCCGTATTCGCGCGAAGCCGCCGATTTAAGGCCTTCACGCACCAGCGCCTCGATATGTGGGTTGTCGTCGGCGACCAAGAGGCGAATGACACGCGCCTGGATCTCTGGCGCGCGCTGCACGATGCGGGCGAGCAGGGCGTGGGCCTTGTCGTTCTTAGGCGATTGCAAAAACTCAATGCCAATGCCCATGGGCTCTTCGTGCTGCGTCCAGCGCACCACGCCATGCACGGTGACTGGCTCAAGCAGGCCGGGAAACGACAGCTGCAACTCGACATCGGTGCCAATGGGCAAAATCTGATTGGTGGCGACGAAGGTGCCGCCCTGCGATAGATTTTCGGTGTAGTCGCCAATGAGGGCATCGATGCCGTCGTACTCGACCATAAGCATCAGCGGTGCCCGAGGTTCTCTGCGCCGCTCGTCTCCACCCATGGCGGCATTCTCACTTATTTGGGCAGCAGGGGCAAGCGGATCGCCAGCGTTGCACCGCCCGGCGCATCTCGGACCGCGAGCTCGCCACCGTGATCTAAAATAATCTGCTGCGACAGGGCCAAGCCGAGGCCGGTGCCTTGCGCCTTAGTGGTGAAGAATGGCTCGAAGATATGTGGTTTGGTGTCGGCGGTGATGCCTGGCCCATTATCAGCAACGCAGATCTCGACGCGATTTCCCACCACCGCGGTGGTTAGTTCGATGGCGGGCGAGGCGGCGTGGCCCACGGCCTCGATCGCATTGCGTAGCAGATTAAGCAAGACCTGGCGCAGCTGGGCCTCGTCGGCCATCACCGTCGCCTGTGGCGCGCCCAGCGCCAGCGTAAACGAGATGCCGCGCGCCTTTATGTCTTCAGCGACCAAACGCGTGGCGTTGGTAATGAGCGCGTCGATGGCTTCGGGCACCAGCCGCGGTGTTGGCAGTCGCGCAAAAGCGAGGTAGTCCTCGACGATGTTGTTAAGGCGCTCCGCCTCGCGCGTGATGGCCTGGCAGGTGGGGCGCCATGAAGCGTGCCATTCCGCATCATCGGCGCTGCGCGGACCGGCCTCTAGCAGTTCGGCGTTAAGGCTGATTGACGACAAGGGATTGCGAATTTCATGGGCAATCCCCGCGGCCATCTTGCCAACCGCGGCGAGCCGCTCCGAGCGCACCAGCTCGCGCTCGCGCACCTCCACCGCGCGGCTCATCGCATTGAAATCACGCGCCAGGCCGCTGACCTCGATCGGGCCCTGCTCCGCGACTTGCGCGCCATAATCGCCCGCCGCCATGCGCTGCGCGGCGAGGCGCAAGCGCCGCAACGGCGAGATCGTGAACGCGGCCCACAGCGTCATGAGCAGGCCCACAAACGCGGCGCTGCAACCCAAAAAAATCGTATAGCGTCGCAGGCGTCGTTCGTTGTTCTCGAGCGTCAGGGCGGTGCTGGCCAAGATGCGTTCTTCAAACTCGGCGAGCTCGACGACCTTTACGCCAATCGTGCGGCGCTCGACGTCGCGCACGCGTTCGTACGCGGCATTGGGCGCGACCAGGCCGCTCGCGTCTAGCAGCGGCGGCTTGGCGGCGAGCGCCGCATAATCCCCGGCGGTGGCCGCGATCGCCTCGGTGAGGGCGGTGACCATCGCACGGCTGTCCGCAATGCGCTGCGCGTGCCGCGGCGGAAACGTGGTCAGCGAGTCGAGCGTGCGCTGCAGCTCGCCCAGCACGTGCAGCCGGCGCGACCGCAGCGCGCTGAGGCGAAATTGTACGCGCGCGGCGCTGGTCTCGCTCGGCAGGTCGTCGACGAGATACGCCTTGACCTCTTCTTGCCGGCGCGCCAAGTCCTTGGCATCGAGCGCCAGCCGGACGTAGCCGCGGCGAATCACCGCGATCTCACGGCCGACGTCGGCGATGTAGATCACCGTCAAGGTTGTGGTAACTCCGAAGGTTAGGATAACCACCGCAAACGCGAACAGGATGCGCGCCGAGAGCGTGCGCCAAAACGGTTCTTTCACGGCATGGCTCAAACTAATCGTGGTCGATCGTCTTAAGGCCGTGGCGCTTTAGCAGCTCTCGCAGATGGTAGCGGGTAAGGCCAGCCTCTTGCGCCGAGCGCGTGATGTTGCCGTCGTGGCGGGTGACGAGTTGCTGCAAATAGGCGATCTCAAAGGCATCGACGACGACCTGCTTGGCGGCCTTGAAGTTAAGGCCTGGGACCAAAAAATTCGGGTCGAAGGTCGCGGGCGAATCCATGGGCGGCGCCACGCCCGCCAGCTCGGCGGCGGCGCGTCGGGCGGCGCGGGCTCCGGCAGCGGCGAGATCGTGCGCGGCGACCATGCTCGGGCCTTGGTCGCGGCCAAACAGCAAGTCGGCGCGTGTGATCGACGGCCCGTCGCAAAGCGCCGCGGCGCGCTCGACGACGTTACGCATCTCGCGCACGTTGCCCGGCCACGCGTGGCCTTGCATCGCCGCCATGCAATCGGCCGAAAAACTCAGCGTCATGCTGCGGCGGGCGGCGACCTCGCGCAAAAAGTGATTGGCGAGCACGACGATGTCGTCCTTGCGATCGCGCAGGGGCGGCAATTCGACGTGGACCACCGAGAGCCGAAAATAAAGGTCCTCGCGAAAACCGCCTCGGCTCACCTCGTTGCGCAGATCGCGATTGGTCGCGGCGAGCACGCGCACATCGATCTTGACCGTCTTGTCGCCGCCAACCCGCTTGATCTCGCGTTGCTCGAGGACGCGCAGCAGCTTGGGCTGCAGCGAGATGTCGAGCTCGCCAATTTCATCAAGGAAGATGGTGCCGCCGTGCGCCTGCTCGAAACAGCCGATGTGCTGGTTCATCGCGCCGGTGAAGCTGCCCTTTTCGTGGCCAAACAGCGTGGATTCGATGAGTTCCTTGGGAATCGAGCCGCAATCGAGCACAACAAACGGCTTGGCGGCACGCTTGGAGGCGTTGTGGATGGCGCGGGCGACGCGCTCCTTGCCGGTGCCGGTCTCGCCGGTGATAAGCACCGTGAGCTCGCTGGGCGAGACCTTCTCGAGCTGCGCGAACACCTCGCGCATGCTTGGCGAGCTGCCAATGATGTCGTCGAAGCGGTCGCGCTTGGACAGCTCGATCTCGACATGTTCGCCGAGCGCCTGAAACTGAATGATCGTGTGGCCGAGGCGAAAGCTGGTGCCGGGACGTAAAAACACGTCCTTGACCCGGAGGTCGCCTACGTAGACGCCGTTGCGCGACTGCAGATCGCGCAGGTGATAGCCGTCGTCGCGCACGACGATCTCAAAGTGGGTGCCGGAGATGGCCTTGTCGTTAAGCACCAGATCGCAAATAATGCTGCGGCCGCCGGTGATGCGCTGCTTGGTGATTTCGACTTCTTTGCCCTTATCGTCGCCATCAATGATGACGAGCTTGCCCTTGCGCAGCCGGCGCACCGTCGCCCATTCGCCCTCAAAAATTGTGGTGAGCCCTGCGCCCTCTTCGTTGGTGCCAAAGGGGGCGTCGATCGCGTCGTCCGTCATGCGGCTAGCGTAGCATCGGCGCGCGCGCCATTGCCAGTTACCGGCAGGCCTAGTCGCGGGGGCCCTAGTTCCAGCGTGTCGACTCGTCTTTGGGCACGCTGCGCAAGGCGGGGGCCGCGCGCCGCCGTCGCCATTGCCGCAAGCGCTGCAGCGGATTGGCGCGGGTCAGCACGATGGCCACCGCGATCGCACATACATAAGCCACGCCCTCGTGCCACGCGCGGTTGACCACGATAAATATAAGTGACAACCCAAGAATCCCAAGCATGAGTTGCCGTCCCGTCATCGGAATGGCACCGAAGAATTGTACCGGTTGCCGCGCAAAGACGATGCCATAGGCGACGATGGCCGCATGCGTGAAGGGATCAAGGCCCATGACCGGGCGGTGCGCATCGATGAGGCCGGCGGCGCCAGCAGGACCGGGCCGAGCGTGCCGGCCGCGGCGGTGGCAACGACAAAGCGCGAAGCGCTTGCCGCCCCACCAACGCTCGAGCGTGGGGATGAACATCCATAACAGCGCGCCCTGAAAGAGCAGCGAAAAGCCGTCGGGCTCGAGCAAGGGCGAGGTCACGAGCGTCCACACGCGACCGCTCGCGACGACCGTGTCGGCGCTGGCGCCAAGCCATAGCAGCATCGTCACGCGGCTGGGGATCGAGGACAGCAGATAGACCAGCGAGACGCCGATCAAGAGGAATAGCAAGATGCTGGCACCGCGGGTGATTGCAAATTCGGGTCGCGAGGACCAACCTGTCGCCACGTGGCCACTGTAGCAAAGCCACGCAGCCTAAGGGAGCCGAGCGTACCGGGGTCGCCAAAAAATTAACGCAGCAGCGCCAAGATGTCGGCCTTGGTGATGCCGACATTGGTGCCTGCGAGCAGCGACTCGGCAAGTAGGCGCTTCTGGGCCGCCAACGCCAGCACTCGCTCTTCGACGGTGTTTTGCGCGACGAGGCGGTAGATGTTAACCGGTTTGTCCTGGCCGATCCGGTGCGCGCGATCGGCCGCCTGATCTTCGACCGCAGGGTTCCACCACGGATCACAGATAAAGACGTGATCCGCCGCCGTTAGCGTTAGCCCCGTGCCGCCCGCCTTAAGCGAGAGCAACATGACCGGCGGGCCTTCGTCAGCCTGAAATTTTGCGACGACATCGCCGCGATTGGTCGTGCTGCCGTCGAGGCGCAGAAAACCAAGGCCCGCCACCTTTAGCGCCGGCTCGATCAGATCGAGAAAGGACGTCCATTGCGAGAATACCAAGGCCTTGTGGCCGCTGGCAGCCGCGGCGCTCAAGGCATCGACCAAGTACTCGACCTTGCTCGAGGGCTTGGGGTCGGTAATGCCGGGCAGCAGCGCCGGGTGGTTGCAAACTTGCCGCAGGCGAAGCAGGGCCTCAAGCGCCCCGAGCATGTTGCCCTTGCCCACCAGCGCCGTGATTTCGGCCTGCGTTGCGGCGAGCACGTGGTTATAAAGCGTCTGCTCTTCATTGTTGAGCGCGATGGTGATCGTGGTTTCGGTGCGTGGCGGCAGGTCGGGCGCGACCTCGATCTTTTTACGACGCAGCAAAAACGGCCGCAGGCGCGCATGCAGCTTTTCGCTCGGGCCGCGGTCATAGCCCTGGACAAACTCCTTGCGATCGCCGAGCAGGCCGGGGTTGGTGAAGTGAAATTGGCTCCACAGCTCGTCGATGCGGTTTTCGATCGGCGTGCCCGACAAGGCAACGCGCCAGGTGCCGGGGAGCGCATAGGCCGCGCGCGCGGTCTGGCTGTCGGGGTTTTTGATCGCCTGCGATTCGTCGAGGATGACGCAGTCCCAGGTGGTGTCGGTGAGCACCTCGAGATCGTTGCGCAAGAGCGCATAGGTCGTGATGACGACGTCGATATCTTTGGCCTCGGGCAGCGTACGGGACGCGCCATGGTAGAGCGCAGCTCGCAGCGACGGCCGAAACTTGGCGAGCTCCTGCATCCACGCGGTGGCGACGCTGGTCGGGCATACCACCAAGCTGCGGCCATGGAGCGCGGCGATGACTTGCAGCGTCTTGCCCAGGCCCATGTCGTCGGCCAAGATCGCGCCGAGCTGGTGGTCGCGACACGTCACCAACCATTTGGCGCCGGTGACCTGATACGGCCGTAGTGTCGCGAGAATGTCGGTCGGCAACGTCACGTCATCGGCCATGGCGTCGCCATTGGCCAGCGCGTGCAGACGCGACAGATCGGGCGGCACCGTATGGCCCAGGTCGGCGAGCAGCCGCGCGAGGGTGGGGCGCGCATGCGGCGCCAGCGTCTCGCCGCGCATGGAGGCGATGAGGGTGGCGATGTCGTCGCCGTACTTGGCGAGCCATTGCGCCGGCAAACGGCCCCAGCCACCATCGGGTAAGGCCACCATATTGGTGCCGGCACGCCAAGCCGCAAGGACATCGCGCGCGTCGACCTCGACCCTCGTCGTGCCGAGGCGCCCCGCGAAACGCAAGCGCGTGCTGCCGCCTTGCGGCGTGCTGATGTGTTCGACCACGGGCTCGAGCGCGGCGGCGCGCATGGCGTCGGCGGTCGGATCGTGGCGAACGATCCATGCCGCGACCTTGGCCCGCATGGAAAACGCCTCCGAGCCGGAATACTCGACCGTGCGCCCGGGTGCCAGATTTAGCTCGTCGCGCAACGCATAGAGCAGCGCCCGCTCCTTGGCTTGATTGCGCGCCGGCACCTCGGCGGCGCCAAGCAGCGTGAGGCGATCAAGGTCGATGCGCGCGATCGCGGGTTGGCCATAGACCAAGAGCGGCATGACTTGCAACCGGCCGCCGTCGCCGCTCATCGCGAAGTCGACGCGCGGTTCGAGGTCGGTGCGCATGCTCGGCAGCGCTTGCGCGCGTTGTTCAAGCACGGTGTGACGGCGCAATTCGGGCAGCGTCTGTTTGAGAAAGGTTTCGAGCTGAGGGCCGCTATAGCGCAGCGTCACCGGCACATGCTCGAGCCTAGGGCCGGTTAGCTCGGTGCCCCCGAGGCGCGCTAGCCCGCCCGCGGTGCGCGCGACGCCATCGGCGACGAGCTCGAGGATGCCGTCGGGCGCGCTGATCGTCACCGACACTTGCTTTTTGTCGCCCACCACGAGCGCGCGCGGCAAAAGCTCTTCGCTGAGGACGTTCATCGGCGTGCCATCCAGCGTCGTGCCCCAAATAATCTGTCCGACGTCGGCCAAGAGCGTGAGCAAATGCTTGATGCGATCGCCGGCAAACACCAACTCTGGCCGCGTGCCGATCAGCGTGTCGATGGCCAGGTCGACCGGGCGTGGCGTAAAGCGCCGGCGCAGCTCGGGTGAGCCGCCGGTGGCCTGCTTGCCCGCAACGATGCTGAGCAATTGGTGGCGCAGTTCGACGCGTTCGTTGCCAAAGATCACGTGGCGCGTCAGGCGCAGGCCGCCGCGCTCGGCCCACAAGACGTAGCGCAGCTCGGCGTGCGCGGTAGGTTGCCGCTCGGCCTCGGGGGTTGACATCAAGAGGATGCCGGCCACGGCGTGCGCGCATAAACGCTCGCGCGAGCTGCAATCGCAGTCCCACTCGTCGTCCTGGCAGTTAAGCGACACCGCATAGGTGGTGGGGCGTGCCGGTGGGTTTACCTCGAGCTCGGCGTCGGTGGCCGAGGCGGAGCGCACTCGCACCCGCTCGTCACGATGGAGCTGGACGCCTTGAGACCAGATCTTGCTGCCTGCCGTCGCAAACATACGTTGCTTCAGCGTATTCCAATCTCCCACATCGGTCTCCATACCCTGAAATGCTAGCGATCACCATCGGCTAGCGGCGCAATGCGCACGGTATGCCAAGGCTGTGCCAACATTTTGCCGCGGTAGCGTCCACTACAACGCGGTGTGGTGGGGCGCGAGTCGCCAGACGAATCAGCCTTATCGCACATTGCGGTCGCGAAAGGAGATCGATCACAATTGAGAGTACAGGCAAATGGGACGCAACTAATGCAAGGCGGCGATGAAGGCATGCGGGTGGTGGGCACGATACGCAGTATCGAGTTCCATACCGTGCGTTCGAAGCTGCGCGGTGTTGCGCCGAGGCACGTGGCCAAGATTGAGCTCGAGATTGAGTGGGCCGCCCATAGCGACGGTACCGAGATCCAGCCCGAGAATCTCAGCGGCATTGCGTTCCACGGCCCGCCGGAGCTGCTGCCGCGCTATGCCGCCGGCGAGCGCGTCTCGATCGTCACGGTGCCGGCCAGCCTAAAGTCGATTTCGAGTATTCGCCCGGCGCCGCTGTCTTAGGCGCCGCTCGCTGCGCGTCTCGGCCGCCGTCGTCACGCCCCCGGCTCAGTCGGTGCGTGACGATACAGCGCGAGCGCGATGGCACCCAGCAGCGTGTTGAGGTCGAAGGGCTTTTCCAAGAAGGCATCGGCCCCCGAAGCCTTTTGCTGCGCCCAGCCGCGCAACGCGGTCATGATAATAATCGGAATATGCCTCGTCTCGATGCCTCGCACTTTTTGCACGAAGGTTTGGCCGTGCATCCCGGGCATCAGTACATCGACCACGATGAGGTCTGGATGGGCATGCTCGAAGAGTTTCAGCGCGCTGGCGCCATCGCCCGCGCTATGCACGACGAAGCCCTCGGCAACCAGCAAGGCGACCAACGTCTCGCGCAGCTGTTGGTCGTCGTCGACAATAAAGATGGTGCCCCGCAAAGCGTTGGCGCGACGCTAGCACAAGCGACGCACCAGATGGTACGGTGAGTCGATGCATGGGTCGGTGAGTGAGCTGCTGACGGCGCGTCGCCCGGGATTCGCCGAGCAGCTGCGCAGCACCCGCCTCGTCATTGACGGACGCTATGGCGTGATGGATGACCATCTCGTCATCGAGTTGGCGGCGGGGCTGCTCGATGCGTGGACAAAGGCCGATGAGCTCGCCATGGTTGGTTGGGTGCGGCGCGCGCTGGCGGCATGGGAGGCGGCGGCGCTCGCGGGTGAGACGTTTGTTGGCATCGCCCAGGCGTTGGCGGACGAGTTTGCGCGCTATCTGCGACGGCAGCAAAACGAACAGGCCGATGCCCCGCCCGAAATCGCGGCGCAGGCCGCGCTGTGGATCCGGCGCCGCGCCCACGCCACGATTGCCCTCGCGACGGCACGCCTGGCCGAGCGCTGCACCGGGGTGCGCGCCGAACTGGCCGTGGAGGGCGCGCGTGGCTAACGTGATGACGTCGTCCCATAGCGCGACCGATGTTGGTCGCGTGCGCCATCATAATGAAGACGTCGTGTTTGCGGATGACGCGCTTGGGCTGCACGCGGTGTTTGACGGCATGGGCGGCGCGGCCAACGGCGATGTTGCGGCCGCCATTGCGTGCGCGGTCGTCGTGAAGCACGTGCGCGAGCATTTTGCGCCGGCCCACGGCGCGGCGTCGCTTGCCCGCACAACGTTGGCGCGAGACGTGCTTGGTCAGGCGGCGCAGGAGGCGACGCGCGCCGTGTTCGAAGAGGCGGGGCGCCGCCGTGATCGGCGCGGCATGGGCACGACCATGGTGGTCGCGTTGGCGGTGGGCAGCCGACGGTTTGTCGTCTGCAGCGTCGGCGACAGCCGGGCGTATCTGGTGCGGGATGCGGGCGTCTTGCAAATTACCAAGGACCATACGGTCGTCGCGGATCTCATTGAGCGCGGCGTCGTGGTGGCGTCGGAGGCGAAAAATCACCCCTTCGCCAACGTGCTATCGCGCAATATCGGCGCCAAAGAATCGACGGCACCCGATCTTTTTGAGGTCGAGCTCGAGCCCGGCGAGCGCTTGCTGCTATGCAGCGACGGCCTAACCGGCTACGCCTCGCAGGCGGACATCGAGCGCAACGCCAAGCGCGCCGGGCGCGAGAGCGCGGCGGCGGCGCTCATCGAGGCCGCGCTGGCGGGCGGGGGCGGCGACAACATTTCGGTGGTGATCGTCGATCAGCCGTCGCGCGGCGCGACCTCGGTTACGCGCGTGATGCAGCTGGTGGGGCCGCAGGCGTGGCAGGCGGCGCAGGATGGCTTCGTCGCCGAGCTGCGGCGGCGTACCGCGCAGCATCCCGCCGTGCGGCGCGCCGGCAGCGACATGGCCGGGGCCCTGGCGCGCGCGCTCGCGGTCGATGTCGCGGATCAGCGCGTCGCCGCGACGCAGTCGCTGCTCGAAGGCTGGCTGGTTGCCTGCCAGGCGCATGGTGGCCGCATCGATGAACTCGTTGATTTTCTTTCTGATGCCGCGGCCATTGCCGAATCCGTCATCATGGCCAGCAACGCCGATGCGATCGGCAAGTCGATGGTGCTCGATTTGGTGCTCCGCTGCTTCGTCGCGGCCAACGGGCAGGTCGCGACCATGCTCGCCTATGAGCTGCGCGAATTGCAAGATCAGCTCGCCGCGCAGCGTTGGAAGCGCCGCGAGCGCTCGGCGTCGCATTCGTTTGCCGACGCGCAGACGCAGGCCTGGCGCACCGTGGTGCCGGATCCCGAGCCGCCGCTTTCCACCGATGCCTTGCGCATTGTGGTGGCGTTGCAGGGCAAGCTCGCCGGGGCGCCGCGCGATGTCCGCGCGTACGCGCAAGGCATGTGCGACATCGCCACCGGCGCCGACCCGGCGGTGGTGGGCGCGCGCATCTTCAGCGAGCGACCGCTCGAGCGCGCGGTGATGGCGGAGCTATGGCATCGCACCAGCCAGGGCGTGGAGCACCTCGCCGCGATCATGAACGGCTTGCGCATGCGGCAGACGATGCCGCTGCCGGTGGCGTACCACGAGCTCACCATGGCCTTGGCGGCGGCGTCCTATCGCCTGGTGCGAGAGCTCGCGATCAGCGCGCTCGAAACCATTGCGGCGGTGCGCGAGGAATACGACGTGCTCGCCGAGCAGGCCCGCGCGCAGACGCAGCCCAAGCGGCCGACGCTGCGCTTGTTCGCGTTTTCGGCGGAAGGTGGCAAGCCGTCATGAGCGACCTCGGCGCGCGCTGGCTGCATTTGCGCGATGAGCTGCTCGAGCTTGCCGAGGGCGAATGCAACGATATTCGCGCGGACATCTTCGACGTGGTCGCGACGCAGCTGGCGCTGGGGGCCGACGCCGTTGACAACCGCGGCCTGCGCATCGCCGTCTATCGCCACATCGAGCAAGGCACGACCGACGCGCAGCTGCTCGAGTTGTGCGATCGTTTTTTTGCCGCGGGGCGCATCGCCTTGCCGCGCTCGCTCAAGGCCGCGCCCGAGCGCGAGGCCGTGCTCGACGCCGTGACCCGCGTGTGCCGCGAAACCGTGACCGTCGCCATGCTCGCCGCGGTCGAGCGCGCGCTGCAGATGCGCGACGTGTTGCTCGCCGGCGCCAGTGATCCGCCGCCGACCGAGTAAGCGCAAGACGGCAAAAATTCAGCGATTTGCGCGTGCATGCCTCAGATTTCTGAGACGTAGCGCACGTAAGTATCTAAAAAGACGGTTGGCAACGGTGGCCTCTTCGTTGCATTGTGCGAGCACGATGAAACTGAGCCGTCGCGTCCCCGTGCTTACCAGTCTCGTGCTGCCTATGCTGGCGCTATCGCTGGCGGGGTGCCCGGACCCAGATCCCGACGGCCCGGTGCCCTGTCCCGCCATTGCGCAGGTTGAGCAACGCAATCCCGAGACCGGCATCTGCGAAGCCCGAGATCAATGGGACTGTGACATGGGCCCGCGGCCCGGTGAGCCAATGCCGCTGATGGCGCCAGAGCTGCCCTGGGCGGCTTGCTATACAGCGTGCGAGCAACTTGACGAGGCCGCTTGCGACGCGAGCGACACCTGCCAGACGGCCTATATCGACGGCAGCTTTTGGGGCTGCTGGGAGACAACCTTGTATTACGTTGCCGAAGGCGCTTGTGGCGAACTCGGCGCGATGGATTGCGCGACGCGCGAGGACTGCAATCCCAACTACTATCACTCGGATGTGTTGCCTGGCGGGCCAAGCGGGCAAGACGAGGGCGCTTACTCGACGCGATTCAACGGCTGTACCGCCGACGGCGCTGTGCCTTCGCTGACGTGCGCCAACGTCTTGTGCAACATCGGCACGCAATGCGAGATGCTCAATTCAAATGGCGAGACGTGCTTTGAAGACGAAGCCATGCCGCCCGACTGTCAGCCAGTTTGTGTACCCGTTACCGTCGAGCCTGGCAGCTGTTACGGCGACGTGTCGTGCGACGGACCGCCGGGCGACTGCCCCGACGGCACGCTGCCTGGTATCGCCGATGGTTGTTGGACCGGCTACTGCATCCCGCTGGCGGCATGTGAGCCGCCGCCCAGCTGCGACGCCGTGGCGAGCGAGGTTGCTTGCATCTCGCGCGAGGACTGCGCGCCGCTGTATCAAGCCTGCGGGCCGGCCGAGTTCTGCCCGACCGGCTATAAATACTGGGGCTGCACCGGCGCGTAGCGCGGAGAGATCACCATGAACAAACACACGATGAAATTAGTTGCCCTCTCGCTCGTGGCCGCCGCCTCGCTGGGCGGGTGCATCATCTTTGATGAAAGCAAGTGTGAGGCCGTGCCGTCCATGGCGGCGCCGACGCGCAATCCCTACACCGGCGAATGCGAATCTCAGGGCTGGGATGGCGACTACTATTGCCAAGCGTACCCCCAGGGGACCACCGCGGATACGCCGCAAGATGACACGCTCGCTCCTGGCTATGGCTGGGGCGCGTGTTATTCGCAATGCGAAGCGCTCGACGAGGCGACCTGCACGGCGACGAGTGGCTGCCAGGCGGCCTATGCCGTCAAAGACATTTATGAAGAAGGTGACGCGGTCGAAGGCACCTTTTGGGGCTGTTGGGCGACGGCTGAAAATTATTTGTCGTCGATGCAGGCCTGCGACACGTTGATTGCCGAAACGTGCACCATGCGCGACGACTGCAGCCCGGTGTATTCAGACCTCTTCTCGCAGAAAACCGAGCCCGCGATGCCACCGCCGCAGCACTCGTTTCTTTCATGCCGGGCCGAGCTCGCCGAGGTGGGTTGCTACAGCGACGACGATTGCGGCGAAGGCTTTGACTGCACGTCCGATACCGAATGCCTGCCCCCCCCGGGGTGCGACGATGGCATGGTGTGCCCCGCGGTATGCTACGGCACTTGCGTGCCGAACGAACCGCCGCCGCTGCCGGGCAATTGCTATGGCGTGGCCACGTGTGAAATGGTGCAGCCAGAGTGTCCGGCTGGCACGCTGCCAGGCATCGCCAATGGTTGCTGGACGGGCTACTGCATTCCGCTCAATGCGTGTGAATCGCCAGCTTGCGGCGCGCTCGATGAGGCTACGTGCCAGACCGCGTCGGCATGCGAAGCCGTCTATGAAGGCAGCGATTGCACCTGCAATGCCTCGGGCTGTGAGTGCAACACGCTGACGTACGCGTATTGCGTCGACGCCTAGCTGGTGGCCGCAGCGTTTAGCGCGTCGACGCCGCTGAGGGGCCGCGCGCTCGACACGTGCCGCGCTTTCTGCTACAAACAGCGGTCGGTGACGCAACGCACGGTGGAACCAGGTCGCATCTTACTCCTGTGGAATCAGGTGGAAGAGGACGTCTATGAGCAGTGGCGGGAGCAGGGCCCCAAGACGCTGGCGTGGGACGCCTCCAAGCAGGTGCCGGATGTTGGCACCGTTGCCGAAGAAATGACCACCTTGGTGGAGGCGGTGCGCAGCGCGGGGCACGAGCTTACGGTCGTGAATATTCGCGACGACCTCGGTGCCATGCTGCGCGCGATCGAGGCGGCGCAGCCGGAGATTATCTTCAACCTCGTCGAATTTTTTGGCGAAGATGCCGGCCACGAGGCACACATCGCCGGCGTCTACGAAATGCTCGAGCTGCAATACACCGGCAGCCGCCCGGCCGCGCTGATGTCGTGTCAGCGCAAGCATCGCACCAAGGCCATCTTGCGCGATGCCGGCGTGCCCACCGCCAAATCGTTTGTCGTCAGCGGCCGGCGCGGCCACCACGTTGTCCCCACCGACCACGGCCTGCGTTTTCCGGTGATCGTCAAGCCGTCGATGGAAGACGCCTCGGGCGGCATCGACACCGACTCGGTGATCTACGACCCCGCGCTGCTCGCGGGCAAGGTGGGCCAGATGCTCGCCGACTACGAGATGCCGATCTTGGTCGAGGAGTACATCGACGGCCGCGAGCTGCATTGCGCCATTTTGGGCAACGACCCCGCCGAGGCCCTGCCGCTCTTTGAGATGGAATTTTCCGACCGCGTCGATGAGCAGGGCAAGGCGATGCCGAAGATCATCACCTTTCGCGCCAAGTGGGATCCGCACAGCAAGGATTTCTACGCCATGGACGGCAAGTGTCCGGCAGTGGGCGTTGACCCCGCGGTGGCGGCGCGCGTCGCCGAGGTCGCCCGTCATGCGTATTTTGTCATGGGCTGCCGCGACTATGCGCGCATCGATATGCGGCTCGATGCCTCCGGCGCACCGTACGTGCTCGAGGTAAATCCAAACCCCGATTTGTCTGACGGCAGCGCGTTCATTCAGTGCGCGGTCGCCAGCGGCCGCACGTTTGCGCAAACCATCAATGAGATCCTCGGCTTCGCGCTTGGCCGCGCCCGCGCGCCCATTGCGGTCGACTACGGCCCGACCGACCAGCTGCTGCGCGAACACCTCACCGAAATGGGCGAGCCCGCGTTGCCGCGCAAAAAGCCGCCAGTACAGGAATAGTCGGTGCGCGCGCCAAGAAGCGTGTTAACGGCGGTTCATTTCCGTCGCGATCGGACTGTCGATCGGCATGGGATCACAAAGGCTTGCGGGGGGCCAAGTTGCAGGATCAGGGGTGATTTGAAGCCTTCAGATCACTGAAAATGGTAACTCATTGCTTTTATTGGAAATATTTACAGTAATCTAATTTTGCTCATCATGATGAGTATTTTTACTCAGTATTATTAGTATTTTTACTAATTTTAATGAGTTAAATTGAATCCATGGACCATGTTCGCCCACAAGCAAACGTGCTGCGCGAGCGACTACTGGGACCTCGCCAGTTTCTCCAGGTACTAGCCGGCCCGCGCCAAGTAGGCAAGAGCACGCTCTTGCGCCAGGTGTTAGGCGAGCTTGCGTTGCCTTGGCATAGCGCCAGCGCTGACGCGCCTGAGGCTCAGTCGTCAACGTGGATACGACAACAATGGGACCTTGCACGTGTCTTAGCGCAAGCAGCACCTAAACGCGGCGGCGCCGTGCTCGCGATCGATGAGATTCAAAAGGTGCCTCGCTGGAGCGATACCGTCAAAGCGCTATGGGACGAAGATACCCGCCACCGGCGGAAGATACAGGTCGTGCTACTTGGGTCGTCGCCGCTACTTATGCAGGCTGGTCTCGACGAGAGCCTCGCCGGCCGGTTTGAACTCATCGGCATGCAGCAGTGGCCATTTGCCGAAATGAAACAAGCGTTTCACTTTGATCTTGAGGCATACGTATTCTTTGGCGGCTATCCCGGTGCCGCCACGCTTACCAAGAACTTGCCGCGTTGGCGAGCCTACGTTCGCGACGCCTTAATCGAAACCAGCATCTCGCGCGATGTGATGCAGATGACAAGAATTGACAAGCCTGCCCTGTTGCGCCGCTTGTTTGACTTGGGGTGCGCGTACAGCAGCCAAGAACTCAGCTTCAATAAAATGCTGGGACAGCTACAAGATGCCGGCAATACCGTGACCCTCAGCGCCTATGGTGAATTGCTTAGCTCGGCCGGGCTGCTCACGCCGCTTCAGAAATACGCGGGACAAAACGTTCGCCAACGCGCGAGCAGCCCCAAATGGCTCGTGCATGACACGGCCTTTATTACGGCGCCTCTCGGGATAACACCTCGCGAGGCGCGTCGAGATCCTGCCGTATGGGGCCGCGTCGTCGAAAGCGCCGTCGGCGCGCATTTGCTGCACGGCGCTCGCAACGAAGGCTACGAACTCTTCTATTTTCGTGAGGGCGACGCCGAGGTTGATTTTGTCGTGCGACGCGGCAAGCGAGTCACCGGCATCGAAGTAAAATCGGGCCATCCACGCGCAGGTCGCCACGCGGGCATGGCAACCTTTGAACAAATGTATGGCCCAGATCGGGTGTTGCTGGTTGGCGATTGTCAGGCGCCACGTAAACTGACCCATTGGCGCCACTAAAACTGACCCCCTCCCGACATGCAAATGACGGAGGGCACATGACAGTTGAAGCACATGGAAACGGCGGGATGCTGAGCATCCCGATGATAGATCCGGAAATAGTAAGGCAAATCCGCACGCTTGCCGCCTTGAAGTGGGGCGCCCGGCGCATCGCCGCCGAGGTCGGCGTGGCCAAAAACAGCGTCAAGCGCTACCTGCGCGGCGGCGACGGTGCCGCGGTGCAAAGGCGCCCGCGTGCGCGCAAGCTCGACGACGAAGCCTTGGCGCAGGCGACGGCGCTTTTGCGCGCGGAGGCCGCCGGCAATACGGTGGTGGTGCAGCGGCTGATGGCGGAGGCGGGCACACTGGTGTCATTGCGGACGCTGCAGCGCCGCTTGGCGCCCCACCGCCAAGCGCAGGCCGCAGCGGCGCTGGCGACGGTGCGGTTTGAGACGGCGCCCGGTGCGCAGTTGCAAATTGACTTCGGTGAGAAGACCGTCTTGATCGGCGGCCAGCGCACGCGCGTCCATTTATTTGTCGCGGTGCTGGGCTACTCGCGCCGAATTTTTGTCCGAGCCTCCCTCGCGCAGCGCCAAGATGATTGGCGCGAAGGGCTCGCGGGGGCGTTTACGGCGTTTGGCGGCGTCACCCAAAGCATCTTGATTGATCGCGCCGGCGCGCTCGTGCTGCGGCGGCCCGGTGCGGACGGCGGCGTGCAAGTCCACCCGGCGTTTGCGAGCTTCTGTCGTGATTTTGGCGTCGCCGTCAGCGTGTGCAAGCCGTATCGCGCGCGCACCAAGGGCAAGACCGAGTCAGGGGTTGGCTACGTCAAGCGCAATGGCCTCGCGGGCCAGAGCTTCGCGTCGTTTGGCGCGCTGCAGGCACATCTGGTGCAGTGGATGGCGCTCGCGGATCAGCGCATCCATGGCACCACGAGGGCGCGGCCAGCAGATCGCTTCGCGGAGGTGGAGGCCGCGGCGCTGCGGCCCTTGCCACGCGCACTGCCAATCCGTCAGCGGCGCCTTGAGCGTCGCGTCGCCAATGACTGCTTCGTCGATGTGGATACGATTCGCTATAGCGTGCCGCATGCCTTCGTCAAGCGCACGGTCGAGGTCCTAGTCGGCGATGACGAGGTTGCGATTTTTGAGGGCTCCCATGAGATTGCGCGGCATCCGCGCGGCCTCGAGCCGTACGCGCGCCACACCCAGCCCGCGCATTTTGCGGGCCTGTTTCGCACGCAGCATCACTACGCTGACGCGCCCCACGTGTCACCGATAGGCCGCAGCCTCGATATTTATGCGGCCGCGATTGGAGGCGCGCCATGAGTGACCTCGTGCATGCGCGCGTCGCGGCGCGCCTGCAAACGCTTCGGCTTGGCGCGATTGCGCAACGCCTGGACGCCATCTTGGCCGCGGCGGCGCAGCGAGCCGACGTATCTCGCGTTTCTCGATCAGCTGCTCACCGAAGAGACCGAGGCCAAGCAAAGAAGCGTGTCACCATGGGCATTCAGATCGCTCACTTTCCGACGGTCAAGACGCTCGCGGACTTCGACTTCAAATTCCAACCGTCGGTCGACGCCAAGCTCGTCCGCGAGCTGGCGACGGGGCGCTTTGTCGCGAGCGCCGAGAATGTCTTGCTCTTTGGGCCACCGGGCGTCGGCAAGACGCATCTCGGCATCGCCCTCGGCCGCGCTTGCGTCGAGGCGGGGCACTCGGTCTTGTTTGTCACGGCCACCGCGCTGCTCGCCAGCCTCGCCCGGGCCCACAGCGACGCCAAGCTCGCCGAGCAAATCGCCTTCTACGCCAAGCCCAAGCTGTTGGTCATCGACGAGCTTGGCTACTTGCCGCTTGAAAAACACACCGCGCATCTCTTCTTCCAGCTCGTTTCCAGGAGGTACGAAAAAGGCAGCCTACTCATCACCACCAACCAACCCATCAGCCACTGGGGCGCCGTCTTCGGCGACGATACCATTGCCACCGCCGTACTTGACCGCGTGCTCCACCACAGCCACGCCTTGATCATCCGCGGCGACAGCTATCGGCTGCGTCAGAAAAAACGGGCCGGCCTCCTGGGCGACCACCAATCCAATCTAACCAAGGGGGTGGGTCAAGATTAGTGGCGCGATAGGGTCAACTTCTGTTGGCGCTTGACAGCGATGGAGGGCTTGACCTCGAGACGTTTCTTGCAGCTGACCCCTCAAAATGGGTCGCTTAGGGCCTGCACATAAAGGAAGGGGGCGAGCGCGGCCTCGATTTTGTGCCAGCCCCCACGCTCCGTATCGCGCTCGAACGAGACATGCCTTAGGCCCATGCCGAGGCGCATGACTGCCTCTCAAGCGGGTGATAGGAAATTTTAGGCGGAAATTGCGGAGGGTGGCAAAGGCCGAGCGGGGCTGGCAAGGTGCCAGATGCCGGGACACGGGTGATGTAGAGCCTTCAGATCACCCTTCAGATCACTGATATTGGCGCTTAGCCACCACGAGCCAAACGGATCCTTGGACGACGGAGAGCGAGTACATGCGCGATGGCGTTTGAATCTCGTTGCCGTCGGCTGACAGCACAAAGCGGTTGGCGCGCGCCTTGGACGCGAGCGCCTGGGCCACCACTTCGCGCAACTCAATTTCGGACGCGCCATCGTTCGGGTTTAAAAATTGAGGTGGATGGCAGATGCCTTGCCGCCAGTCATGAGGATGGACAACATGATGGGGTTAGCTCGCTCGGTGGTGAAAGGCAGCAAGTAGGTTGGATTGTCTCCAGGTAGCCTCGTCGCGCCGGCAACGTGTGGCGCGGTCGGGGATGTCGCTTCGCTGAGCCAATCATACGATTCCAGGCCTAGCAGCTCGCCCTGCAGCCCCAAAATGTCGGCGAATGTTTGGTAGGGCGTGGGCACCAGCGTCACGCGGTTGGGCGACATGCCCATTGCCACCATGGTCTTAGCTGCCGGGTCTCGCCAAACATGCATGGCGTCCGCGATGGTTTCGTGAGGCTCGCCCCAGGTGCGCAACAGCTCGTCACCATCGGCATGAGATACCCTGAAATAGCGCAGCTTGAACATGCCGCTGGGGTCACTTGCCGCCTTGAGGTCATCGCTTAGCTCGCCGGTCTGCCAAAACTTGGCAAGCGCATCGCCCAATGCCCCAGGCTGCGCCCCTGCTATGGCGGCGAGTTGGCCGCCTGGTTGCAAGTTTGGTGTGGCGCCGCAGCGGGTGATGCAGCCTACATATGTCTTTGGCTCGGCGCACGACGCCATGCACACGGTGCGGCGCGCGTCGTAGTCCATGCTTGCCGTTTCGGTAGGGCCACTAGGAAGCGCAGGGGGCACTTCTCCTAAGCGAATACGTGCGTCACCTCGCGCAGAGCCTGTCCGCACGACTGATGGCGCCGTGTCGGGCGCGCCGCGCAAACGCTGGTATCCGAGCCACCCCGCGGCGATCGCCGCTGCCACCAATACCAACATCCATGCGCGCCGCACCTATCGCCTATAGCAATTGCCGCTTGCTGCGTGCAACTTGAGGCGTGCTAAGCGCGCCGCTTAAGTAGCCTTTTCCTTGTACAGGGGATAGGAAATTTCAGGCGGAAAAGGCGGAGGGTGGCAAAGGCCGCGCGGGGCAGGCAAGGTGCCAGATGCCGGGGTGCGGGTGATTTAAAGCCTTCAGAGCACTGATATTGACTTTTACTTCAACTACAAAGACACAGAACAAAACCAGCCAGGAACCCCAACCTTAGTTTGACCAGTTTTTTGTCCAACCGATGGGGTCCACTTTAATCGCCTGTGCAAACGCGCGCGTTAAGACGGCACGATGGCCTAACTGTTTCTCCCCCTGCGAGTGCCGGTTGCCTTGGTAATTTCTTCGATGCTGTGGGTGTAGTGTTTTTTGTTGGGATGGAAATTTATTTGTTCCAAGCTCTTGGCCGCCAGCAGCGGGTGCATGTTCCCATCTTTGCAGTCCCGGAAATTGATCGATTTGAGTTGTCGCATCGTCGGCGCGAATTCTAGCGAATCTAGGACGTCGACCAAAAGTTCGCGGATGCATTCGTTGTTGGTTAGAAACGACAAATCGGAAAGCGCTTTGCATTTCTCAAGGTGCAATTGGCTGAGCCTTGGTAACTCCGACAAAGCGGATGCATCTATCAGTTTTGAGCCATGTGTCACATCGACGCGCTTAAGTTTTTCAAGCTTGCAACCCCGGTTAAGGAAGTGAAAGCCCCTCCCGTCAGTCGTAGCCTTTTCAAGGCATTGAGTTCGGAGAGCCGGTCACAGTTTGGATGGCTGAAAGAATGCACAAGAAGGTCTTCTAGGTTGATGAGCGCGCCTATGTTCTTTACGTTGTCGTTATATTTGAAATGCAGCGCTTCTAACTGCGTCATTTTCGAGAAGTCCATTTTAAAGCTTTTGTCTTGAAACGAAAATCGCCTTAGATTTGGAATTGTGTATATATCTTCTATTTTGTCCGTCTCAATTTTGACGTGTTCTGAAATTTGAAGCTCTTTTGTTGCTGCGCAGCCCCGCAATTCTTCGGTGTTTAAGCGGAAGGTGTCGAGGCCCTTGGGGCTATCGAAGCCGTATTCGGAATACGAATTGAGCGGGCAAATATAGATCCAGTCGAGGTCGTGATTTATTGCGTACTGGATCCCTTCCTTAAGAAAAAGTGGGTCAACCGATATTCGGTTAGAGTAAATTGTAGATACTTCGAACTGTTTCATGCCGGGATGAAAATGGTAGTCCAAGACCGCCGAACAACACTAGGGTCACTCTCGTGTTCGTAACCCCCATTTGAAGTTGTCACTCCCCCAAGGAGATGACACATGCAGACCGAGACACAGACAAGCGTAGGAAATCATAGAAAAACCAGGTTTAGCCCCGCGGCCCGCTGGCAGATGTTGCTGGAGCACACGGCCGGCGGCGTGCCGCTAGCGCTGGTGGCGCGCAAGCACCGGGTGGCGGTAGGGACGTTGTATCTTTGGCGGCGAGAGCTTATGGCCAAAGCACTCCGACTCATTGACCCGCCCGTCGACCTCTTCGCGGAGCTCGAAAAAGTGCGCCGCGAAAATCAGCAGCTTAAGCGCGCCATCGCCGACATGGCCGTGGGCAAGGCGATCTTGGAAGACGCCGTGGAGATTCTCCAAAAAAGGGGATAGGAAATTTCAGGCGGAAAAGGCGGAGGGTGGCAAAGGCCGCGCGGGGCAGGCAAGGTGCCAGATGCCGGGGTGCGGGTGATTTAAAGCCTTCAGAGCACTGATATTGGGGCGCTCGCGGCGCCGTCGGCATTGACGGCGGTGTCTTCTCGAAACACGTCGCCGCGCATGGCGAGTGCCAATGAGGAAGCCACTTGGTAGCGTGCGTAAGCGGCGCCCGCGAGCCATTTGCTTATGCCAAAATGATTGCGCTCGAAGCCGCCATTTACGTGGGCCAACACCGAGAGCGTTGGCGTGATGTGCCAGGTGGCGTGGGCATCAAGGAGGTGACGCCAGGGCGCCCCTTCCGGGGCACCATCTGCGCGCTCTACGCCCCCAACATACAAGATCGCCGCCGTCAGTTTGTCGGTTTGTTTGTGGGTCACCCCCAAGGCAATTGTCTTGGCGTCGTTGTTGTCGACAACATTGTTGTAGCCATTGTAGCCCGCGACGTTGATGCCCCATTGATCGCTTAGGGCGATGCTCACGCGCGCCGGCATGATAGAAGGGCAGGCCAAAAAAGAGATTCGAGCGAGACCAGTTCCAGTTGTCGTGGATAATGATGCTCTCTGGCCCAATCGGGGAGAGGAATATGCCTGCGGCTACGTCGAGGTCAGGATGCGAAGGCACTTTGTAGGCGACATTGGCCTGTTGGATATGTCGCCAGAGCTCGGGTCCAGTTGCGTTGGCGCCGCCGCCTCCGGCAAGGGCGGGCTCGGCGGCGTAATAGGTCGCCGCCGTCGGCCCCACCTGCAGGGCGAGATTGCCAGTCAGTCGGCCCTGCTTCCAAGTGGTTGCTAAGGCGGCGTTGGCGACGGTAAGGCTGTTGTGGCGATTGTCAAACCCGCGCCAGTTAGAGAGGTCATTGCTAGGGTCTCCGGTGTTCCATTGATAGTAGAACTCCAGATACCCTTGATGCGTGGTGCCATCCGCTTCGTCGGCGGCGGCGAGGCTTGGCCGCGCGGCGAGGGCGACACTGAGGTAGCCAATAACGAAAGGTAATTTCATCCGTTTGCGTCCTTGCGACCGATGTAGCCCGCTTTGCGGGCGGCACGTGCTGGCGTTGGGTCAAGACCAGGCCTGGACGTATCAAGAACGCATCAAGGCGGCGGGAGGGCCTTATACCCGGGGCGCTCCTTGCCTCAAAAACTCGTGGCACTGCGATTGCATTTGGTGCTGGGTACGATGATGAAGCCCTTCCTCCTGGCACTTGTGTTGGCAACGGCGATTGGACCGATCGTTGGCGGCGGGGCCGCACAAGCCGGCGGATTTCATCCGCAAAATCGCGCGCAAGGACAGGGGCAGAAGTCGCCTTCCAACATTGGGGGCGGGTCTCCTGGCCGAATGGCGCGCCCAGAGGGTGGGGTCACGGCACCCCGTAAGCGCGGCACGGCCAAGGCTCGCTCCAAACGGCTTGCCAGCAAGGTTGCGGTGCGTCAGTCCGAAGGCCTGACGCTGCTGAGCATGGTGCAAGGGCTGCCCAGAGACGTGGTTGCCACCAACGCGGTGGACAAGGCATTTCTGGCCCACCTCGAGAGCACGACGATCAGCGAGACCGGCAAACTTGCCCTCGCCATGGAGGAACTCGAAACGCCGAATGCGCCGGTCGCCTTGCTCAGGACGTTCCATCGCGAGGCGAGTGACAGCCTCGCCTTTGCCAAAGGGCGGGTTTTCGCCATCGATCGCGCAGTGCGCAAGCTTCACGCGGTGCGCGATGCGCCGTCGGCGGGCGGGGCGGTTGGGCGCGCGCAACGCGATGTCAGCCGCGTGATGCGCGTCATGCCAACGCTAGATCCGTTGAACATCACGGACGTAGCCTTAATGGTCGATCTCTTGGCCATCGCGCAGAGGTCGGCGCCTGACGACAAGGCATTGGCCGCCGACTTCAAGCGGCTCTCCGCCCAGCTGACCGACGTTAGCTTGGGCCTCGCCCGACCAACGCGCGAGTCGCTCGCGATATTTGAACGCCACCTGCCGCGCGTAAACCGCGTCTTGACGGCCCGCTAGAACTTCAGCGCGGCGCGGAACTGAAAGCTCTGCGCGTTGCCCGCGTCGCCGGTATTGAGCGTCGAAAAGCCAAAGCCGTCGTTGGTGGCGTCGCCGGCGCGGTGGTCAAGGCCCGCGAACGGAATGAAGAGGCCATAGCCCAGGCCCAGCGAGATGGCTTCGCCTTCAAAGCTCAGGCCGAGGTCGAACTCGGTGCCGAGCGCCGAGGCATTGCCCGGGGTGGCGACTGGGCGCGCGGCAAAGCTGGTGATGTTCACCGCGCTGATGCGGAAGGCCTTGGCAAAGTCGAACGACAGCGAGGGGCGCAGGTAAACGGCGTTGTGCACGGCGCCGGCGATTTGCCGAAAGTAGATCATGTCGACGTGATAGTCGCGGTCAAAGGCAAACAGCGAGTACTTGCTGTCGCCAGGGGCGGGCAGCTTGGGCACGGTGCTGATGTGGACATTGCCCGGCACGGGGCTATCGGCGCTGTCGCCGCTGGCGTAGCCGGTTTCAAAGCCAAACTTGAGGCGTTCCTCCAGCCAGTGGGCGCCAAAGCGAACCACCGCGCCGAGTTGCACGATGTCCACCGCGTTCGAAATGCCTTGGTCCGACAGCGTGTCAATCGCGCCGAGCACCGCGGCGCCTTCCATCTCCAGCGACATGTTGGCCTTGCCCAAGCGCAGCCAGAGATCCGGCACGAAGGCGGAGGCATCGCGCGGCACCAGGCTTGAGGGGATAGGAAATTTCAGGCGGAAAAGGCGGAGGGTGGCAAAGGCCGCGCGGGGCAGGCAAGGTGCCAGATGCCGGGGTGCGGGTGATTTAAAGCCTTCAGAGCACTGATATTGACATTGGGTGCACTTGACGGTGACGCCACCCGGCTTAAGCCGCGTGTCGTCTAGCTCGTAGACCGTCTGACATTGATCGCACCTAACGTCCATGGCGCAACCGTCTTGGTACCACGGCCACATGGGCGTGTCACCTTTCTTGCCCGTCTTGCCCGCGGCAGATAAGCCGCGGCCGATCTAAGGCCCTATGGCCACCGCGCGGCTTCTGCTAGCATGAGGAGATGTCGGCCCCCGGCCCTACCCAACAACGCGCCGCCGAGCGCGTAGCGGTGTCGGCCTTCGTCCGCGTCATGGCGCGCGGCGACGCCAAGGAGTTCGTTTTTCGCACCCGCGACATGTCCACCGCGGGCCTGTTTTTGGCGACGCGCGTGGTCAAGATGTATCCCTTCCGCATCGGCACGCTGCTCGACGTCGAGCTCTACGACGATCACGAATCCGTGTCGTGTCGCGCCGAGGTCGTGCGCATTGTCGCCGAAGACTCAAGCCCAGCGAGCGCGGGCCCCGATGCCTGTGGTTTTGGCGTGCGCATCGTCGAATGCCCGCCGCAAGATCACGCCCGCCTGAAAGGCTGGATCGCGCGCGCGTTGGCCGCTGGCTGACGCCCGCGGTTACCCGCGACGCCACCAGCGACCGGCCACCGGCTAGTTGACGATCTTGAACTCGACGCGGCGGTTCTTGGCGCGACCGGCCTTGGTGTCGTTGGAGTCGACCGGCATGGTTTCGCCAAAGCCTTGGCCTTGCAGCCGCTCGGCCGCGACGCCTTTTTGGATGAGGTACGCCTTCACCGAATCGGCCCGCCGCTGCGACAGATCGAGGTTGCTCTCATCGTCGCCTTGGCTGTCAGTATGGCCTTCAACGCGAATCTTGGCGATGCGCGTTTGCGCGTTGATGACCGCCGCAACGTTGTTGAGTAGCGGATAGCTCTTCTTTAAGATCACGTCGCTGTTGGTCTTAAAGTAGACGATATCGAGGATCTGCAGGCCGGTGTCGGTGATGACCACCTGCTGCTTAGCCTTACAGCCCTGATTCTCCTTGGGACCCGGCTCATTCGGGCAGTTATCCAGGCGGTCGACCACGCCGTCGCCATCGCCATCCGTATCAGGGCAGCCGTTGTTTTCGACGGGACCTGGCTCCATTGGGCACTTGTCCGCTGTGTCGGCGACGCCATCCTTGTCGTTGTCGAGGTCGGGACAGCCGTTTTCATCTTCGAAGCCGTCGAAGTCTTCGGCTTCGTCCGGACACTTGTCGGTATCGTCGGCGAGGCCGTCGCGATCGCGGTCGCCAACATCAGGGCAACCGTCTTCATCGGCGACCTGATTGACCGTTTCGGGCTCGTTGGGGCACTTGTCGTCGCCGTCTAAGATGCCGTCTTTGTCGTTGTCGGCCTCGGGGCAGCCGTCGTCGTCTTCGAACTTGTCGGCATCTTCCTTGTCATTGATACAGGCGTCATTTGGATCGCTGATGCCATCGCCATCGGTGTCTTTGGCCTTCGCCGGAGCGTCCGCAAGCCCGGCGCCGATGCGAACGCCGCCGAGGGCGCGCCAGTCAGGGGTGCCATAGCCTTCATTGAGGCCGACGCCGCCGGTGGCAAAAATCTGGGCCCTTTGCTTGCGCCCCACGTTGTAGGCAAGGCCGAACAAGACTTCGGCAGGATCTGACGACACGCGGCTGAAAAATTCGTCTTTGGCCGAGCCAAGTTGAACGCCGGCTTGTAACTCAAGCGCTCGCGCACGTCCCAGGCCCAAGGCCACCGCCGCCCTCCCAAACACCTCGTCGTCGACGACCAAGTCAGCCACGGTTGACTGCTTGCGCATGATGTACCCAAGGTTTAGCGAGAAACGCAGCGGGCCCGCGCCAAACGAGGCGAGCAACGCAGGCGACAACGCCCAGTCGCGCTCCCCGCGATAAGCCTCGCCGCCACCGGTACCGATGACGCCTTCGCCCAAGATGGCCAAATTGAGGCCACCCTTGAGCAGCTGCGCCTTGAGCCCAAGCCGCGTATCGCCGAGGCCAAACCCTGAAATGTCATCGAGCTCGCCGACCACCGCCGGATTAGACGCAAATCGATTCGTGGTGCCAATCAACCCAAGCGCGGCAAAGGCCTGCAGCCGCGCGTGCACGGCGTATGAGAGCCCGAGTTCGCCGCCGAAACGCTCGCTCACCAGGGAGCCTTGGCGAACGCGCTCGCCATCGACGATGCGATACAGCACCAGCGGATCGTTGGCGTAGCCAAACCACGCGCTGACGTCCCAGTAGCCGCGATACGGAATATCCGCGCTTTCGGCGGTGAGGATGCCTAGCTTGTCAGCGGCCAGGCGATATCGCTCCACCGAAAAATCGGCGGCCTCATCGACAACTTGCGCGGAGGCGGCGGGCATCGCGGTCGCGAGGACCCCCGCCGCGATCACCGCGGTCATCCATAACGATTGCTTGCTTGTTCTCATAGGTGAAATCATTCTGGATTTATCCACCTTAATCCGCAACGAACTGGCATGTCTTTGTTGCGCAGAAAACCTACCGTTATGTAAGCGCCGTATCTATACTGCGCCGTGTCGGCACATCCAGCGCTGCAAGAACGCGCGGCTAGAAGATGACGCGAGCCGCGCGTTACGACGCGAGCGACGTGACGGCGCAATGTGCGCCGGCACGTCGCCGCCATTGACGGCTCGCGGCTGGTGCGCCTTAGGCCTTGCGGCGGCGGCGCAGCGCGGCGAGCGCGAAGATCACGAGGCCCACCAGGTGGCCTGTTGGGGCCTGGGCCGCCGAGCAGCCGAGCTTGCCGCCAGCGACCCTGCCGTCGTCGACAAAGCCATTGCCATCGGCATCGTCGTCGCAGGCATCGCCCACGCCGTCGCCGTCTTGGTTTGCCTGGTCGGCATTGGCGAGGTCCGGACAATTGTCGTCTTCATCGACTACGCCGTCGCCGTCACGATCTTCATCAACCACGGGCTCATCGCCGTCGTCCGCCCCTGCGTTCGGATCGCGCTCGCCAGGGTCGACGGCGCCGTCGCCATTGGTGTCTTCGTCGCCGTCGCTGACGCCGCCGCCGTCGGTGTCCGGGTTAAGCGGCGACGTGGTGGTGGCGGGGTCGACATCGGCGACGCATTGCCCCGCCGCCGCGTCGGTGTCTGGATCATCGCAGCCCAGCCCCTGCTCGGTGCCGTCAGCCAAGCCGTCGTTGTCGCTGTCCGGATCAAGGCCGTTGATCAGCCCGTCGCCATCGCTGTCTTGCCCGGGATTGGCCTCTTGGCCATCAGGCGTGCCGTCGTCATCGCTATCCCGATCGAGCGGATCCGTGCCCAAGAAGTCTTCTTCCGCATCGGACAGCCCATCGCCATCCGTGTCCACGATGCCCACGTCATCCGCGCCGACGTTTGGATCGGTCTCGCCCAGGTCAATCGCGCCGTCGTGGTTGGCGTCTTCCGCGCCATCGCTCACCCCGCCATCGTCGGTGTCGGCATCCAGCGGATTGGTGGTCGTCGCGCCGGCGTCCGCATCGGCGATGCACGCCCCCGTCACTGGATCCGTCGCCGGCAGGCCGCAGCCCAGGCCAAGCTCGGTGCCGTCGAACAGGCCGTCGTTGTCGCTGTCGGCGTCCAGCGCATTCATGAGCCCGTCGCCATCGCTGTCGACGTTCCACGCAGGCTCGTCGCCGTCGATCACGCCATCGTCATCGGAGTCGGCATCGTTTGGATCCGTGCCCGCCTCGGTCTCCTCCTCGTCGGATAAGCCGTCTTCGTCGCTATCAGCCACCACCGTGTAGTCGACCGGCGCCGACGCCGGGCTGTCTTGGTTTAGGTCATCGGTTTGAATCGCCGTGAGCGTATGGGCGCCCACTGCCAGCTCGCTGGCCTCGCAGGCATACGCCTCCGCGATGCAGCTCGCCGTGCACAACACCTGCGCGCCTTCGCTCACCGTCACCAGCGTGCCGGTTTGACAGGTGCCCGAGACGGTGGGCGTTGCATCCACCCCGCTGCTGCCGTCGGCGGGCAGCTCGATCGTCGGCGCCGATGGCGCCGCCGTGTTGACCGTGAAATTGCGCACCGGCGAGGCCGCGCTGGTGTTGCCCGCCAGATCCACCTGCGTCGCCGTGATGCTATGCAAGCCATCCGTCAGCGCGCTCGACGTACACGTGTACGCCGAGGCCGCGCACGTCGCCGTGCACAGCGTCGTCGCGCCCTCGCGAATGGTCACCGTCGCGCCCGTCTCACACGTGCCGTTGATGTTCGGCGTGTTGTCGCTGGTCACGCTGCCTTCGGTCGGCGTCACAATCGTCGGCGCGTTGGCCACCGTATCCACCGTAAATTTACGGATTGCCGACGAGAGGCTGGTATTGCCCGCGAGGTCCACCTGCGTCGCCGTGATCTCGTGCTCACCATCCGCCAGCGCGCTCGACGTACACGTATACGCCGACGCCGCACACGTCGCCGTGCACAGCGTCGTCGCGCCTTCGCGAATGGTCACCGTCGCGCCGGTTTCGCACACGCCGCTGACGTTTGGCGTGTTGTCGTTGGTCACGCTGCCTTCGGTCGGCGTCGTAATCGTCGGCGCATTGGCCACCGTATCCACCGTAAATTTACGGATTGCCGACGAGAGGCTGGTATTGCCCGCAAGGTCTACCTGCGTCGCCGTGATCTCGTGCTCACCATCCGCCAGCGCGATCGACGTGCACGTGTACGCCGACGCCGCGCACACCGCCGTGCACAGCGTGGTTGCGCCCTCGCGAATGGTCACCGTCGCGTCCGTCTCGCACGTGCCGGTGATGTTCGGCGTGTTGTCGTTGGTCACGCTAAATTCGATCGGGGTCGTAATCGTCGGCGCATTGGCCACCGTATCCACCGTAAAATTGCGCACCGGCGACGCCACGCTGGTATTGCCCGCGAGGTCTACCTGCGTCGCCGTGATCTCGTGCTCACCATCCGCCAGCGCGATCGACGTGCACGTGTACGCCGACGCCGCGCACACCGCCGTGCACAGCGTGGTTGCGCCCTCGCGAATGGTCACCGTCGCGTCCGTCTCGCACGTGCCGGTAACGCTCGGCGTGTTGTCGCTGGTCACGCTGCCTTCGGTCGGCGTCGTAATCGTCGGCGCGTTGGCCTCCGTATCTACCGTGAAGTTACGCACCGCCGACGCCGGACTCGAGCCACCGCCAGTCACCTGCGTCGCCGTGATGCTATGCAGCCCATCCGTCAGCGCGCTCGACGTACACGAGTACGCCGAGGCCGCGCACACCGCCGTGCACAGCGTCGTCGCGCCCTCGCGAATGGTCACCGTCGCGCCTGTCTCGCACGTGCCGGTGATGTTTGGCGTGTTGTCGTTAGTCAGGCTGCCTTCGGTCGGCGTCACAATGGTCGGCGCTGGAGGAGGGGGAGTAAGGATCGACTCTAAGAATAGTGTTTTGGACAGGTTGTAACCGGCACGACACGCCCCCAGCGAAACACCGGCTTGCACTGAGTTCGCGCCGCCACCGACATTCGGATCAGCAATCACACCCAATGATGCTGCGTTATACGGCGCAAAATAGATGCGATCATCTGGCCCCAGGGCAATACCCGATGCACTAAACACCAGGTCTACGTTGGTATTGTTAATTAAATCGTGTTGCCGAATGCGATCGGCGTTCCACGCCGGTCCGTTAGTCGATGAAAATGGGACATATAGCATGTTACCGTTGGGTGAAAAATCAAGCGAGTAACCTCGGGCGGTGTGAACTTGCCGCCACGGCGAGGCTACCGTCCCGGTGACCTTGTCAAAGTCCGCCCACCATGAGCCAGCAGGAGACTCGGTTGCGATGGCGATCTTATCTCCGGCACGGGAAAAGCGAATCGTGCCGCGACTACTCGGCGCGACATTTACAGGCAGCGCGCTCTGCACCGGCAAAACGCCGATAACCGTGCCGTCGACGATGTGCCTCGCATCGAGGAAATTGCCGTTAAAGAGCACAAGCCACAAGCCATTGGCATCGTCGGCTACGCCGCCAATCGCCTCACCGGTGTTGGTGGCCACCTGTGCGGGCGCGCTGATCACCGTGTCGTTCGAAGTGTCCAACGTAGAAACGAAGACACTTGTCGTGTTGTTGGAAAACACAAAAAGACGATCCGGCGCTCCGGGCACGGGGACAAAAACGGCGGTCTCGGTTGCGGTCGAATTGCCTCCAAGGTTGGCGGCGAGCTCGGTGCCCGCGGCATTTCGCAAGCTAATGCCATTGGTGTAGTAGCGCAGCGCGCCGGTGGTCGGATCGCTCCACGTCGAGCTACCTTCAAAGGCACTTATCGGCGCGGGGCAAGTGACAGTAGGGTTGACGTCAAGAAAACTAACGAAGAAGTTTCCTGTAAACCAGTTTGCCTCAAATAGCAGCGTCGGCGAGACGACAAGCTTTTGCTCGCTAGGCTCGGTCAACACCGATTCGGATTCTGACGCGCAGGCCCCAAGCGATACGAGCAACGCGGCGCTGCACGCTACCATCGATTGGAGAAAGAACGTTTTTCGAGACTTGTGATCCACCATTGCGCGTAGGGTCGCCCAATGCCGCGGCCGAATCAACGGGGATAGGAAATTTCAGGCGGAAAAGGCGGAGGGTGGCAAAGGCCGCGCGGGGCAGGCAAGGTGCCAGATGCCGGGGTGCGGGTGATTTAAAGCCTTCAGAGCACTGATATTGGTGCGGCGGCAAGCGGCGAGCGAACCGAGGACAACGATCGGGATTTCATGCGCATGGCGATAGCTAATGCAGATTCCGGGCCGTCGCTTTGCCTACGTAAAATCAGCCACTTGCCCGCAATGTACGGGCCAAATGGGAACGCGACTCACCACTGGGTGGTCATGCGGTCCCGGCCTACGTCGGGCCAATGAACGGCCGCCGAATCAACCTGCAGCCCCTCAGATTTCTATGCCAGTCGGTGAGCCTTCCGCGGAAATTCGGGATCGCGACGCGGCTGGGCTGAACAAGGCGCGACCCCATTGTTGGACTGCAATCGGTGGAAATTATGTCGGATTTGTTAATCTCAGCCGCATTTGTTGGTCTGCATCCGCAATTTGGTATGGCGCTTGCTCTGCGGCCAGGTATGTCGCGCACCAGATCTCTTGTCCTGCTCACCGCACTCATGCTCGTTCTCGGCGCCTGTGATCCGGCCGACGACACCTCCCCCGCCGGGCCAACGCCACCCGGCCCCGCACCGACCGCCCCAACCCGAACCTATGTCGGCTATCGCTACGTGAACACCTTAGCGACGGGTCAGGTATGCGAAGACCTCTTAGAAAACGGCATCAATTGCACCCAATGGTTGCTGCTCGATGAGGCAGGCCGCGCGGAGATCATGGTGGCGGATATCATTAATACCGGCACCTGGTTGGATCAAGCGGACACCATCGAAACGACGTGGCCAAACCCCGGGGACGTCGTCCCATCGATCGTCTTCACCAAAGTCGAGGAGACTCCCGATCTGGGGGGATAGGAAATTTCAGGCGGAAAAGGCGGAGGGTGGCAAAGGCCGCGCGGGGCAGGCAAGGTGCCAGATGCCGGGGTGCGGGTGATTTAAAGCCTTCAGAGCACTGATATTGAATGCGGCGACGTCTGGCATGTGGTGGTGGCCATGGACAAGGGCCAGGTCATCAAGGTCCAGTGCAAGCAGTGCCAGGGCTATCACCGCTACAAGCCGCTCAAGGCCGCCGAGCGCGGCACCGTGGGCCCAAGCCGCCGCCGCACAGAAATCGACGCCGAAGGCAACATCGTGCCCATCGCCAAGGCGCCCAAAGAGCCGCGTGCCAAATCTGCCACCGGCGCCAAGCCGCTGGCCAACGCGCCCATGGTGAAGGCCGACATCAACAAGCCCTCCCGCACGTACAAGCCGCGCGAACTCTTTGCCGTGGGCGACCGCATTGACCACCCAACGTTTGGCCTCGGCGTCGTCGAGCTGCTGCCCTCCCCGGGCAAGATGCAGGTGTTCTTCCCCAGCGGGCGCAAGCTGCTGGTTTGCGGGCTGCCAGGCAGCGCGGTCTCAGCTGCAGTAAACTAGCTCGCGTCTCTTTCGGCTCCCGCCCGCAGCTGCGCAATCACCGCGGGCTTGGCAGCAATTGTGGCGGTGACGGTCTCGCCCCAGTCTTCGTCGAGCACGCGGATGTGGCGGCGGAGCTTGGCAAGCAGGCCCTGCTGATCGTAGGACATCTCCAGGCGCGCGGTTTGCAGCTGCGCGTCGAAGAAGGCAATGAGCCGCTCGCGGAGCAGCTTGCCATCGGCCGCCGCATGCGCGCTGATTGCCATGGCGTCAGGGAATTCGGCACGCAGCGCCAAGCGCTCCTCAGGCGACACCATGTCTATCTTGTTGAGCACTAGCCAGGTGGGCGTGGCGGCCTCGCCCAGGTCGGCAATCATCTGGCGCGTCACCGCCAATTGGCCGCGCAGATCGCTGTCGGCGGCGTCCACCACAATGATGAGCAACGACGCGCCGTGGATTTCGTCTAGCGTCGAATGAAACGACGAGATGAGCGCATGCGGCAGGCGCTTGATAAAGCCCACGGTGTCCGAGAGCAAGACGGCCGGCGAAGTCGGTGGCGCAAGTTGCCGCGTGGTGGTCCCCAACGTCGCAAAGAGCTTGTCCTCCACCAGGACCTCGCTGCCGGTGAGCAAGCGCATGAGCGACGACTTGCCGGCGTTGGTGTAGCCAATGAGCGCGGCGGTGAAGGTCTCGGCGCGCTGCTTGCGCCGTGTGGCATCGCCCACGTGCAGGGCGTCTAGCTCCCGCCGCAGCTGCTGGATGCGGTCGCGCACGCGCTGCTTCATCAGCGCCACATTGGAATTGCCGCGCGAGGCTCGCCCGCCGCCGCCCTCGCGATCGCCCATGTTCTCGTCGTCGCGAATATGCGGCAGGTCGTATTGCTGGCGCGCCAGCTCCACCTCCAGGCGCGCGCGCTTGGATTGGGCGCGGCGCTCGAACACCCGCAGAATGACGTTGGTGCGGTCCCACACCTCGGCGCCGGTGGCCTGCTGCAAATGGCGCAGCTGGCCGGGGCTGAGGTCGTCATCCACCACCACCAAGTTGACGCGCGCCGCATGCGGATCAGGCTGCCCTGGCTTAGGCCTGGTCTTCGGCGGCCCGCGATGGATTTCACCGCTGCCGCCTGTCAGCGCCGCGAGGTCGCGCAGCTTGCCCGCGCCCAAATAGGTGGCAACGCCACCGCCCGTTGGCCTCTTTTGCACAAGCTGGTGGCTGGGCGCAATACCCAGCCCGCGCAGCAAATGCGCCAGCTCCTCCATAGAGCGCGTGGTTTCTTGTTCGGTGATATCTGGGCCATGAACCGCGATGAGCGCGGCTCGATACACGTTAAAATGAGAATTTGTCATAGGCAACCTCCGTGAGATGAGGGATCACCGGGCCACCGCGCGCATGCGCCTGAACTGCTGCCACGCCGTCGCGCAAACTCGCAAACGGACGCAGCCAAAGTAGATCAAGCGAATTCAACGCGCGATATGCGCCCGGCATTCCCTGAAAATGGGGAATGAGGGAACAGAAATTAACGCAAGCGTTGAAATGCGATCTTCACAGTGACTTCAAGCTACGCGATTCCCCAATACTCGTCAACGGGGGGGATAGGAAATTTCAGGCGGAAAAGGCGGAGGGTGGCAAAGGCCGAGCGGGGCTGGCAAGGTGCCAGATGCCGGGGGGCGGGTGATTTAAAGCCTTCAGTGCACTGATATTGCTGGAAAATCAGGTCGTTTTCACGGCAGCGGACGCAGGTCGGCACGGCGGCCAGGGAGCGAGCTGGCTGCGGCGTTTGAATCTCGGTCACAAAAAATTCAGCTACGGCGATGGCCATGCCCACCCGGGCGCTGGCGGCGGGGCGCGAGCTGGCGGTGGGGAGGGTGCTACCTCGTGCAGGCCGAGATGGCTCAGAATCTTGGCGATGACGTCGGGGTCGATGATCTCGGCAATGACGCGGATCTTGCCGGGGCAGGAGGGCCGCTGACAGCGCGTGAGGTCTTCGGCAAAGACGCGGGCCAGAAGCTGTGCCCACCGATAGCGCGCGGGAGCGGTGTTGCGTGAGGGCTTTGGCTGGGTCGGCTCGACACGCGGAGCGTCGGCAGCTTTCGCTGCGAGTGCGGCAATCTCATTGCGAAAGGCATGCCGTGGCGCAAACACGCCAAAGAAGCGCAGCATGTGGACGCGGGGCGGCGGCATGAGCGCGGCGAGCCGGCGCAAAAATGCCACGGGCGGCAAAACCACGTGAGTTTGGCCGGTGTGGCTGGGGCGGCGCAGTTCATAGGCGACCTTGCCGCTGGGTGTTTGCGTTAGCCGCGATGAAGCCAAAGGCGGTCGGGCACCATAGCGCAGCAAGCGCTCGAGGCGGTCGCGCTTGTTCGCGGGTATCGCCTTACTAATGTGGAGCGAGATGCCGCCAACGTACGCGGCATCCGTCTGCGGGCGAGCGAGCGGTCGTTTCGCATCGGGGCTGTCGCCGGCATCAAACACAAGTTGGCGCGGCATGGCCTCGGCGAGCGATGCGCTCAGCGCGGCTTGTACATCTGCTGCATCGGCATCCGCGGCGAGCTCGGCCAGCGGTCCTCGCTGCGGCGCGCGCTCGAAGAGCCGATGCACGCGGATGGCCATGCGATGCGCGAGGTGCGCCAGGTCCCCGGGCGATGGCGGTGGGATTGGAATTTGCACGAGCTGGCCGCCATCGGCGCGCATAAACACCACGTCCGGCACGATAGCGTGAACATGTGGGTGCAGATTGAGCGATGAGCCAAAGCGCTGCACGAAGGCGATAGCGCCGGGTTGCGGTGACGTCACGTTCATGCGGCGGGCAATGCGGCGCTGATAATTGAACACTTCTTGCATCAGCGCGGTGAGGACCGCGGAGAGCACGGCGGGCTGCGAGGCCATGGCCAACCGAAACCTGTGGGGCACGACAATGGTCCACTGCCGATAGGGCGCCGGCGGCAAGATGCGGTCGACCAAGTGCGCGGCGGCTTCGCTCATGCGGCGGGTCTGACAAGCAGGGCAGACGCCGCGGCGCTTGCAGGAGAACGCGACCAAGGCTTCATCGCCGCACGCATCGCAGCGCACGCGGACAAAGCCGTGAGCGAGCAGACCGCAGCGCAGATACGCGCGAAACGTTTTTTCGATGTGGCGCGGATAGCCATAAGGGAAGCGCTCATCGGCGTCGCGCAGCAAGGCGGGCAGATGCTCACTGACTACGGCGTGGAGCACCGTGGTTTCTGGCCTGCGGCGGTGATAGTGCGGGGCGCGAGCCAACGACATCGCGACGCTGCCAACGCAGCGGGCGTGCCAACGAAGACGCGCAACGCTGGCGCGGGATTAGGGAAGCGCATAGCCCGTGTCCTGGCCAGATAGCCCATTGCCTGCACAAAGTGACCGCGTCAAGCCAGCCCGCCGTAGTTCAGCGAAGGCCGCCATCGCCTCACCGTCACCGCCAAGCGCTGTATGGCACCCATCATGGCGCACGTACACGAGCGCATTGCGGACTTCCTTTGGCACGCAGAGTCGCCGCGCGGAGTAGCGGCCGCGCCACACCTTGCCGTCGCGACCCAGCTCGCGATTGACGGCCTTCGCGATGCGAAAGGCGCCACGGCTAGCGTCGTGCTGGCCGCGGCTGGCGCAGATTGGGCACGCCGGGCGCTGGACCTTCATCGAACTATGCAGCGGATGCGCGGCATTATGCGATGGACGCCGCAGATGCGACACCATCGCTACCTCGCCGTTGGGCTTGCGCCCCGCGCCCGGGCGCTTACCCCCGCGTCGCGATCCATCTTTTGCCTTGCGATGCGGCGTGCCCACGGTCAGCTGAAGCTGCGCCCCTAAAGTGCCGTTCCGTTTGGATTTGACACCGTGCATTGATTTGGCATTAACGCAAAAATCGGGCGCCAAGGGCTATAAGAATCAACAGGGGTACAAACCGGCTACACAGCTGACACCACGGGCCCTCGTCACTTAAGCTTCCGGCCAGGACCGGGGACGCGGCAGCACAATTCTCAGACTTAGTTCCGATCAGTTATCAACTACGCACCGTTGGCCGAAGGGGTTACGACGATTGCGAGCGGAGCGTTCTTCGCAGTTGCGCAGGGTTGGCGATGGAGCGCCGGGGCGCTGGCCATTTGAAGCCGCACCCGGCGCCTACACGAACAATTTCACGCGTGAATGAGGGATGTGGCCGCCGAGCGCAGTGATGGCGTGCATGGCATTGACCACGGTTGCGTACGGGGCCAACAGCGCGTCCACCGTCACCTTCTCATGGTTGACAAACCTGTACGCGGCCTCCAGGTCTGCGGGGGCAAGCTCTCCGGCAGGCTGGCGACAACATCGAAGGAAGCGACAACGGCGGCGAGCCGGTTAACAGATCAGCATGATTGCGCTCCAGGCCGCTTGGCCCGGGCGCATGGGCCGCAAAAGATGTGATGGATCATGAGCCGTCTGGCTGTAACGAGGCTCGCGCGTGCATGGGTTGGCGCGGCCTTTCTCTGACGAAACACAAGCGCACGATTCCAGCATTCGGACACTAGGGGGCGTCCCTAGTTTTTGCATGCGGAAACCTCGATCATTTCGATCGGTTACGTGAAAGCATGTGGCGCGGCTTGTCCGCGCTACTGAGCATGTGATCCAACCAAGGCATGCGACGGCATGCTTTAACAGACGAGCAGTGGGCGCGCTTGGTCGCGGTCATACCCAAGCAGCAGCGTGGGCCAAGCGCCAAAATCGGCGACCGACAGTTCGTAGATGCGGTGCTCTTTCGCGCCAAGACAGGCCTGCCGTGGCGTGATCTGCCCGAGCGCTTCGGGCCGTGGAAAAGCGTCTACAATCGCTTCAACAACTGGGCTAAGCGCGGTTATTGGAAACTCATCTTTAAGGCGCTGCAGGTTCGTGTCGATAAATCCGGATCTATTGTTGATGGCAGTAACGTCCGCGCCCACCAAGATGCCGCGGGTGGAAAAGGGGGCCCGAATTCAACTGTTTGGGTCGTAGTCGAGGCGGCTTCTCCACCAAGATCCACGCGATCACCGACGGCGGGGGCCGGCCGCTCCACGTCACGCTCACGCCCGGCCAGCGCCACGAAATGACCGCCGCCATGGAGCTGCTCGACTATGCTCAGGGCGCAGCGCTCCTCGGCGACACGGGCTACGACTCCGACGCGTTCGTCGCTGAAGTCAGAGCGCGGGACATGCGGCCCGTGATTGCCGCGCTTCCGGTACGCACGCGGCGGCGTCGACTTGATCGCCACGCCTACGCCAGTCGGTACCTCGTCGAATGCTGTTTTCACGGCCTTAAGCGGTTTCGTGCCGTCGCCAGCCGCTACGAGAAATCCGCCCGTAACTACCTCGCGCTGGTCGAACTCGCCTGTGCCTGGAGGTGGCTAACCTAGGCCGCGCATCGCCTGCGTGGGCCACCTACCGGCAGGTGGCGCACGTTTCTTCCGCGAGCATAGATTGCAGGGCGGTGTGACTAGCACCGAGGGATGTGGATACCACAGCGGTCTCGCAGCGCCCGGGAGGGTGCTATCTGCGAGCAGGAAGACATGTGCGCTCACCTGCCGGTCCGCTTGCGCGGCCCACATATCGGACAAGCACTTCGCGCCATGGCAAATCACGCATGGGCCACGCTCAAAAACTAGGGACACCCCCTAGCGTGTCCGCGTTTCTGTTTAGCGCTCGACGACGACGAGGCGCAGCTTGCCGGCCTTGGTTAATTCGATGTCGTCGACGTAAGCGACGTCGAGCGTGGTGGCGGGCAGGTATTGCGCGCAGAACGCCTGAGCGATGGCGGTGAGCTCGGGCGCAGGCGGCGAAGTCATCGGCACGACGCGCAGGCAGACGCTGCCATCGCGGCGCTGCACGACCTGAAATTGCTTGGCATAGGGTTGCAGCTTGACGAACAAGATGGAAAACAACAGCCCACTGACCGGGTTGCCGTGGCCGTCATGCAGGGTCTCGGTGACGCGACCCTCAACGCTTCCAAGGCGCCGCAGTTGCCGGCCGCACGCGCAGGTGGCATCGCCATAGGGGCTCGCCACCGCCATGTCGCCGGTGGCGTAGCGCAGCATGGGATTGGCGAGATTATGCAAATCGGTGACTACGACCTCGCCGGCCTCGCCGGGCGCGGCGGCGCGCCACGCGTCGCCCTGACGGACCAAGATCTCGGTGATTATATTTTCCATCGCGAGGTGCATGCCGTCGTGCTGCTCGCACTCGCCGCCAATGAGCATGACCTCGCGGCAGCCATAGGTCTCAAACACGCCGGGCCCAAAGGCAGCGGCGATGGTGGCGCGGTCATGTGGCCACAGCCGCTCGGCCGCGCAGATGATGGGAATGTCGTCCCAGGCGCGGGCGTCGTGCGCCGCGACAAATTTGGCGAGTGCCACCGCGGCTTGCGTATAAGCGACGATGACCTCGGGGCGCGCTCGCTTGATCGTGGCGACGACCTCGGCCAAGGCGGCGTCGCTGCGCGGGGTGCTGTCGACATAAAGGTCGCGCTTGAAGCGATGATCGATCGCCATCTTGAGGCGCTGCGCCGGTGCGACCTGGCTGCCGAGCATGCCCCAATAGTGCATCGCCTTGTTGCCGACGCGGTAGCCGGCCCAGCCATAGGCGCGCCAACGCATGGCATCGCGAAAATGGCGCGATTCCTCGTTGTACGCCACCTTCATCGGTTCGCCGGTGGTGCCGCTGCTGGCTTTTTGCACCGCAATGCGCGGCGGCACCTCGCTGGTGCGCGCGTGAAAAGACGTGCGCGCTAGCTGACGCTCAAGCACCGGCAGGCGTGCCAGCCACGCCAAGGAATCGACGTGCGTGGCGGCCAACCCATGGCTGGCCGCGAGCTCGCGATAATGCGGCGTATGGGCAAACGCATGGCGCACCAGCCGCCGCAACAGGCCGAGCTGATACGCCTCAAGCTGCGCCAAGGGCCACCATTGGCTCTCGTCTAGGAAGCGCATCAGCGCGACCGTGGGGCGACCGCGCAAGTGTTCAAAGGCGGGGAACAAGACGCCCGAGAGCAAGCGTGCGTAGGCGTCGCGGTTTCCCATTGCGATGGTTCCAGCGTATCATGGGCCGCGCATGCGATGGCCACCGCTTCCCCGCAACCTGCATCAATGGCTCGGCGGCGCGTTGGCGGCGAAGTGGCGGCGCGCCCGCGCACGGCATGTGCCGGTGCGCCACGTGCTGTTTTGCCTGTGCGATCACTATGAGCCGCTGTGGGGCGGTGTCGATGAGGCGCGCGGCCAGGCTCGCGTTAATGCGTGGGTGGAGCGCTACCCAGAGTTCGCGGCGGTCCATCGCGACGTCAACGGGCGCGCGCCGCGCCACAGCTTTTTCTTTCCCGGCGATGAGTATCGGCCGGCGTTTATGGAAGGCTTGGCGTCGCTGGCGCGACGAGGCCTCGGGGAGATCGAGGTGCACCTGCACCACGACGGCGACACGCGCGAGACCTTGCGCGAAACGTTTCGTCAGCATCTGGCGGCGTTCGCCAAACATGGCGCGTTACCGGTCGTCGCGGGGCAGCCGCGCTGGTCATTTATCCATGGCAATTGGAGCCTGGCCAACAGCCGTCCCGATCGCAAGTGGTGTGGCGTCGACGACGAATTGACGCTGCTGCATGAGCTGGGGTGCTACGCCGACTTTACGTTTCCGTCGGCGCCAGACCCATGTCAGCCGCCGCTGGTCAATGCGATCTATTGGCCGGCGGGCGATCTAACCAAGGCGCGCGCGGCCGATCATGGCGTGCATGCGCGGGTGGGCGTGCGCTACGACGATCGCCTGCTGCTAATCACGGGGCCGCTGGCGCTGGCGCGCAAGGGCGCGCGGAACCTGCGGATCGAAAACGGCGCGATCACCGGCCGCGATCCGGCAACCGCGCAGCGCGTGGCGACGTGGCTCGATCAAGGCATCTGCGTCACCGGCCGCGAAGAATGGTTGTTCGTCAAGGTCCACACCCATGGCGCGATCGAGGCGACCGCTGACTCGCTGCTCGGCAGCGGTGGGCATGCCCTGCACACCGCCTTGCGCCAGGCCTGCCAGGCGCGGGGCTGGGAGCTACACTACGTCGCCGCGCGCGAAATGTTTAACGTCGCCGTCGCCGCCATGGAAGGTCGCGCCGGCGCGCCGTCGCAATGGTTTGACTACTTGATTCCACCGGCGCCAATCGTCTCGGGCGGTTAGCGCGAGCGGCTGGACACACATGTGAGACACGCGCACGCCAAGGCCCACGTGCTCGGTTTAAGCTGACATGCGATGCGGCGCTAAGGCGCTATCGCGGCCGCACTCGCGCGGCCTATAATTATCGATGGTGGGCTCGCCTGGCGCTTTCGGTCTCGATCGCGACGCGATTGGCGATTTTGAGCTGATCGCCAAGCTCGCCACGGGCGGCATGGCCGAGATTTTTCTCGCGCGGCGCCGCGGCGGTGCCCCAGGCGCGGGTGGGCTCTTCGTAATCAAGCGCATCCTCGCGCATCTCGCCGATGACGAGCACTTTATTCAAATGTTTCGCGATGAGGCCGAGCTCGCCAGCCGCATCGTGCATCCCAACGTCTGCCGCGTCTATGGCCTGGATTGCGATCGCGGTGCGTGGTTTATGGTGATGGAGTATCTCCATGGGATGCCGCTGTCGCGCATTATGTCGCTGCAGTCACGGCTAGCCAAGCCGTTCCCGCCGAGCGTGCTGACGGCGCTGCTGGCGCAAGCGTGTGAGGGCCTCGGCTTTGCCCACGAGCTTGCTGATGCCGCGGGCCAGCCGCTCGGGCTCGTGCATCGCGACATCTCGCCGCCCAATCTCTACGTAACAGCGAGCGGTGCGGTGAAGGTCCTCGACTTTGGCATTGCCAAGGCTAAGACCTCAAGCACGCACACGCGCACCGGCACCATTAAGGGCAAGAACGCCTACATGTCACCCGAGCAGATCCTCGGGCTGCCGCTCGATCGGCGCAGCGACGTATTCGCGCTCGGCGCGGTGATGTGGGAGCTGGTGACGTTGCGACGCCTGTTTCATCGCGACGCGGATTTCGCGACCTTCAAGGCGATCACCGAGCAGCCGATTCCCGACGTGCGGCAATGGTGCCCGAGCACGTCGCCCGCGGTGGCGGAGGTCGTGGCCAAAGCGCTCGCCCGCGATCCCGCGGATCGGTTTGAGACGTGCGCTGCCTTTGCCGCGGCATTTGAGGCGGCGGCGGGTGAGGCGCCGCGTCCGGCGATCCTCGCCGAGCTGCTCGCGACTTCGTTTGCGGATGAGATGGCGATCAAGGACCGCATCGTCGCCGAGGTGGATCACGAGCGCGCCCGGCCAACCTTTCAGGCAGCGGCGCAGGCCGCGTTTGCCGCCGAGTTCGGCAATGTGCGGCCGGCGCGCGTCAGCGGCAGCGATGTGGCCGCGATGCCATCGCCGGAATTAATCGATCTTCGTGGGCCATCGCGTCGCCGCGCGCAGCGGTGGATTGGCGGTGGCCTAGCGGCGATCGCGCTGTGTGTTGTCTACGCCCTGTTTGTTGCGCAGCGCTCGCCGGGCGACGCGGTCGCAGGACAGCCTACGATCGGCGAAGCCGCCGGTGCCAAGTCCGCGCTCGGCGCCGCAAAAGACGCCACGCCTGCGCCGCCGCGCGCACGCGCCTTGCCGGCGCGCGATGAGATTGAGGCGCTCAGCAAGTTCGGATTTTGGTCGTTTTCGGCGCCGGGCAAGGCCGTGGTGTACATCGACGGCAAGCGCGTCGGCGAGGCGCCCTTTGTCCGCTTCGCCCTAACGCCGGGTTTTCATGACGTCCGCGTGGTGGGACCGGGGGGCAAATCGGGGTCGTTTCGCATCGCGATCTATGGCGGCCAAGAAACGCTCACCCCGACGTGGTCGTGGTAGCGGCGGAGTATAGTCCCGCCATGGTGCCAGTTTTTTTGGTGACCGGCTTTTTGGGGGCTGGCAAGACGTCGCTGCTCAACCAATTCCTAGCGCGGCGCCAGCGAGCGGGCGAGCCCGCCACGCGCGTCGCCTTGGTGGTCAATGAACTCGGGGCCGTGGGCATTGATGGCAGCTTGCTGCCCGATGCCATGTCGCGACAAATTGAGCTGCCCGGCGGCTGCATTTGTTGCACCCTTAATGAGTCGTTCGACAAGACGCTGCTCGGGTTGATCGAGGCCTATCCCGATCTCGAGGCAATCATCGTTGAGACGACGGGCGTCGCCGAGCCCTTGCCCATTATCTGGTCGTGCGAGAAGTCGCCCCTCGCCGAGGCCGTGCGCTTGGCCGCCGTGATCACGGTCGTCGATGCCGAGAACATCTTGACGTCCTTCGCCGCGAGCCCGGCCGCGGAATCGCAAATCGTCTCGGCGGATGTCTTGCTGGTTACCAAGCACGAGCTGGTGCCCGCGGCGCAGCTGGGGCAGGTCATGGCAAAGCTCGCCGACCTCGCCCCGCATGTGCTCGTGCTTTCGCCCGCGCGCGATGAGCTGGGCGCTTGGCTGGCCAGCTTCGTCGCCTCGGAACCGCTAGCAAGCGCCGCCGGAGGCCATCGCCCGACCGGCGCGGGTCATCATCACGCCGACGACGGAGCGCCGCATCCACACGGCTTGGTCGCGCATGCGTATGATCTGCCCGCCTTGGTCGACCTTGAGGCGCTCTGCGATGCCATCGACGAATTGGGCGCCGGCTATGTCCGCATCAAGGGCCTCGCCTACGGCATCGATCGACGCACCGGTAGCGAGGTCGCGCACGGCGCCGTGTTTCACCGCGTCGGCCGCCGCGTTTCGATCGAGCCGTTTGGCGGCGCCATCGAGCCGCGCATGGTGGTGATCGGCGCTCACGTCGACGATGCGGAAATCCAAGCGTGCCTTGCGCAGGCTCGCTGGCCTCGTGATACGGTAGCCCCGTGAAGCTCGACGGCGTGGATGGGCGTGGCACCTGCCAATTTGGCGACTTGTTGCGGGCGGTTGGCCGTGGCGAGACGCTGTTTGTGCCGCTGCTCGTCGAAACGGTGCCACCCGAGGTCACCGAGCGCACGGGCGTTACCGGCGGCCAGTTCGTAACCGGGGCGAGCACAGGGATCGATACGCCCGGCAATTGGTTAGCCGGGCTCTCCGCAGAGCTTGGTACGTGCGTCACGATCTTGCTTGGGCCCAATCGCCCGTTTGCCGCGCCGGAGACCTCGCTAACCATCGGTCGCGCCGACGGGATGGACATCCAGCTACCGAGTCATCGCGTCAGCAAGCGCCACGCCTCGCTGATGGTGCGCAGCCTCAAGCGCACGTATGCGGTCATCGACCATCACTCAAAGAACGGTACCTATATCAATGGGGAACGCATCCCCGCGGAGACCGAAATTCCGGTCTGGGCTGGCGCCTACGTGACGTTTGCCGACGCGGTGTACTTGTTCCTCGATCCGTCGACGGTCAAGCGTATCGCCCAGGTGAGCAATGACTAGGCACCTGGCATGGGGCCTAGCCCTTGTCTTCGTCGTGGCCCTTGCCGCGGGTTGTGGTAGCGCCGAGGTCGAAGTGCGGCCCGACCAAGGCGGCGACTACAATCGCACCGAGCTCTATGACGCGATCGCGGTCTTTGCGGCCGCAGGCCGCACGCCTGAAGCATATTGGAAAATGGCGCAGCAGCTCCGGATGCTGCGGGCCGGTATGGACGAACAAGTTGCCAATGAAACCGAGCGACGCTTGGTCGTTTTGGCACTCGAGCCGGTGGCGCAATACCTCGATGTGCCGTGGTCGACGCGGGCACAGCAGCTAGCCACCACGGTGTGGTCGGTCGGCCTGGCGCCCAGTCTGGCGCGAGAAAGCCCTGATGGCCGTTATGACAGCCAAGCCGACGGCCTGGCGCCAAAAGTCGTCAATGGTGCCGTCGAGGGGGCGAGCGCGTATTTGCTGCGCCTTTGTGCCGACGTCTTGCCTAACGAATGCAAATATATCGTGCCGGAGTATCAAAACGCCATCGTCGGCGCGCTCGCGGCGCGGCGGTTTACCGAGCGCGTGCGGGCGGCCGTTTCGGCCTGCCGAGAGTGTGGCGATCCGGCGTGGCGGCGGTTTGTCGAGCGATGGGAAGCGATCGATCGCCAATTCACCGGCGAGCTGCGCCAGATCAGCCGATGGGCCGATCCGCGGCGGTGGCCGCTTGCGGGTGACAAATCGGAGCCGTGGGAAGGGCACCCGACGGTCGAGCTCGACGAGCACGGCGATACGATGGTCGAGGGCGCCGCGGTTACCGACGTCCGCGTCGCCTTGGCTCAGGCCAAGCCGAAGTATCCCGAGTTGGCCGTGCATCTCTTGCCGTCGGCCACGGTGGCGCAGTTCGATCGCCTGCGAGCGCACGCCAAGCGGGCGGGGTATCGCGAACTCGCAGTGGTGGTGCGCAGCGCCAGCTATCCCTGGGCCAAGCGTGTGTATCGCTTGCCAACCGGCGGTGCGCTTGGCCGCGATTTGCGCCCCATCGATAGCGTTCAGCTCATGTTGCGGCGCATGGATCCGACGATCCTCGCCAATCCGCGCGAGACCTCATCGCAAATGCCTCCCCCCGCGCCAGCGGACGCCCAGCCGAGCTCGCGGTAGCGGCGTCGACGTGGACGGACGACCGCGGCGGCAACGCGTCGTAAAGGTGCTACAACCGCGATCTATGGGCAAATGGACCGCTTGGATTAGCATGAGCTTGGTGAGCGCGCTCGCGCTTGGTTGCAAAGGTGGCGACGGCGACAAGGTAGATCCTTGGAGCACACCGCCCAAAGGGGGCGCGGCGGCGGGCAAGGCGTCCGCCAATGGCGAGGGCGACACGCTCGACACCGAGAACCTCCAAGCGATGTTGGAAAAACTCGGCAAGGCAATCGAGCAGCCAGGACCCTACGAGGCGCCGAAAGCGTCTGCTAGTCAGGACGATAGCAAACCCTACGTCGCCTTGATGTCGCTCGACGGCGGCGTCGCGGAGCTCGAAACCTATTCGTGGAGCGGCGCGTCCGGCGCGTCGTTGCGCGAGATGCGCACGCGCTTGGCATCGCTCGGCGGCGACGCCAACGTGACGGCTGTGTTGCTGCGCATGTCGGCGCTCGACATCAGCCTGGCCGATGCGCAGGAGCTGCGCGAAACCATGCTGGCCGTGCGCAAGGCGGGCAAGCCCATCCACTGCCATGCCGAGCGCCTGAGCAATGCCGAGTATGTCGTGGCAACCGCTTGTGAATCGATTGCGCTCGCGCCGCTAGGCGAGTTAGCGATTCCCGGGCCCCTGACCATGCCGATTCACTTTAAGGGCCTGCTCGATCGGCTCGGCGTCACCGCCGACTTTTTGCATGTCGGGGCATACAAGGGCGCCGCCGAACCGCTGACGAGGCGCGAGCCGTCTCCCGAAATGCGCGAGACGCTGGGCGAGATCGTCGGCTCGGCGCATGCGTGGATGGTCGCGACGATCAGCAGCGATCGCAAGCTGCCGCCTGAGGCGGTGGTCGCGGCGATCGATCAGGCGCTGTTTGGCGCCGAGGAGGCGCAGGCGGCAAAACTCATCGACAGCGTGGCGAGCTTTGAAGCCTGGCGCGACGGCCACGGCGCGTGGAAGTCGGTGCCATGGCGGGTCGAGAACTCGCTGCATAGCGCGATGAAGCTCATGACGTTTCTTGGCATCGTGCCCTCGTCGCGGCCCACCGCGCCGCACGTGGCGCTGGTATATGCGGTCGGCAATATCGCCGATGGCGCGGGCGACGGCGTGCTCGGCGCGCGCGAAGGCATCTACTCGCATACGTTGGTCTCGGCGCTGCGCGTGCTCACCGACGACGACAACGTCAAGGCCGTGGTCCTGCGCATCGATTCCGGTGGTGGCAGCGCGCAGGCCTCGGAACTGATTTGGCATCAGCTCAGCGCGCTGGCCGGCAAAAAGCCGCTGGTGGTGTCGATGAGCGATTATGCCGCCTCGGGCGGCTATTATATCGCGGCGCCGGCGGCGCGTATTTTTGCGCTGCCGACGACGCTGACGGGCTCGATTGGCGTGGTGGGCGGCAAGCTGGCACCGGGCAAGGCCTTGGCCAAGCTCGGCATCGACACCTATGCCATCGGCAAGGGCAAGCGCGCGGGCATCTATAGCTCGCTGGCGCCGTGGACGGCCGACGAGAAAAGCGCGATCGAGGCGAGCATGAAGCGCGTCTATCAGGCTTTCGTCGGACGCGTCGCGCAGGGGCGTGGCAAGACCGCCGCGCAGGTCGAGCCGCTGGCCCAAGGCCGCGTGTGGACGGGCGGCGCAGCGCTAGCCAACGGCCTCATCGACGAACACGGCGGGCTCGATGCGGCGATCGCGTTTGCGCAAGAAAAAAGCGGCGTCGCGCCGAGCGTGCCGCTTGAGGTGTATCCGCCCGAGCCAACGCTGCGCGACGTGGTGGTGTCGATGGGCGGCGTGACGGAGGGCCTAGTCGGCGAGCTCGTCAAGGCGGGCGTCGGCGACCTGGCGACCAATGCCGGGCTGCCGCGCGCGATGACCAAGACGTTGCTCGCGTATGTGACGTCGTTTGCGACGACGCATGTTCAGACCGTTGTCATCTTGCCGCAGATTCACTAGGCTGGCGGGATGCAGGGCTATCTAGATCTGGTGCGCCACGTGCTCGAGCATGGCGAGCCGCGCGGCGATCGCACCGGGACGGGCACGCTGTCCGTGTTCGGCGCGCAGACGCGTTACGACTTGCGGCAAGGGTTTCCGCTCGTCACCACCAAGAAGGTGCTCTTCCCCGCGGTGGTGCGCGAGCTCTTGTGGTTTCTCCGCGGCCACACCAACATTCATCAGGACGACCTCACCAAGCACACGCCGATCTGGGACGCGTGGGCCGATGAAAATGGCGATTTAGGGCCCATCTACGGCGCGCAATGGCGAAATTGGGGGGGCACTGGCATCGACCAAATCGCTCAGGTTGTGGCGCAAATTAGGCGCGATCCGACCTCGCGCCGCTTAATTGTCTCGGCGTGGAACGTCGCCGACTTGCCCAAGATGAAGCTGCCGCCATGCCACGCCTTTTTTCAATTTTATGTCGCGGGCGAGCGGCTCGACTGCCAGCTCTATCAGCGCTCGGCCGATATCGCGCTCGGGGTCCCATTTAACATCGCGAGCTACGCGCTGCTGACGCACATGATCGCGCAGGAGTGCGGGCTAACCCCAGGCTTTTTTGTTCACACCATGGGCGATGCGCATATCTACGCCAATCACGTCGAAGGCCTCAAAGTTCAGCTGGCGCGCGAGCCGCTGCCGCTGCCGACGCTGCGTCTCGCCGCCAAGCCCTTGCTTGAACTGCAATTTGAAGACGTGGTGCTCGAAAATTATCAGCACCACCCGTTCATCAAATTTGCGGTTGCGGTGTAGTCGCTACCGCGCGCATCAGCCGCGAGATGCGAAAGCGCACGTCGCCCTCGCTGTGCGACTGCGCCGGCCAACCCAGATCGGGCACAAAGTCCGGCAGCGCGACGAGCGTCGTATCGCAGTCATATGTTGCGTCGATTTCGGTGAGGTAGATGTGTTGGCAGCGCGGGTGCGTGACGGCCTCGGCGTAAATCTGGCCGCCACCAACGACAAAGATTTGGTCACACGTTGGAAGCCCCGCGGCCTTGGCGAGCGCATCAGGCAGCGAGGTGGCGGCGAGGGTGCCCGGGGGTAACAATTGAGGCTGCCGCGAAATCACCACGTTGTGGCGCCGCGGCAAGGGCCGATACTTGTCGGGCAACGACGCCCACGTCTTGCGGCCCATGATGACCGCGTTCATGCGGCCAGGCGAGGCCGTCGTGGTCAGGCGCGCGAAGTGTTGCAAATCACCCTTAAGCGGTGGCCACGGCAAATCGCCATGACGGCCAATGCCTCGCGCGGCGTCCATTGCCACCACGCAGGCGAAGTCGCGCGGCGCGGAAGCCTCGCCGGCAGCGGTGGTGACGCGGGTGGCGGAGGTCTGCGGCTTGCTCACGACCAAGCTGTATCACACCGCCACGACGGCGCCTTATGTAAGTAAACCTGCGCCGCAGGGGGACCTCGGTGCACCATGTTGCAAGCACGGGGCGTGCAGCGTTCGTTCCCCCTAGATCTTGACCTTAATTCGGCAGACCATATGGGCGTATGAAACATATTCTTGTTGTTACCTGCGCCTTGTTGATCGGGCTGATGGCCGCATGCACCAGCGGCGGCGGTAGCAGCGGGCCGCCGAGCGGACCCTGCACCGACGGCCAAATTCAGTGCGAGGGCCGCGAGCTGCAAACCTGCAGCGGCGGTGCTTTTGCCACCACCGAGGTCTGCGACTTCGCGTGCGCGGCGGATCTAGGTCGATGCGCCGAGTGCGATCCGGGCGTCGGCACCGGCTGTGATGGCAACGACATTGTTGGCTGCAGCGCCGACGGCACGCTGGGCGAGGTGATTTCGACTTGCAATGCCGAACAGCAATGCGTCGCCGGCGTTTGCAGCGACGAGTGCACCGCCGATGGCGTCGACCTGATCTATGTCGTCGACGACAACAACGCAATCTACAGCTTTGACCCGCGCAAAATTACCCAAGGGCAAGCCGCCGCGTTCACCGAGCTTGGCGACCTAAACTGCAATGCCCCCGGACCGGCCGTCCAGGGTTGGAACGGCGGCGTCACGCCGTTCTCGATGGCCGTGGATCGCGACGCCGTGGCCAAGGTGCTGTTTACGAACGGCCACATCTACAACGTGACTACCACGCAGGGTGCCGTCACCTGCGCCGACTCAGGCTATACGCCGCTGCAAGGCGGCGATGCCTTTCGCGTCTTCGGCATGGGCTATGTCTCCGACGTCGCCGGCGGCGATACGGAAACGATGTTCGTTTCGGGCTCAATGCACGTGCAGGGCCTAGATTGCGCGAACTCAAGCTATTGCGGCACGCTTGGCAGCGTCAATGCTAGCAACACGCTCGCGTCGATCGGCCAGATGCCCGCCGCGCAACAAGAGCCCGAGCTGACCGGCGATGGCAATGGCCAACTCTGGGCCTTCTTTCCCGGCGCGTCGGCGGCGTCGGTCAAGCCAATCGACAAGACCAATGCCGCCGGTGGCACCTCGATCGACATTCCGGGCGGTCTAGGTGGGACCGCGCAAGCGTGGGCGTTTGCGCATTGGGGCGGTAAGTTCTACATTTTTGTGACCATCAACACAGGCGGTGGCGGCACCAACTCCAAGGTCTTGGTGTTGACCAAGGCGGGCGCCGTGACCACGGCATTTGAAAATCTGCCGATGAAGCTGGTCGGCGCCGGCGTATCGACGTGTGCGCCGGTCGTCGAACCGCCGATTAGCTAGCCTCCTGGTTTGAGGCGCGGTCAGGCCTAGCTATCAGCCTCGCGCGCGCGCGAATTTGCCTTGCGCGGGCGCGATGGGTGCGTTAAACGGCAGGCGCGGCGCCAACGCCGCAGCAAGGTCTTGTCATGACTACATTTTCATTTCGACGTGTCGCGCCCGCGGCGACCCTCGCGTGGCTCTTGGCCTCGGCGTGCGGGCCAACCTCAAGCCTCGGCGATCCGTGCACAGGTGAGGCCTCGCGCTGCAACGGCAGCAGCTACCAGCTGTGTCAAAACGACGTCTTCGTCACCGTGCAAGAGTGCGGCGGCCAATGCGTCGAGGGCTTTGGCTGCGGCGACTGCAACCCCGCGGTGGCGACCGCGTGTTCGGGCAATGACGTCGTGGAATGCAACGCCGACGGCTCGCTCGGCGAAACGGTGACGACCTGCACCGGGGGCCTGGTGTGCAACGGCGGCCAGTGCAGCGACTCGTGCACCGCGAACGGCACCAGCCTGATCTATGTCGTCGACACCGAGTACAACTTGCTGAGCTTTAACCCGGCGCTGATCGGCAGCGGCGACGATCCGTTTTCGCTCATTGGCGAGCTGAATTGTCCCGGCGCCAGCTTTTTCGATACGCCATTTTCGATGTCGGTCGATCGCGATGGCATGGCTTGGATCTTGTACTCGAACGGCTCGCTCTATACGGCGTCGACCCAGGACGCGTCGTGTGCGAGCGCGGGCGTCGCGAGCATCAGCGGCTTTGATCTGTTTGGGATGGGCTTTGCCACCGACGGCTTTGGCACCGATACCGAGTCGCTTTGGCTGGCGAGTTCGATCGAAGACGGCGGTTGCTGCGGCGAGCTTGGGTACATTCGCAATAACACCATGACGCGGGTGAGCAGCATAAGCGCCAATGCCGAGCGTTCGCCCGAGCTGACCGGCACCGGCGAAGGTGAACTGTTTGCATTCTTCCCCGATACGGGTAGCGCTTTTGTGCAGCAGCTATCCAAGACCAACGGCTTGCTCACAGGCACCAAGTACAATATTGGCAGCCTCGGCAACGGCACCGTCGGCGCCTGGGCCTTTGCGCAATGGGGCGGCAAGTTCTACATCTTTGTATCGCTGGTCGACGACTTCGGCTTTCCAATCGAGAGCCTGGTCGGCGAGCTCGATGCGGAGACCAATACCTATGATCAGGTGCTATCTGACACGGGCTACAATGTCGTCGGCGCCGGCGTTTCGACCTGCGCGCCGGTCGGCCCGAGCTGAGGGCCCGCCGGCAGGGCGCTACTTCACGGTAACGATGTCGCTGCCGCTGCGGCCAAAGGTTTCCGGGCTGTACATCTCCTCGGCCTTGGTCGGCGGCACGATGAAGCGGCCTGGCGTGGTGGCGCGCGCGACGTAGGTGTATTCGTGGACGCCGTCCCACAGCAGCGAGGTGAAGGCCTCGACGCGTTCGTCGCGCATGTTTTGGTGCTCGTACCAGGTGCGCGACCACCACCAGTAACCACCGCCTCCGCCCTTGCTACTTGCGCCGGCGGCCGCGTCTTGCGGAATGGGGCCGGTCACCGCGAGCGCGGGATTCATGGCCTCGAGGCCCGCCGGGAGCGGATCGACCAGCGCCACGTGGTAGCGGCGATTTTCGGCGACCATGGTCAGCCGTACACGGATGCGCGCGCCGGCCTTCATGGTCCACGTGCCGTCGGCCTCGTGCACCACGTCGCCCGCGTTATCTGCGCCTTCATAGCTGCGCAGCACGGTGAAGCCGTAGTCGGCGGGAAAGAGCTTGAGGTCGGCCGGCGCATAGCGCATGCCGATGCGGTAGTACATGCGGCCGGCGCCGTCTTTCTGCAAGATCAAGTTGCCCTTGCCCGTGCCGCCACCGAGCTCTGACACTGCGAGCATCGGCACCATAAATTGGTGACGCTTGGTCTCGCGGCCGCGAAAGGCCATCTCGCCGGCGTACTGGTCGGCCAGCCACGCGCGGGCGACAAAGTTAGGCGTGATGTTCTCGTAGGTGTGAAAGTACTTATCGAGCGCCAGCAAGATCAGCGAGTTTTCTTGCGTGTTGCCCCAGCGGCCTTTCTTTTGGTGGGCGAGGAGGCCCATCACCAGCTTGGGAATGAGCTCGCTGTCTTTTTGCGCGGCAATCAGCGATTCCAAGATCACGCCATCGACGCGGCGCTCGGACGCCAAGAGCAAATAGCCGCCGTCGCTGTAGCTTGTGGTGAAGTTCGCGGCGCCTGCGGTCTCGCTGACGCGATTGCCGAGAAACTTGATGAGGCTCGCCTGCTCGGTGGCCGCATCGCGCTGCGCGGCAAACACGCCGAGCAGCCAGCCAATGGATTCCATCGACATGTTTTCGAGCTTGCCGGCCTCGCGCAAGATGCCCTTGGCCTTGGCGACGTCGCGGTCGCCGTTTAGCATGCGGATATAGAGGGCGTAGCTTGAGATGGTCCAGCGAATTTGCGGGCCGTAATAGTGCGGGTAGTAGCGCTCGATGTCTTTTAGGTAGCGCATGGTGCGATCCAGCATGCCGGCGGGCACCGCGTAGCCTTTTAGCTTGGCGCGCACCAGCGCATTGGCGACGTGCACCGTGTTGTACGGCCACGACTCATAGCCGCGGCGCCAAAACGGAAAGCCGCCTTCGCTATTTTGGATCGACGCGAGCAGTTCCAGGTCGCGCGCGATGCGGGCCTCAAGCTCGGCCTTGCGAGGCAGCCCTTCGGCCTTGAATTCTGTCAGCACATCGCGCAGGGCGACGATGCTGAGCATGCGCGAGGCCATTTGCTCGCTGCATTCGAACGGATAGGTGACCAAGTAGATAAACGCATCGGTGAGCGCTTGCAGCTGCGTCGACGAGGTTTCGACCTCGAGGCCGCCAAATTGCGTGACGACCTTGCCCGGCAGGGCGACGGGCTGGGTAATCGCACCCTTGTCAATGACGCCATAGGTGGCAAAGGCCTCGGTGGTTGCGGGCGTCCACACCGGGAGTGACAGCTCGGCGGCATCGCTGGCACTGCCGGCGGCGCCGACGATTTGCATGCGCGCGGTGCCGGCCATCTGCGCTTCCATCGGAAAGCGCACCTCGACGCGGTCGTTTGCTGGCACGGTGACTTGGCGGCCACCGCCGTCGGTGAGTTTGGCGTTGGTCGAGCGCATGGCGAGCTTGACCGTCATCGCGGCGTCGGTTTGGTTTTGCAGCACCACCGGCATCTCAAAGCGGTCGCCGAAGTTTAGAAAGCGCGGTGCCGAAGGGCGCACCATCAGCGGCAGACGCGCGGTGAGATTGCTCTCGCCCTTGCCAAACTGTTTGCCGCCGGCGACGGCAATCGCCACGACGCGATAGCGGGTGAGGTTGTCCGGCATCTTGACGGTGAGCGTCGCCTTGCCGCTGGCGTCGGTTTGCAGCGTCGGCGAGAACGCGGCCAGCGGGTTAAAATCGGTGCGCACGGCGATGGCGGTCTGTGGGCTGTTTTCACTGTCGAAAAAGCCATCGCTAACTTTTTCCAGCCTGTCTTCCTGGCGCTGACGCTTCGGCGCCTCATTCTTGGCCGCTAGTCCCGGTGCGGGCGGCGCCGCCGCCGACGGGCGGCGATCCATCGTCTCTGCGATAGCGCCGCCGACGGCCATATCGCTGCGCTCCATGGTTTTCATCGCGTCCGCTTCCGCTCCGGATTGTGCCAATGCGCCAACGTCGGGCTTGGCAAGCTTCACCCATGCGCGCAAATACGTATCGGCGACACCGCTGTCGCGCCCCGTGTAAAACGTATCGAGCGGATTTGGATGCGTGTAACCCGAGAGCGCCAGCACGGATTCATCAACAACCATAAGGGCCACTTCGGCGGCGGGCACGCTCTTGCCTGCCGCGTCGGTGACATGCACCGCAAAGGTCGCCTTGTCGCCAGGGCTCACTTTGCTCGCTGCCGGTGTGACTTTCACACCAAGCGTGCGCTGCTTCTTGGAAATCGTAAGATTGAGCTCGCCGCGGGCAAAGGCCGGGCGCTTAGGCAAATCGGCCTTGGGCTGGCCGTCATCGCCGAGGCGAGGCGCGGCGCCCACCAAATCAACCGTAGCGTAGAAGTTTGGCACATAGCCTTCGACTACCGGAATGCTCAGCGTGGTCGTGGCCTCCTTCATGGTGAAGCGGCGGACGTCGACCAGGCCGCTGCGGCGAATGCTCAGCACGCCCTCGGCTGGATAAAACGGCGCCTGCACCAAGATCTTCACCGTATCGCCGGCGGCGTATTCCTTCTTGTCAGGAATGAGCTGAACTTGTTCTTGCTCAACCTCGCGCGCTGGAATCACACTGCCGCCGCTGACCCACACCGTAAGCTCGGTCAGGCTTGGCCGACCGCGGTCGTCGGTGATCACCGCCGAGATGCGATATTGCCCGCCGTTTTTGGTGGTGAACGAACATGCGCTTGCGCCGTCTTTGGTGGTGACGCTGCACGATTGAGCGTCTTTCTCGACCTCTTCGTATTTGCCCTTTTTATAGGTCCAGTCCAGACGCACCGCTTTGACGTCAAAGGTGCGGCCCGGCGCGAATTTGCCGTCGATGTCGACGCCAATCACGTCGAGCTCGATGGGCTGTCCCTTTTCGAGAAACGTTCGCTTGGTTTTTAGGCCGACGTAAAGCGAGCTTGGATGCACCAGCAACGACGTGCTCGCGCCCCAGCTTTGCCGATTGACATCGGTGACATTCGCGGCCGCGGTGACGCTGTAAGGCAGCGCTGGGTTGGCCGAGACAAAGTCGAGCTTGAGCGTATGCTCGCCCGACGCATTGGTGGTGCCTTTGTGGTTCCACGAAGCCGTCTCGCCGGTAGGGCGCGAGCGGCCGCCGTAGCCGCGGGTGTGGCCTTCGTAGCCGTAGAAGCCCCACCACGGCACCCACTTGCCAAACGAGTATTCATCGCGGTTTGGCGGCGTGTAGCTGCTTTGCTGCGCGGTGACGTACCAATTAGTTTCGGCATTCACCAGGCCGCCGCCGGCGTAGTAGCTCGCCTTGACCGTCGCCGTGGAAGACGACGCCAAAATGTGCGGCCCGGCGCTCGCCGACGCGCTGACTTCGTATTCGGGGCGGCGAAATTCTTGGATCTGAAAGCTGTGCTGCGCCGAGCTGCTCTCGCGGCCACTCGCGGAAAATTGCACATAAGCATGTCCGAGGTTCGGCGTCTTGGGCAGCGTAAAGCCGACATCAAAGCCGCCAAGCGGCGAGATGGTGCCGGTGCCTTTGGCAATTTCGTTGCCGGTAGAATCATGCGCGGTGTAGCTGATGGTGCTAAGCGCGCCGTCAATGCCAGCGACGTCGCCACCCTTGTCATAGCCAACCCGGCGTAGCCAACCCTTGATTTTAACTTCTTCGCCGGGGCGATACATTTGGCGGTCGTCGGCGAGGTACCACTGGATCGAGCTGCCGCGGCTGCGCTTAACCCAGGTCGCGTAGTCGTTCCAATAGTCGCCCGAGGCGATAAAGGCGGTGTCGGCGCCGCTTTGCGCAACGACGTAGTCTTTGCCAGGTGCCGCCGCGGGCAGCGTGATTTTCGCCATGCCGTCGGCACCGGTGGTGGCGGCGACGCCGCTTGGCATCAGGCGCAGCGCGACGCCGCTCACCGGCGAGCCGTCTTGCAGCTTGGTCACCCACGCCGACATGACATCTTGGTCGACAGCGGCATCAAGCGCCAGCTTGGTCGATTGCACCCACGCAACAGCGGCTGGTGCGGGGTAAGTCTCGGTCCACGGCGAGGGCTCGGCGTAGACGATGACATGGCCGAGGCCGCCCTTGAGCGCGCGGCTGAGATCGATCGGCGTTTCTTTGAGCTGATCGATGTCGCCGCGCACGTCGACGGCAAACTCGGGCAGCGCGGTGCCTGGAAAATCCTTGGTGCCGCTGCGCCAGCGTTCTTGGCTGGCCTTAAGAAAGGCGTTGTAGTCCTTGGGCTCTACCTTCCACAGGCGAACCTTGACCTGCCTGTAGTTGCTGGTGAAGACGCCAAACGTCGGCGTCTTGGCGACGGGGTCGAGCACGATCATGCCATCGGCGCCATAGAAGGTCGGGCTCGACTTGCCGACTGAGAACGTCTTCTCAATGTCGCTGCCGAGCGTCTGTTCAAACTGGTCGCGCAGCTTGCCGCTGATCTTGACCGTGTACTTGGTATTGGGCTTGGTGATGCCTTGCAAGGTGACGTGGCGGTAGCTCGCGACGATTTTCAGGTCGTCGATGGCCGGCGAAACCGTCACCCAGGACTCATCAAATAGCTCCTCGTCGAGCTGGTTGTTAAAGCGAAACGAAAACTGCATACCGGGCCGACAATCGTCGCGCCAACCGCATTGGGCCTCCTCTAGCTTTAGCGCGTGGAACGTTTCGTAGGATTCGCTAAGGTCAGACGGCGTCTTGTTCGGCCCTTCCGCGCCGCGCGCACCAGCCTTGACGACAATGGCAATTGACGTGGCGGCGGGCAAAATCTCGGCAGGGCGCACCGCGATCCACCAACCGTCTTTCTTGGCGTCCTTGGCCTGCGCGACCATGGCCGCGATGGTTTCGTGCTTGGCAATTTCCTCGTCGGTCATGAGCTGCGCCGCGATGGCGCCGCCGGCATTGGCAAAACCGCCGCCGCTGGCCTTAAACCCGAGGTATTCGAGCATGGCGCGCTGGTCGATTTTTTGGTTGAACTGCAAGAACACGCCTTCGTCGCGGCGTGAGGGTCGGCCGACGTAATAGGTCTCAATCGCGAGCGTTGGCGTCGTGAAGGAAAACCCCTCGGCCTTGGCCAAGACACCCCCCGTGGCGCTCTTGGTGCCTGCGGGAATCTCGACCTTGTACGTGGTGCTCATGGGAAAACGCACGTCGGGGTCAAACATCAGCGTCTTGGTGCCAAGCCACCGCCATTTGCCGGCAGGCGTCGGTGTCAGGGTTACCGGGACGGTCTTGGCCGCGTCGTCTTGCGACGTGATCGCGACCATTGGTTGTGAAAAGGTAACGGTCAGGTTTGGCGCGACCGGCACCTCGCCTTGCGGCGCAAAGCGCACGACCGAAAGCGCGCCGGTTTCCACCACGGGGGCGGTCGCCGATGACGGCGGCGGTGGAAACGCGGTTTTGATCGTTTCGCCGGTGCGCGGCGGCGGTACCGGGCCTTGCCGCAAGGCAAAGGCCTGAACGTCGGCGGCATCGGTCACAATTGGCTTTGTGCGCGCGAGCAAGGCCTCGGTGTCGCGATCTGACAGCTTGGCCGCCGCCGGGCGCGCGATGGCTTCGCCGGCCTCGGCGCCGAGCGTGCCGTCCGAAAGCCGAATGACCATGCCCGGCTTGTCGCTCGCGACATAGGCCATCTCGCCGGCGCCGGTGCCGGCCCCCGCCGTCACTGGGCGCGACGTCGTCTTGCTATTGCAACCGGCGATCATGGCAGCCGCGATGGTGGCGGCGACCAGGCGGTGCCCGAGGCTATGGACGATGCGGTGGTGGACTAGCCGGGGGCGGGGCGTCGTGTTGGGTGGCGTGGTGGTGGGCATTTGGCGGGGCTCCTTGGCCGCCATTCTAGGCCGGCCGCTACCACGCTGAAACGCGTGGGGCGGATATTCGATCTGGCAGCCCGGTTCGATGACGAAATTCTCGCCATTTGCCGCCGTTCGCGCGTTTAGCTGTTTGGCGCCGGGCATGCCGCGGCCGTGGCGCCGGTCAGTTGGTGGGTCGTGTCGTTGGCGCTGCCGGGTAAGCCGGTCGAAAGGGTAATCGCAAGCGATCCATCCGCCTCGATTTCGCCTCTGATTTCGCATGGGGCTGCGGCGTCGTCGCAGGTCAAATAGACGAAGTAGGGATACGCGTAGGGGTCGTCGCCATCGGCATAGGCATTAAATAGATCGACGCTGCCGCTGACTGCGCGCGCGGGGGTAATTGTTTCGCTTTCAATGGTCCCTCGCACGAACGCGACATTTTGGGCGGTGCAGCCGCCACCGCACCCCTGGGCTTGCGGCGCTTCATGATCCATGCCTCGGCCTTCGCCGCGAACCACGTGATTTACAATGCAGCCGTCTTGTAGTGAATCATCAACCGATAAATCCTCGCAAATTGACAGTTGGATTCCCTGCGGCGTACCTTCATCCCACACCCGCGCGATCGCCAGCATCGCCTCTGCGTCGGCCTCGGCTGTGTACTGGTAGGTGCTCTCGCTGCAGGCACAGGCGAGGGCGAGCAGCCAAAGCGCCCGCGGCGTGCGTGGGATGTTAGCTAGCGAACTCGTGCTATTGGTAGGCATCATTGTTAGGCGCAAATGCAAGTTGAATGCCATTGGGGTTCTTAGGCGTCGTGGTCGCTCGTCCGGCACCGCCAGCCCTTTCAGCCCTGCGCCAGTCCGCCGGGGCGATCAAGGTATCGCGGCTTGATACATGGGGTGGCATGAATGTCAGAGTTTTCAGGCCTTGGTGCAAGGCTGTCCACGCGAAGGGGCGCGACGTACCGCTGCGGAAATCGCTAAAAATAACGGCCATGTGGGAATACGCCGCGGCGCGGGTGCGGTTTGGCGCGGGCGGGAGTAAAAAACCACTACCTCGGGAGCGAAATAGGCATGTCAGATCAACTCAGTGAACAGGTAGCGTCGATGCAGGCTCGGTTTGCCGGGCTGAAGGCCGAAATTGGCAAGGTGTTGGTGGGCCAGGACGACATGGTGCATCGCCTGTTGCTGGGCTTGCTCGCGGGCGGCCACGTGCTGCTCGAGGGCGTGCCGGGCCTCGCCAAGACGCTGGTCATCAAGACGCTCGCCGACGCGCTCGACGGTGATTTTTCGCGCATTCAGTTTACGCCGGACATGCTGCCGGGCGACGTCGTCGGCACCCAGGTGTTTAATCCGCGCGAGGGCAATTACTCGGTGAAAAAAGGTCCGGTGTTTGCCAATCTCGTGCTCGCCGACGAAATCAACCGCGCGCCGGCCAAGGTGCAATCGGCCTTGCTAGAAGCGATGCAAGAGCGGCAATGCACCATTGGCGATCAAACGTTTGCCTTGCCGCAGCCGTTCATGGTGCTGGCGACGCAAAATCCAATCGAGCAAGAGGGGACGTATCCGCTGCCCGAGGCGCAGCTGGATCGCTTTATGATCAAGGTGCGCGTCGGCTATCCGAGCAAAGATGAAGAAGTCAAGATCATCGATCGCATGGCGGGGGCGATGGCCGAGCCGAGCGCGAGCAAGATCATGACGCTCGCCGACGTGCTGGCGGCGCGCCAGGTGGCGACGCACGTGTTTGTCGATGACAAGGTCAAGCGCTATGCCGTCGAGTTAGTGGCCGCGACGCGCGATCCGAAGGCCAATGGTTGTGCCTCGCTCGCCTCGCTCATCGATAACGGTGCCTCGGTGCGCGGCTCGATCAATCTCATCAAGGTGGCCAAGGCGCACGCGCTGCTCGCCGGGCGCAGCTACATTAGCCCGCACGACGTCAAGACCGTGGCGCCCGATGTGCTGCGCCACCGCGTGATGGTGAGCTATGAGGCCGAAGCGCAAGGCAAGACCAGCGATGTCGTGGTGGCCCAAATCCTCGAAAACGTGGCCGTACCCTAAAGTGTAGGGCATTTATGCTCAGCCAAGAACTCCTCGCGCAGGTTAGGCGCCTGCAAGTCATCACGCGTCGGCAGGTTGCCAGCGTGATGGGTGGCGCCTACCTTTCCGTGTTTCGCGGCCGCGGCATGGAGTTTGACGAGGTGAGGCCGTATGTGCCCGGCGACGACGTGCGCAGCATCGACTGGAATGTCACGGCGCGCACCGGCGAGCCGCACGTCAAGCGCTACGTCGAAGAGCGCGAAATGACAATTATGCTCGTGGTCGATGTCAGCTCGTCGCTCGAGTTTGGCTCGGGGCAAAAGAGCAAGCGCGAGGCGGCGGCGGAAGTGGCCGCGATGTTGGCGATGGCGGCGAGTGCCAATGGCGACAAGACCGGCTTGGTCATGTTTCATGGCCAGGCCGAGCAGTTCATTCCGCCGCGCAAGGGCGAAAAGCACGCGCTACGGGTGATTCGCGAGGTGCTCGCGCCCGAGGCGTCGCTGGCTAAATCGATGGCGCTGCCCGCCGCGGCTGGTCAAGCGGCGGCAGCCAACGCGCGCCAATCTAGTTGGTGGCGCCGCCTGTGGGCCGCGTTGGTCGCGAGGCGTCGCCACGCCCCTGCGTCACGCGGCACCGACATCGCGGCCGCGCTGGAGTTTTGTCGCCGCGTCTTGCCGCGCAAGACCGTGATGTTCGTCATCTCAGATTTTTTTGATGAAGATTACTTGCAGGTGTTGGCGCACGCCAATCAGAAACACGACGTGGTTGGGGTGTGGCTGACCGATCCGCGTGAACAAACCATGCCGGCGCTCGGCCTGTTGGCGTTGCAGGACGCCGAATCGGGGCAGGTGGCGCTGGTAGATACGGCGGGCGCCGATTTCGCGAGCACGTATGCGGCGGGTGCGGCGGCGGCGCGGGCGCGCTTGATCGACGCGTGGAGGGCGCGCGGCATCGATCTGTTTGAGGTATCGGCGGGCGCCTCGGTGGTTGATCCCTTGCTGAGGTTTTTTCGCCAACGCGCGCAGCGGAGGCGGCGATGAGGCGCGCGCTGCGGCCAATGCCTGCCGCGACGCAGGCAGCGCTGATGACAGTCTTGGCGTTAGTTGTGAGCGCCGGGTGTCGTGAGTCGGCGCCGACGGCATCACCGAAGGCGATGCCGGTCGTCCCTGCCGACGCGATCAGCAAGGCCGTGGAGAATGGCCCGGTCAAGGCGGTGGTCTCGGTGTGGCCTGCGGCGCCGAGCGTGCTCGATCTGATCTACTTGCATGTCGAAGTCACCTCGGCCACGGGCACGCAGGCCACGCTCGAGCTTGAGACCGAGCTGCTCACGGCATTTTGGCAAGACACCTGGCAGCAAGCGACGGCGACGCGCGCGGACGGCACGACGATACAAACCAAAGTCGCGGGGCTCTATGCCGAATTTGCGGGCAAACAACGCATCCCGTCCTTTCGCGTCGCCTATGTCGATGCGGGTGGCGAGGCGCACGAGCTGCTCACCGAGGAAATCTCGCTCACGGTGGCGCCGCCGCCCGAGGACGCCGCCACCGCCAGCATGCAGCCGGCGCCCGGCAATTTGGATCCGGCGCGCGGCGCATGGCCGTGGTGGGCGTGGGTTGTCGTGGGGACCTTGGCCATAGCAAGCGCATGGCTGGCTTGGCGAGCTGTTGCCGCCGCGCGATCGGCAAGGGCACGGGAGGCGCAGATCAGCGCCTACGATGCCGCGCGCGCGCGTTTGAGCGAGTTGATTGCCCGCGGCGCCCCTGATGGGCAGGACCTCGCCGTCCTCGACGCATGGTATGTCGAGCTGTCGGCCATCGTGCGCCTATACATCGAGCAACGCTTTGGCCTCCGCGCGCCGGAACTCACCTCCGAAGAATTTTTGGTAGTCGCCAAGGAGTCGGAGGCGCTCGCCGGGCCGCAGCGGACGCAGCTCGCCGCCTTTCTTGAGGCCTGCGACCGCGTGAAGTTTGCCGGCTATCACCCGACCAGCGATGAGTCGCTGGGCAACTTTGCCCTTGCAGAGCGATTTATCGAAGGCACAGCGAGCGGCATCGAGGCGACCTTGACCGTTACCTCACCGGCCACGGAGGGCACGCCATGAGCCCTTCGTGGTGGTCGCAATTGTCATGGGCGCAGCCGTGGGCTCTCTTGCTGCTGCTGCTCGTCGCGCCGACGTGGTGGTGGGCGAGGCGTCATGCGGCGACCATGGTGTTTTCGTCGCTCACGCTATTGCCGAAGCAGACGCGCTCATGGCGCACCCGCTTGGCGTGGGTGCCAGCGAGCCTGTTGGCCTTGGCCTGCGCCGCCTGGGTCATCGCGCTCGCGGGCCCACGCGTGGGCAAGCGCAACTCGTTGGTGCGCGCCGACGGTATCGCCATCATGATGGTGGTCGACATTTCATCGTCCATGCTGGCGCTCGATCTTTCAGACGAAGGTGGCGAGAAAACCCGCCTAGATGCCATCAAGGGGGTGTTTAGGCGCTTCGTGCTCGGCGATGGCGAGCTCGCTGGGCGCCGCGACGACGCGATCGGGCTGGTGAGCTTTGCCGCCTACGCCGATACCAGGAGCCCGCTGACGCTCGACCACGGCAATCTCTTGAGCGCGCTCGATGGCACCGAACTCGTGGAGCCTGGGTCGGAAGAAGACGGCACCGCGATTGGTGACGGCTTGGCGCTCGGCCTGCAGCGCTTGCAACAATCGCCCGCGAAATCCAAGGTCGTGGTGCTGCTAACCGATGGCGAAAACAACGCCGGCGAGCAAGACCCACGCGCGGTCGCCGAGATCGCCGCGGGCCTTGGCATAAAGGTCTATACCATTGGCGCGGGCACCAATGGTCGCGCCCCCGTGCGCGTCGGAGGTGGACCACAATCTGAGCTGGTGTATCGCCGCGTGCAGATCGATGAAGAGCTGTTACAAGCCGTGGCGAGCAAGACGGGAGGTCAATACTTCCGGGCAACCAACAGCGCCGGGCTGCACGACATTTACGCGACGATCGACCGTCTCGAGAAGACGCGCATGGCCCAGGAGCGCTTTCTTGAGTACCGCTATTTTTTCGAGCCGCTGGTGCTGCTTGGGCTCATCGCCGTCGCGCTGGGGTTTGCGCTGCGCTGGTCGCTGCTACGGAGGTATCCCGAATGAATGGCCTGCTAGATATCTCGTTTGCCGAGGTCGCACGCATCCATCTCTTGTGGCCTGTGGCGCTGATCATCATGGCACTGGGATGGCTCGAGCGTCGTGGCGAGGCCGGCATGGATGCCGTGCTGTCGCCCACGATGCAAGCCAGGTTGGTGGTGGGGCCTGCGCGTAACCAGCGGCGATGGCGCTTGGCGCTGTTGACGCTGGCAATGGTGGCGGCGGTGTTTGCGTTGATGCGGCCGCAAGCCGCGGCGCAGCCAACCACCGAGGCCATCGCGGCGCATAGCGCCGACGTGATGATCGTGCTCGATGTATCGAAATCGATGCTCGCCGAGGACGTCACGCCCAATCGCCTCACGCGTGCGAAGGCCGACATCGCGCGGCTCGCGACGCGCCTGGCCGGGGCGCGACTTGGCTTGGTCGTATTTGCGGGGCGCGCCGCCGTTGCGTGCCCGCTGACGATTGATGACGCGTTTTTTCGCTTTGTCTTACGCGACGTCGATACCAATTCGGTGGCACGAGGTGGCACCCGCATCGGCGAGGCGTTGCGCGTGGCAACGAAGGCGTTTCCGCCGGGCCTCGGCGCCAAGCTGGTCGTGCTTATTACCGACGGCGAAGATCAAGATTCGTATCCGCTGGAGGCCGCCAAAGAGGCCGCCGCGGCCGGCGTGCGCGTGATCGCGGTCGGGCTCGGCAGTGAGGAGGGCAGCCAGATCGTCATGACCGACGCGACCACCGGCGCCAAGACGGTGATGTTGCACGACGGCGTACCGGTCATCTCGCGCATCGACGGTAAAATGTTGCAACAGCTCGCGGAGGCAACCAATGGCGCGTTCGTGCCGGCGAAGACGGCGGCGATCGATTTGGAGTCGATCGTCTCTGAGCACGTCGTGCCCATGCTGCGCGACGAGGTGGTCAAACACACGCGCACGGCGCATCGGCCCTTATATGGATGGTTTGTGCTGGTCGCCCTGGCGGCGTTGCTCGGCGCGGTGTGGGTGGGCTCGCGCATCCCCGCGATGCGGCCAGGGCTAACGCCTGCGGCAAACAAGCTGATCGCGGCAAGCCTGGCGGTAATGCTGCTTGGCTGTGCCAGCGAGGACGCCGCGCGCGTGACATATAATGAAGGGGTCGCCGCCTTGGCCGCCGGCAAGCTCGACGAAGCGGAGGCCGCCTTCACCACCGCGCGCAGCGATGCCGGCGCCGATGCGGAGCTGCGATTTAACGCCGCCTTCAACCTCGCCGCCGTCGCGGTCGCGCGCGCCGAGGCGGCAGCCGCGGCGACGCCGCCGAAACTTGAAGAGGCAATCAGCCAGCTCAAGGCGGCCGAGGGATGGCTCTATAGCGCGCGGTCGTTGCGGCCTGCGCATGCGGCGACGGCAGAGAACTTGCGGGCGGTCAAGACGCGATCGATCGCGCTGATCGAACAGCTTAACGCCGGCAAGCATGGCCTCGAGGCGCGCCTCGACGCGGCGATCGCGGCGCAGCGAGGGCTCCGCGATGCCGCGCGCGAGCTGCACGCGCACGTGCTGACGGCGGGTACGGCGGCAGATCCGATGCAGCTCGCGCCCGAGGGCGCAAAGCTCGCCTTGTCGCAACAGGCGCTGCTTGCGGAGGCTGGGGTCGTCTCAGACATGGCCGCTAGTGAGATCGAGTCGCTCTCGCAAGCAGGTGGCGCGGCCGGCACAAATGGCGGCGGCGAGGATGGCGGCGCGCAGGCCGCGCGCCTCGCGCAACTACAGGCGCTCGACCAATATATCGCGTTGGCGCGCTCGGCCATGGTCGACGCCCGGCGCCTGGCACAGCAAGTTCGCACCGAGCTGGCGGCTTCGCGTAGCGCCGATGCCCTTGAGCACCTCAAGCGCGCGCGCGAACAATTAATGGATCCCATCGCCGTGATGCAAGCGATCGCCGGCGAGCAGGTTGAAACGCTTACGCTTACCGCGCAAAAACCCACCGGCGAGGCGCCGGCGTGGGCTACTGACGCCTTGCTACGCGCGCAGCAGACACAGCTGACGTCGCGTTTGCGGCAAGTCCAGGCGCCGCTAATCGCGGCAGTGGAGGCCGCGCCGTCCGCGCCGACAACGCCAGCCTCCGGTGAGGAAGCGGCGCAGGCACAAGCTCGCGCCAAGCTGCTTGCCAAGGTTGCGAAGGCCCTGCCGCATATCGCCAGCGCGCTTGGACATATGGAAAACGCCGACGTGCAGCTCGCCGCTAAGGCGTGGACGGCGGGGGCCGCGGCGCAAGAGCTAGCGCTCGCGGAGCTTTCGCAGGCGATGGAACAATTTGCCGATGCGCGCCAGATGATCGACATGGCGTGGCAGAGCCAGCAGATGGTGGGACAGGCGTTGCTAGCGCCGACCGTCTCGGCGCAGTTGGCCAGGCACGTGCGCGAGGCTGTCGGTCGAAACGGGGCACGGCTGGTCATGCTGGAGGCCTTGCTCGCCGAGCTCAAAGCCAGTGAACTAGCGACCGCGGCGCAGGCCCCACAGGCCGCACAGGCAGCGCCACCCACGGGCGATGATCCGAGCGCGGCGATCGAGGCTCGATTTGCCAAGGCCGAGACGCTGCGCCTCGAGGCGGCGGCGGCGACGGCGGCACTGAAATCCGCCATGGCGCGCGGCGATAAGACGGCTCAGGCGAGGGAGGCCACACGCGCGCTGACGGCGCTCACCGAGCTGCGCACGCTGTTTTATACGCTGATCGAACATCTCAAGCAGCTCGCCGCCGACCAAGCGCAAACCCGCGACGACACGACGGCGGCGGGCGATGCCTTAGACGATCGAGCGGCGCGGCTTGCGTCGCCGTTGGCTGGGCAAGAGACCCACCAGGCCATGGCCGATGCGATCGCTACCGCGCTTGCCGAGGCCGCCGATGCGGCCGCGGGCGCGCCGCCGCCGGCCGACGCCAGCAACGCTGGACCCAGCGCAGAACAACTTCGCGGAGCGGCGCAAGAGGTTGCGATCGCCAAGGCGCGCATGCAAACCGCCATCACGACGCTGCAGGCTGCCATTGGCCAAGCGAGCGTCGCCTCGGTCGACGTAGCGCCGACGTTACAAGAGCAGGCGACGGCGCTCGAGCACCTGCGTAAGGCGATCGAGATCCTTGAGCCACCGTCGCAGGACGAGCCTAAAGAGCAAAAGCAAGACAAGCAAGCTCAGCAGCCGCAACCGCAAGCCGGCCAAGATCAACCAAAAGATCAAGCGAGCGGGCAGGCATCCGGCGCCAAACCCGATGACAAAAAACCAACCCAACCGCCAACTGGCAATGCCTTGCAGCGTGCTCAAGAACGCGAGGCCGAACGCCGCCGCAATCAGCCACGCGCACGCCCGCAGCCGGTGGAGAAAGACTGGTAGGGTATGGGCGTGCGAACGCTGACAATCCTCAGCCGTGTCGGCTTGCTCGCGCTGACGGTGGCGTGCTTGCTCGCCGTGTCGGCTCGGCCCGCGTTGGCGCAAGGCGAGCCCGAGCCCGAGGTGGCGCTCCGCCTCGCCGGCAACGGCGCCTACGTCGGCATGCCGTTCGTGCTCGTCGCCTCGGTGACCGGTTTCGATGACAAAAATGCGCCGCCACAACCACCACTGTCGCTGCCGGGCGCCACGGTGAAACCAACCGGCGTTGCGACGAGCGGCGCTCAAAGCGTTAGCATTACGATCAACGGCCGCCGCACGATTCGGCAGGAGACGATTCTCTCCTATACCTACGAGATCACCGCGAGCAAGGCCGGCGCGCTGACGATTCCGCCCATGACATTTGCCGCGGGTGGCAAGCGCGCGCGTTCGCAACCCGCGCGCTTGGTGGTGGAGCGCATTCCCACCAGCCGGTCGATGCAACTACGCAGCCAGGTGCCTGCGCGCACGGTTTATGTCGGTGAGGCGATCGCGATCGACTATGAATGGAGCATCACCGAGAATATCGATCCAACGCGCTTCGAGGTGCCGTTGCTCGGCATGACCGACACCTTGGCGGTGTCGGCGCCAAAAGTTGACAACGCCGAGGTCAAGCTGCCGATCACCAGCGGCGCTAACGAATTGGTGGTGGGGGCCACCAGCGAACGCGCCGGCCGCGGCCAGACCTATAAATTTACCTTGCTGGTGACGCCGCTGAAGGCGGGCACCATTGCGCTGCCGCCGGCGTTTGTGCTCGGACGCTCGGCCTTTGGCTCGTTTGGATTCGGCGAATCAGAGCTATCGCGCGCCGACGATGAAGCGCAAACCCTCACCGTCAAGGAGCTGCCCTTGACGGGCCGCCCCGCGAGCTTTCACGGCGCCGTTGGCTCTGCCTTTGCATTCGGGGTGCGCGCCAGCCGCTCGGTTGTTGCGCTCGGCGAACCCATGGAACTCGAGGTGACGATCAAGAGTGACACGCGGCTCGATACGACCACGCTTGGGTCGTTGGTTGGACCCGACGCCCTGCCGCCCACGATGTTTGCGAGCGAGCCGGGTGCGCCGGTAGGCGAGTTAGCCCCGGATGGCAAGACCAAGACATTTCGCGTTCCGGTGCAGGTGATCGGCCCAGCGATAGAGATCCCGGCGATTGCCTTCGCTTACTTTGATCCCGCGACCGCATCTTATAAGACCATCAAGAGCGAGCCCATCGCGCTGGCGGTGCGCGGCACCGAATTAGTGGGCGCGGCGCAGGTCACGCGCACCGCGGCGGCGGGTAACGATGGCGGCAAAACCGCGCAGGGTGGCTCGATCGTGGCTAATCTCACGGCGTTAGTGGGCGTAGATTTGGCGCTCAGCGGCGACGCCGAGGCGCGCCGCCCCGTCGACGCCTGGCGGCAATGGTTTTGGCCGCTGCTCGTGGTCTTGTACGTCGTCCCCGTGCTCATCTTTTTTGCTGGCTGGTGGCTGATGCGCTCACGGAGCGCCCGGCAGGCCAGCAGCGTGCGCGCCACGCATCGGCGCGAGCTGCTCGCACGGCTCGCCGCGGCGGTGGCCTTGCCGGCTCGCGATGCCGCGCCTGGCTTGGCGGCGGCGTTGCGCACCTATGCACAGCATGGCGGCGCCGACGCGCTGCGCCCTGAGGTCCTACAACGTCTCGAGGTCGAGGCGTTTGCGCCCAGCAGCGCGCAGCATCCGCTGGCGCCGACGCTTTTGTCCGAAATCCGTACGATGATTGAAACCATGGATCGCGCGACGCTGGCGTCAGGGCCGCGCCTTGCCGCAACGGGCCTTGCGTTCGTGCTTGGCGCGGCCGCGCTGGCGCCGGTGGGCGCATGGGCGGGGGCACCGGCCGGCGATGGTCGCGCCGCCTATCAAGCGGCCTTGCAAGCCCCACAGGGCACCGCGAGGCAGGCGGCGTTTGCGCGCGCCGAAGCGCAATTGGCCGCCGCCGCCGCCCGCTCGCCCAGCGCACCGGCCTATACGGACTGGGGCAATGCCGCGCTCGGTGCCGGCCAGATCGGGCGCGCCGTGCTTGCGTACCGCCGCGCGCTACACCTTGATCGCAGCTACGCGCGGGCGCTTCGCAATCTGCAGTGGGTGCGTCGTCACGTTGGTGGCGAAGCACAATCTGCCACCACGGCGACCCAGACCCTATTTTTCTTTCACAGTTGGTCGCGCGAGGCGCGCTTGCTGGCATCCGGGCTGTGGTTTGCAATGCTCGTGTTGGTGCTTACGCCCGGTGTTGGGCGCCGCTTGCGCGCGGCGAGGCCGCTCGCCGCCGCGGTCGCCGCGGTGGCGTGGGTGGCGCTCGCCGGATCGCTACTACTGGAGCGCGGCGGCGGCGACGAGGTGGTGATTGTTGTGCCAACGTCGCTGCATGCGGCCGACGGCGAGAACTCGCCATTGGTCCTGCCCGCGCCGCTTGCCGCGGGGAGCGAGGCGAAAGTGCTCGAAGATCGCGGTACTTGGCAAAAAATTGAGCTGTCTCAGGGTGCGGTCGGCTGGGTTGGCGCCGCCAGCGCCGAGCGCATCGCGCCGGCACCGCGTTAGCCGCGCGCGGCCTCAAATTGGCCTGGAATTGGCCGGCCTGGGGGTTTGGAGATTATTGCGGGCGCGGGTAGCATGCCCCGGTGGAGCTCGCCAAAGTCATTCGGCTTGCCACGATCGCGCTGATCGTCGGAGGCATCGCCTGGTGGGGCAAGAGCAAGGTCGATAGCCGTTCGGTGAGCGGGTCATTTGCGACCTACGCCTATTTCCGCGACGGGTCGCGCCTGCCAATTGGTTCCAAGGTGCTCGTGGCGGGCATTCAGGTCGGGCGCATCGAAGAACTCAGCATCGAGGGCAGCCTGTCGCGCGTCGACATGGCGCTGACGCCGGGGGTCGCGCTGTATTCCGATGCCGTTGCGCACAAGCGCACGTCGTCGGCGCTGGGCGATAACTATCTCGAAATCTTTCCCGGCGGTCCCGACGTCGACGGCGTGATGCCCGAGGGTGTACGCAGGCTGCGCTCCGGTGAGCAGGTGAGCCGCGTGGTTGAGGCGGCCTCGCCCGAGAAGATGATGCGCTCGATCGACGACGGCTTGCCGCTCATCGATCAACGCCTTGCCGCGATGAATGACACCTTGCGCGTTGGGCGCACGCTCATCCAAGGCCCGGTGACCGGCAAGCTCGGCGAATTTGAGGCGTATCTCAATCGCGGCGCCTGGGATGGCGCTATCGTCGCCGCCGCCACGGGCGTGACCAAATTTGATGCGTGGACCGAGGACGTCGCGCGCGGCACGGCCGGGATGGCCGACACGCTGCTACCCAAGCTCGACAAGTTTAACGGCAGCCTGGTGCAGCTAACGAAGGACATGCAGGCCGGTCGCGTCACGATCACGACCTCGCTCGGCGAATTTCGCACCAAGCTAAATCAGGTCGATCCGTATATCGAAAAGGCGGGCCGTGTGGTGGGTGGCCTAAATGGCGAGCGCGGCGACGCCGACCAAGGCATGCTCGGCAAGCTCATCAACAAGGGCGATCTCGGCGAGACGCTTGATGACGGCGCACGCGCCGTGGCCAAGGGCATCGGCAGCGTCACCAAGATGCAGGTGTTGCTCGGCCTGCGCGGCGAAATCGACATGCGCAGCACGCTGTCGCGGCAATACATCACCTTGGAATTCGGGCCGCGCAATGGCTACTTCTACGCTTTCGAGGCCCTGGCTGGCTCCTACGGCGAAACGCCCGTCGCGACGCTCACCAACGATGGCACCAGCACCAGGTGGGTCGAGACGGCGGAAATCTCCAATGGGCTTCGCTTCTCGGCGCAGTGGGGCAAACGCTTTCGCTGGTTCTCGTATCGCGTCGGCATCAAGGAGTCACAGCTCGGCGTCGGCATCGATGGCGATTTTTTTCGCAGCCGCCTCAAGCTGAGCGCCGATGCCACGTTGCACGACTACAAGGCCGGCTTTCGCGGGCGCTTCAGCGCCGCGTTTGAGATCTACCGCAACCTCTATTTTTGGGCGGGCGTTGACGACGCCTTCAACCCGCCGAGCTCGCTGACGATTGCCCCTTATCCCGGCGGCCGCGACGCTCACCCTGGTGCGCTCGATCGCGTGTATTTTGGCCGCGACATCTTCATCGGCCTCTCGGTGGTCTTCCGCGACGAAGACCTGCGCACGTTTTTGCCTCTCTACGGCGGCGTCGCAACTGGGTTCCTCTAGCAGCCGGATCGCAGAACAAAAGGGCCAAAAATACGGACAACAGAACGCAGTGGGTGGAGGCGGACACGCTAGTGTCAGAATGCTGGAATCGTATGCTTGTGTTTCGTCAGAGCCAGGCCGCACCAACCGCTGCACGCGCGATGAGGCAGGCGCAGCCGTCTGGCTGTAACGAGGCTCGCGAAGCCGTACACCGAAAGATTCCCACTCAATGCGTTTCTGTTTAGAGCAGGAGCTCGGTCGAGGCCGACGCCATGACCGGGTCGGTCACCGGCGTCACCTTGACCGCGCCGCGCGTCACGCTGCCGACCGCGTCGAGGATGCTGGCGATGGGTTCGCGCATTTCTTCGGCGCTCTGCCAGCGCGCATTTGGCGAGAACGCCAGGCCGCGCATCACCGCATCGTTGAGCAAGTCAGGCAGCGCGGGGACATACTCGTTGGGCGGCTTGGGCGCCGCATGGCGCTCCATGCCCTCAAATGGCATGTGGCCGGTAAAGAGCTCATACATCGTTACCGCGACCGAAAACAGATCGGTGCGGGCATCGACCAGTTCGCCACGCAATTGCTCCGGGGCCATGTATTGCGGCGTCCCGGCGATCATCGACTGCTGGCGGCCCGAGTCGATTGATTTGGCGAGGCCAAAATCCATCAGCTTGACCAGGCCGTCGTCCGTTCGCATGAAGTTTGCCGGCTTGATATCGCGGTGGATGATGCGGCGCGAATGCGCGTAGGCGAGCGCGGTCAGCACCTGCGTCGCGATGTTAAGCCCTTCCACGATCGTCAGCCCATTGGGATCGGTCATCAGGCTCTCGACCGAGCGCCCCGCGACGAACTCCATGCAAAGGAAGGCGCGGCCATCGAGGACGCCGACGTCGTGGATGGTGACGATGTTGGGGTGGTTGAGCGCGGCTACCGCGCGGCCTTCCCGCTGGAACATGTCGCGCACCTCGGCGATGGCGCTCATCTCGCTCGAGAGAAACTTGAGGGCAACCTCGCGGTCGAGCACGGTGTCGTACCCGCGATAGACAATGGCCATGCCGCCGCGCCCTAGCTCGCCGCGCAATTCGTAGCGGCCGCCGCCTTCTTCGGCCTTGCCCAGCCGCGTCCGCTTGTCGCCAATTGCTTGTTCCCACACGCGCACTTCTTCAGCGCGCTTCCAGGCATCGCGATAGCCCGGCGAGGCGTCCTCGACCGCATCAAAGGCCTTGGCCGCATCGGCCCAATTGCCACCCGCCATGTGTGCGAGGCCCAGGCGATAGTAAACCTCGATGTTACCGAGATCGCATTCGCGTCCGCCGGTGAAGCGCATCAGGGTGTCAATCGACGCGCCTTGGCGGGCCGCCTGAACCGCGGCGTCAAAAGCCAGGTCGAGCTCGAGCTTGCTGATTTCTAGGCCGACGCCCTCTTTGATGACGGTCTTTACCGAGGTGCCGGTGTGGGAGATTGCGATCGCGCCAAAATCGAGGCTATTGGCGCGCCGGAGCTGCGCCGCGGCCGCCTGCGCGACTTGGTCGGCGAGCATTTGCAGCTGTTCAGCAGAGAGCAGCGTGAGAGCATCGGCGCCTGCGCCCGAGCCTTGCCCCGCGGCGGCCGACGCCGAGGCACCGGTCCATCCCGCCCCCGTGCCCGCACCGCCACCGCGGCCGACACCCGTTTGCACCATGCGCGCAAGATCTTTGATGCGAACCACGGTCTCCTTGTAGCCAGGCACCGCTTGTTCGATCTGGTGATAAATCTCTAGTGCGCGCACTTGCTCACTGAGCGCATTGAGCAGTTGAGCCAGGCGGTAAAACAACTCGACGGTGTCTGGCCCCATGCCGCGCCGCTGGGTTTCTTCTTCGAGAAACGTTTGCGCCTGCGGCGGCGACAGGTGTTCGATGCGGTCGATATAGGCTTCAGGTTGCTTGGCGCCGCGCGCGATGCCAATCCAGGTCGCGGCGGCTTGCTCGGTTTCGCCGGCTTGCTCAAATAGCTCGGCGGCCCGTTCGTGGTGGCCAAGCTGCGCCAGGATGGGCGCGGCCTGGCCTGGCTTGCCGAGCACGTTTACGTAGAGATGAACCGCTTCTTCATACAGCCCGGCTTCGTTGTAGATGCCGGCCGCCACCGACATTTCGCCTTCCGCGAGCAGGGCATCGGCGGCGCGCCGCGCCAACGCTTGCAGCTGCGCGCGGGCGGCCTCGCTCTGATCGCGCTTGGCGGCCAGGGCGCGAAACTCGGTCTCGAGGGTGCGACCGTTGCTATGGGCCATGGCACTCTTGGCCTCGGCGGCGATGTGCGTTGGAGACTTGGCGCTGAGCTCGGTCACTTTTTGACCCATCCCTGCGCGCTCGTAGTAGCTGATCGCCTTGGCCGTAGCGCCCGCACGTTCGAAAAGTTCGGCCGCTTGGCGGTAGTCGCCCAGGCGTGCTGACATGGCCGCCGCGTTTTCAGGCTGCTGCGCGCGCAAGTAGTAGTCGCGCGCTAGCTCAAGCAGTCCCGCATTGGCGGCGGCGGTGGCGGCGCGACCAAAGTTGCCGTCGCGGACGTAGCGCTGCACATCGCCGGGCACTCGCTGCGGCTTTGCGGGGCCCTTGGCCCTCGGGGTGAGCACGCGGCGAAGGATGAGCACGGCGATGATGACCACAACGAGTGCCGCACCGCCAAGGCCAATGGGAGAGAGTAGAAGTTCCTTCATAGGTGAATTGGCTTTTGCTATGGGTGAGGCGACGTGGGCGGTGTTACGCGACGACGAGGAGCGCCTCGGTTGGCGTGAGCAATTGGCGTGACATCAAGAAAGAGGCGTAGCGGCGAAACGGCATCAAGGCGCCGCTCTCGGCGGCGACATTTTCAATTTCCGCCAGCGGCGCATTGGTCATGATAAGCGCGCGCAGTTGGTCGGTGGGCGACAGCAACTCGATGACGGCAACGCGGCCGCTGTAGCCGGTTTGGCCGCAGTCGGCGCAGCCCGTCGCGCGCGGCAGCGGGATCGCGGCCGCCTTTTCCACGAGCCCGCGCGCGGCAAGTGATTCTAGCAAAAGCGGTGGTGGCACTTCCGAGGTGACGCACTTTTGGCACAGCTTGCGCGCCAAGCGCTGCACCAGCACAGATCCGAGGGCTTGCGCAATGAGTGGTCGCGAGCAGCCAAGCTGTTCCAGGCGTTGAATCACGCCAATCGCGTTATTGGCGTGCAGCGAGGTGAACAGCAAGTGGCCGGTCATCGCAGCCTCAAGCGCGAGCTGCGCGGTTTCCGGATCTCGCGATTCGCCGACCATGATGATGTCGGGGTCTTGCCGCAGCATGGCGCGCAGGACGCGTCCGAACGTCAGATCGGCGACGTGGTTGACCTGGGTTTGGGTAATGCCCTGCAAGCGATACTCGATCGGATCTTCGACGGTTACGATCGACGTGTCCGCGCGCATGCGCTTGCGTTCGCCCAGTGCGGCGTAAAGAGTTGAACTCTTGCCGGAGCCGGTTGGTCCCGCGATAATAATCGCCCCATACGGTCGATTGATGGAATTGCGAAAACTCGCCAGCGCATTGGCGTCGGCGATGATCGCCTCAAGCGGCCTCGATACCGAGCTCGCCTCGAACATACGCATGACGATCTTCTCGCCGCGGCTGGCTGGGAGCGTGGAAATCCGCGCATCCACTTCGCGCTTGCCGATGCGCATGCCAATGCGGCCGTCTTGCGGCAAGCGGCGCTCGGTGATGTCTAGGCCCGCCAGCACTTTGAAGCGCGCGACGAGGCTCTTGCCAAACGACGCCGGGACAAATTGATCCCAGTCTTGCAAGGCGCCGGAGGTGCGAAAACGCACCCGCACGCCGGTGCCATCTGTCTCGATGTGCACATCAGACGCCCCAACGTTAAGCGCGCCCGCGATAATCTTGCTGGCGAGCTGCACGACCTCATCACCGATGACGCCAACGGCATTCTTGGCCTCGCGCTCGGAATCTGCGATGTCGTACTGGATGGTGTCCGGGTTGGTAAGGTCGGCGCCACGTGCCTTAGGGGGGCCCGCTTCGATGCGAAATCGGACGATGGTCTCGTTAAAGTCTTCCAGGCCTATCGCCATCACGCGGATGTCGACGTTTGACAGCACGCGCTTGATCTCGCCCAGCGAGGCCTGATTGTACGGATCGACCATGCCGAGCAACATGTTGCGACCTCGCAGCTCAAGCGGCAGCATGCGGTGCTGGTGGATCAGCTTGCTGGGCACCAGGCTTATGAGTTTTTGATCGACCGGGTAGCTGGCGATGCGACAAAAGGTGATGCCATCGGCGTGGGCGGCCGCCGCGGGCGGTGGCGCGCTGATCTGCAGATCGAGCAGAGGCGCGTCGGCGGCGGCGCCGGTGGCCCCGGGCGCCCCCTGGCCGCGAATATTGGCAACCGACGCCATGACGACGCGCGTCGCGAGCCGCTTGGCGATGGCGGCCGCAAACGGCGCCACCTTGGCGAGCATTTGCGCGAGCAGATCTTTGTTGAGCAAGACGACGATACATTTTTGATCGGCGACGACTTCGGTCGCCTGGGCGGTACCAAGGACGGCGCCTACCTCACCAAAGCTATCGCCGACGCGAATTTCTTCGAGCACCGTGGAGGCGCCGGAGATCGCGTTGACCGAGCGGACCGCCAATTTGCCGGCGTAGACGATGCCAAGCAGCGGCTCGGCCGAGCCGGCGCGCGAGACGATGGTGCCGCCGTCGACCTCAATTGCCTCGACGTGCGGCGCGATGCGGTCGACGACCTGCCGATCGCAGGCCTTAAACAGCGCCGAGCTCGCCAAGAAATCGGCAATGGCTGTTGGTTCCAGCGCGCCGCGTCGTCCCGCCCCTAAGTCTGCCATGCGGCTAAATCATCGCATTGCCAGCAAATTCTCGGCAACACTCGCTCGCACGCAAATGGTGCGCCTACGTTGCGCCTAATGTAGGCAAGTCGCCTTTGACGCCGGGCGCATGGGCAGCATGGGCATGATCATGCGGAAGGTGCGCGGGGCGCACGGCAACGTCGGCGGTGAGCGTCTTGACGACCACGCTCGCGGCCACCATTCCAAACACCGAGGTTACATAAGCGACCGAGCCATCGATGCGGTGCTTGTGATCGCAGTCGTTGAGGCCGTTGGTGCCGCCGGGGCACACGCAGCGAAAGACGCCGTCATCATACGCCAGCCATTGCGGCTCGGCGGGTACTTCTTCGGAATAGACAACCGGCAAGCCGACAAAGCGGGAGGCGTCGAGGTCATGGTTGCGCCGCAAGTACTTGCGGAGATGGCGCGCGAGCGGACACATCTTGGTCGCCGAGAGGTCGGCGACGCGCACCATGGTGGGATCGACCTTGGCGGCCGCGCCCATCGACGACACGATGCGAATGTTTTGCCGCAGGCAGGTCACGATCAAGTGCATCTTGGCCGTGACGTTGTCGATGGCGTCGATCACCATGTCGGGCTCGGGCGTAAGCAGTCGCGCCGAGGACTTCTCATTGTAGAACTCAACCCGCGTTTCGATCACCGCGTCGGGATTAATGAGGCGCAAGCGCTCGGCCATGACCTCCACCTTGGGCTTGCCCAGCGTGCCCTTCATCGCATGCAGCTGGCGATTGACGTTGGTAACGCAAATGCGATCAAAGTCGACCAAGGTGATTCGCCCAATCCCGGTGCGGACCAGCGACTCCGCGGCAAATGAGCCAACGCCACCGACGCCAAAAATAACGACGTGCGAGGCGGCCAGGCGGTCGATCGCGGGCTCTCCGAGCAAGCGTCCGGCGCGGTCAAAACGGCGATGCATGGCGGTACGTATAGCCGCGACGAATAGGTGGCGCAATCCCCAAGTTCTCGGCTGGTTTGCTGCGAGTGATTTGACTTCATACGTGGTAAGGGGCGCGCAGGGCTGGCTGGGTGCAAAATGTCACCTATGTTCCGGGTTGCACACCCACTTTTCGGGTTCTCACAGATTTTGAGCACTTGTCCGAGGCGCGATCGTTCGGTTCGAGACCGCCGCGGGCACGAGCCTTCTCATAACCGAATCTAAAGCTTGAGGCCGCTCGGTACTTCGAACGTGTGACCGCACTGGTGGCTGGAACACTTGCCGATTTTTGGCAGTAGCAAGAAGACCAGCCCAAGCGGAAACAAAAAGATCGCGCCCGCCAGATAGAGCCCGCGATATTTTGACGAGGACTCCGATCCGCATCGCGGACAGCCAAGAACGGGAGCAATTTGAACTTGTGGTCGTAGGGCACCGCTGGGGAAAGTAAGTGTGGCTCCCGCCGCAGGAGCAAATGGACGTCCGCAATTGGGACACGCCTTGGCAGAAATACTGACGTTGTTCCCGCAGTCAGGACACTTGACAACGGGAGGTGCTGCCGGACGCCCGCAATGAGGGCATGCAGCGGCTGAAGTACTGACCGTTTTTCCACAGTCGACGCAGTTAGACACGGCCATACGAGAAGAGTAGCCCGAGTTACAATTTCGGGGGAACGAGCAGTGACGGATATACGTGCAGGAGGATAGGATATTTCAGGCCTAATTGGCGGAGGCCTGCACGGCAGCAGATGGAGACATCTTCAGTCGATTGCGGATGCTGCCGATTTTCGTCCTCGGCGGCTTTAAATTCCCCGTGATCCGGCATCTTGCACTCCTGCCAGCCCTCCGCCCCTCTTGCCTCCCACCGCAATTACCGTCTGAAGTTTCCTATCCCCGCTCGCTAGCTTCACAAGCGAGATGCGACAGCGCGCCTACTCTGATTTCACCCACTCATCTGCAGAAGTCAGAAGTCCCCACAGAAGTCCGGACCCTGGTTGAACACATTTAGCTCTTTTGCAAATACTGTCGCCAAAATATCCTCGCACGTGCGTATGTCGGCAGTGCGCCGAGCCATCTAAGCGGGGTAGTTGCGGGCAAATTTAGAACTCGTGCCGTGTCCCAGATGTTATGAGCCAGGCTGCGCCGGGATGACGTCCGAGGCGGGGCGCGAGGAGTGGAGTTTGGTGGTTCCAAACGACCGACGAGCAACGCAGGCATCGGGCGTTAGACCTAGCAGGGGGGCTCATGTTATCTGGGACACGGCACTAGCCCTGCAATGCCCAGCGATAAAACGGCACGACCTCAATGTGATGGCGATTGTCTTTTAATTGATCTGTTTCGTACGCCGTTACCACCGTGAGCTTGGCCTTGGGCCATTTCTTTGCGGCGTCCCATAGCGGTTTGAGTTCACGAGCACGGGTTGTCTCGTCGGCGATGGACCAGGCAACTTGCATCAGTGCGCTTGGTTCGCCGTCACTCCCGATAATAAAATCAATTTCACCTCGACCAAAATCACCGTAAAACGGCTGATGACCACGACGGCGAAGTTCTATATAGACCAAGGTTTCCAGCGCAAGCCCACGATCGAAATGTCCGGGCGCGGTGTTGGCATTCACAAAGCCAGGATCAATGCTGTAGCACTTCTTTGGATTCACCTGTTGCTTGCGTACTGAATCCGAAAAAATGGGTACGAAGAAAAAACAATAAGCGTCCTGCAGGTACGCGACGTAGTCATGCAAGGTGTTTTTTCCAACCTCGATGTGCTGCGATGCCATGTCTCGAGACATTTTATTGATGCTTACCTTGCGGCCCGATGCTCTAAGTAGCTGCCTAACAAAGGTGCGCAATGCGTTGGGGTTGGAAACCGAGTGTCGCTCAATGACGTCGCGCATCAGCGTTACATCAAGATATTCTCGCAAAACCTTAGACCATGTAAGGTCAGGCAAGGTGACGACTTCAGGAAAACCGCCACGCACCACGTAGCGCTCAAACAGCGATTCGAGTTCTGATTGCGCGCGCTTGGTGACCGGCCAGTTGGCTGGCACTGAATGCGCGGTATGCCGCAAGGTTTCCCGCAGTGAAAATGGCCAGACTTCGGTCGCTAAGCTGCGGCCACGCAGACTGGTTGAAATCTCGGTGGAAAGTAATTTTGCAGAACTGCCGGTTACGGTTACATCAATAAGTGGCGACTCGATCAACTCACGTAGCGCGCGTTCCCACCGCTGAATTTGCTGAATCTCATCTAAGAACAGATAAAGCTTGGCTGTCCTCATCTGCGGAAACTGCTTGCGCCACGCCTCCACCAATGCCAACAAATCGCGACCCGTAAAATCTTCAAACGCAATGTTGTCAAAGTTGAACAAGGCGATCTGTTCTCGCGTTGCACCGCCCTTGGCCATCTTGCCATATGCGCGCTGCATGAGCAGACTGCTCTTGCCGGTTCGGCGCATGCCAAGCAGCACAGTTGCCTTGCCTCGAACCACAGGGATTTCCAGATCGCGCGCAGTTCCCTCCAAAAGTGGAACCGCCGCAGATTCAACAACGAGCTGTAGAAGGGAATCAGCGCTGGTTGACATTGTCTCTCCGTGAAAGACGATACTGGCACAAACCGTCTTCGCAAGGAAGACAATTTGTGGATGGCAAATGGTAGGCGGAAACTGCGGCGGATGGCAGGGGCCGGGCAGGGCTGGCGGACCGCGAGCCAGGCAGCCGGGATGCATCGGGGGCGCGAACGAGCGAGTTACCCATTCGGTGGCCCTCAGGGCGTGCGAGTCGGTATCGGCATTGGAGTTAACGCCGGAAACAGACGGAGCGCGTTTGCGGTCGTGGCAGCGACGAGGTCCGCGTCGGGCAAGCCGCGCGCCTGCGCGATCGCCGCGGCAATGAGTGGCAGGAAGGCCGGCTCGTTGCGGCCCGGTCGCCGCGGCGTCGGCGTTTGATCGGGCGCGTCGGTCTCGAGCAATAACCGGTCGAGCGGCACCGCCTGCGCCACGCGGCGCGGCTTATGCGCGCGCTCATAGGTCACCGGGCCTGCCAACGAAATGTGCAGGCCCAGCTCGAGATACGTTGGCAGCAGGTCCTCGCCACCACTATAGGAATGCATGACACCGCCGCATTCCCACACCTTTTCCTCGCGCAGCACGCGCGGCGCGAGGTGGTGGGCGCGCAGCACATGAATGATGACGGGCAGGCGCACCGCACGCGCGACGCGAACGTGCGCGCGCAGCAGCTCGATTTGGGCGTCCATGTCCGCGGTGCCGCCGTCGAGCCCGGTTTCCCCGAGCGCGATGACGGGAATAAGCGCGGCGGGGCGCTGTTGAGCTAGCACCATGCGGTCATGCAACTCATCGGCGGTCAGGCGGTCGCACGCCGCCAACCCGGGAACGAGCTGCGGATGAATGCCAAGGCCGCAGCCAAGCGCGAGCCCGGGGCGTTCGCCGTCGCTTGCGTGGCTCGCGTGCCCAGACGGCCACTGCAGCAACGCCGCCCAGGTCGCCGGCATCAGCGCGGGAACCACGATGCCGGTGACGCCCGCGGCCACCGCGCGATCGAGCACCTCGCCGCGATCGTCGCCAAACGCATCGACATCGAGATGGCAATGCGTATCAATCATGCGTCCTATGATACATTGGAGCCCTTATGAAGCCAGCGGCGTTTAATCGCATCTTCCTGCCATGTGGCGTTGTCCTGCGCGTCGGGTTGGTGGCCGTCGTGACGCTGCTCGTTGGCGCCTCTTGTGCGAAACCCCAGGCGACGCGCGGCGCGGCCTCATCGCCTGCCTCGTCTGCTACGGGCGCCTACGAGTTTTCGCTGAGCACTTACCAGCCAGGGCAGCGAATTGCCACCATGCTTTCGCGCGAAACGGCGCGTGACCTTATCTCCGGCACGGGGGAATCTCGCACCGACCGCGCGTCGTTTTCGGCGAAGTGTGAACACGAGCTCGTCGCGCTCAGTGGCGCGCAAATCACCAAATTTGACGTGCAGTGCAAGGACGTCAACGGGGAGGCCAGCGACCAAACGCTAACGGGCACCTGGACGCTCGCCGACGGCCTGCAAGTGGAATCATCCAACATGGGTTGGCAACTTAGAGACAACACGCGGCCAGCCGTGCTGTACGTCTCGCCACGCGCGCTGGAGTCGTTGTTTGGCGGCGTGTGGCAGCCGGGCACGACGCGGCAGGTGCCTAGCAGCCGCCAGTTATGGCAGCTTATCTCGCCCGAGCTGAGCGACGTGCGCGATTTCAGGTGCCGTCGTCCTCGACACCCGCACCGGTTGGCCATCGCGTCTCACGGTCCAGGCCGATTCAAAGCAGGACATGGCCAAGGTGTCGCTGAAGGTCGAAAAAACCATTACACCGCAGCCGTAAGGCGCCATTTCGCATGGACCCGTCGTTAGAAATTGAATGCGAGCTCGAGCTCGCCGAGCCCGACAGCGAGCAGCATCTACGCGCCAAGGTCGCGCGCAAGCTCGGCATCCCACTCGATCAGGTGCCCCGCCTCGAGGTCAAGCGTCGCGCCATCGACGCGCGGCGCGGTCACGTACGGTTTCATCTCACGCTCGGCGCGCTAGAAGATTCATCGTTGCCAATGGGCGGCGCGTTGCCTCGCGCCGTCTCGGGTGACCCAGTCGTCATCATCGGCGGCGGCCCGGCGGGACTATTTTGCGCCTATGAATTGGCGCGCCAAGGCATCGCCTCGATCGTGCTTGATCGCGGCAAGCAGGTGCAGGCGCGGCGCCGCGACCTAAAGGGCCTGACGCAACACGGCGTGATTAATCCCGACAGCAATTATTGTTTTGGCGAGGGCGGGGCCGGCACGTATTCCGACGGCAAGCTTTACACGCGCTCGCACAAGCGCGGCGATGTGCGCGACGTCATGGAGACGTTGTTTCTGCATGGCGCCCCCGCGGACATCCTGGTCGACGCGCGGCCGCACATCGGCAGCAACCGGCTGCCCAAGGTGATCACCGCGCTGCGCGAGCGGCTCGAGGCCTGCGGCGTGCAATTTCGCTTCGAGGCCAAGGTCGCCAGCATCGCCGTCCATGCCGCCACCCGCGCAGTGCAAGGCGTCATGGTCGCTAGCGGCGAAACGCTCGCCGCCAGCCGCGTCGTGGTCGCCACCGGCCACTCCGCGCGCGACGTCTTTGACATTATGCTCGCCATCGGCGCGGCCTGCGAGGCCAAGCCATTTGCGCTCGGCGTGCGCATCGAGCACCCGCAGCCGCTCATCGATCAAATCCAATACGGCCGTGCGGCGGGCCATCCCAAGCTGCGCGCGGCGCCGTACAAGCTCGTGCATACGCCGCCGGGCGATCGCGGCGTGTTCTCATTTTGCATGTGCCCAGGCGGGTGGATCGTGCCGGCCGCCACCGAAACCGATGGCCTGGTGGTCAATGGTATGAGCCTGTCGCGCCGCGATTCGCCGTTTGCCAATTCAGGCCTCGTGGTGTCGGTCGAGCGGCAAGACTTTGCGACGGCGGGGCTGGGCGACGGCGTGCTCGCCGGCGTGGAGCTGCAGCGCATGCTCGAGCGCGCGGCACTGATCGCAGGCGGCGGCATGATCAAGGCGCCCGCTACGCGCGTCACCGATTTTCTCGCCGGGCGCGCTTCTACCACCTTGCCGCGCTCAAGCTACGAGCCAGGCCTCACCGCGACCAACATCGCCGACGTGCTCGCCGCGACGCGTCTGCCCATCGCCGACAAGCTCCGCCACGCGCTGCACATCTTCGGCAAACAAATGCGCGGCTACGTGACGGAAGAAGCTGTGCTCGTCGGCGTCGAATCGCGAACCTCTTGCCCGGTCCGCGTGCTGCGCGATGCCGAGTCACTGCAAAGCCCTACCGTTGCCGGGCTCTATCCATGCGGCGAGGGCGCCGGTTATGCCGGTGGCATCGTCAGCGCCGCGCTCGACGGCGTGCGCGTTGCGCATAGACTCTCACGGGGTTAGATCGAGCGCGGGTGGGGTTGCATGGCCCCAGCTTGGGAGTTGGCAGGATCGCAGGCAGCGTTGGGTTGGTGCCCTAGCGCGTGCAAGCGCCGATGCTTCACCTGGCACGCCATGTGCAAAGTACAGCTCCAGCCGTCGCAAACGCCGCGGCGCGACTAGCCCTCAAGAACACGTATGCCGCTCGCTCAGCCCCTCTCACCATTGGCAATGTTGGCAACGGCCGTGGTCTGCGCAGCGCTGGTCATGCCAGTCGTAGCCGTGGACCTCGGCCACGCGTCGCCCAAGGCCAAGCCGACTAGCACGCGTGGTCAGCCGCAAACGCGCAAGACCAAGACCTATAGCGCCTCCGTTGAAAAGCGCGAACTCGTCTTGCCGGCCGAAGCCTTCGACGCGGCCAAATCGAAATTTCGCGGCGCCGAGCGGCATGCACAGGGCAAGACCATCGAGGTGACCGAAACAAATGGCAGCGTCGTGCGACGTACCGAAGTCGATAGCCCGATTAAAGACGCAACGTTCACGCGCACGATCACCACGCTCAAGCTAGAGCCCACTGGGCATGGCAAAGGCAGCAAGCGCACCGAGCCTGCCAAGGCGGCAGATCCGTACAAGCGGCCGTGGACCAAGCGGCAGGCCAAATTCTTGGTCTCAGACCAAGTCCTGGGGCCAACACTAGATTTCGACGCCGGCACCGCAGAAGTGAAATTGTGGTGGCCCGACGCCGAGCAGGTCGAGCTACATCTCATCGACAGTGGCAAGAAACTGCGCATGATACCCGGCCGCGATGGCGTGTGGTCGGTCGCCGCGGGCGCGCCCGCGCAGCTCACGGGACAGCGCTATGAGTTTATCCTCGACGGCAGCAGGCCCATCGCAGACCCGTATGGCCACGCGCAAACTGGCGATGCCGGCCCCTCGCGCTTCGTCGATCTGCGCTATCGCTGGAACGATCAAGGCTTCTTGCCGCCCAAGGCTCCGAGCGATTGGGTGATCGCGGAGCTCCACGTTGGCGATGAGACTAACCACGGGTCGGCGCCTGTGCCGGCCGCGCTGCGCGGCACCTTCAAGGGCATGGCCCACCCGGCGGTCGTGAAATACTACAAAGACCTCGGCGTCAACGCCATCCAGCTCTTGCCGATCATGCAATCCGTTGAAGGCAAGCATTGGGGCTACATGACCAGCGGCTATTTTGCGGCCGCGGAGCGCTACGGGACGCCAGCGGATTTTCAGCACCTCGTCGACGAGTACCACAAGGCTGGCATCGCGGTGATGATGGACGTCGTCTACAACCACACGGCGACCCAGGCGCCACAATTTGGCATGTTCGACGGCAACTACCACTATCGCCGCACGGCCGACGGCCAGTACGCCAACGGAGCCGGCGTCGGCAACGAAACTGCCACCGAGAACCCGATGGTGCGCAAGCTTATTCTCGACTCCAAGCGCTATTGGCGCGAACATTTTCACGTCGATGGCTTTCGCGACGACCTCGCGGCGATGATCGATCGCGGCACGATCCGCAGGGCGTCGCGGTTGTACGTCCGCAGTGACGACAGCCTCAGCGGCACACCAGGCCGCAAGGCGCCCGCGCGTCGCCCCGGCAGTCGCAAGGCGCTGGCCACCGGCGAGCCGTGGTCGGCAGATGGCCGCACGCAGTGGCAGGCGGGCGACGGCCTCCCCATCTCATCGTGGGATGACTCCTTCCGCGAGGCCGCGCGCGCCTTCGTGCTCGGCCACGGCAACCTCGATCAGATTCGCACCGTGGTGGCGGGCAACGTCCGGCCCTTTGGCATCGGCGCCACGCCCGCGGCCACCATGAAATATATCGAGAGCCACGACGAGGAAACGGTGGGCGATTTGGTTGGCCCGGGTGGTGCGGCCCGCGCGCGGTTGGCGCTCGGCTTGCTCGCTATCACGCAAGGTCCCGTGATGATCGGGCAGGCCCAAGAAATAATGCGCAGCAAAGACGGCCCGCCCAACCTCTACGACAATCCAATTCGCGGCCAGAAAAAATGGGCCGCCATCAAGACGCAGGCGACCGAATTCTCCTTCACGGCTGGCATGCTGAAATTTCGCGCCACCACGCCGTATTTTCGCTACAACCAGCCGCTCACCTCACGCGACGTCACGTGGTTGACGCCGAAGCAGGGCACGCGCAATACCTGGTTTGGCTTTGAAATCAAGGCGCCCGCCGATGCCGTGCCTCCCACGGGTGGTGGCGCCTGGCCCAATGTCATCGTGCTAGCCAACTCCGAGGAGACCGAGTGGGCGCACTTTGATTTGCCTGCGGGCGAGTGGAAGGTGGTCACCGATGGCGTGCGCGTCGATGCGATCGCGGGCGTCGCGCCGGCGGCTGCCGGCGATTACCGCGTGCCGCCGAAATCGTTGGTGATGCTGATGCAACGCTGAACGCGCGCTCACACTCGCGTCTCAATACAAAATGCGTGTCTTGATATTCGTCGGGAGCGCGGCGATTTGCGCCCGCACCTGATCGGACACATTGTGCTCGAGATCCATCGCGAGGTAGCCGATGTCGCTATTGGTGGCGAGCACCTGCGAGCGAATGTTGGCGCCGAGGTCAGACACGATCTTGTTGATCGCCCCCAGCACGCCGGGCACGTTGCGGTGCACGTTTAAGATGCGATGCGCGCCTTGGCTTGGCGGCAACTCGACCTGCGGAAAGTTAACCGCGCCGGCGGTGTGGCCCGCGTTGATAAAGCCGAGCAGCGACGCGCTCACCTCGAGGCCAATCGCGGCCTGCGCCTCTTCGGTAGAGCCGCCAACATGCGGCGTCAAAATAACATTGGGCAGGCCGCGCAGTGGGCTTTCAAAGGTTTCGGCGTTGGTCTCGGGCTCCTTGGGATAGACATCGACCGCCGCGCCGGCGAGGTGGCCCCGCGTCAGCGCCGCCGCCAACGCGTCGATATCGACTACCGTGCCGCGGCTCGCGTTGAGCAAGTAGCCGCCTGGCTTCATCGCGGCGAGCTCGGCCGCGCCGATCATGCGATGGGTCTGCGGCGTCTCGGGTACGTGCAGCGTCACAAAGTCGCTTTGCCCCAGCACCTCGGCCAACGTATCGGCGTGGCGCACATTTCCCAGTGGGAGGCGCTTGGCAATGTCGTAGTAGACGACGCGCATGCCGAAGGCTTCGGCCAGCACGCCTACCTGGCCGCCAATGTGCCCGTAGCCGATGATGCCAAGCGTCTTACCGCGAATCTCGTAGCAGCCCGCGGAAACCTTTTTCCACTCGCCGCGGTGGACCTCGGCGTTGCGGTCGCCTAGTTGGCGGGCGAGCGCGACGATCTCTGCCAAGATCAGCTCCGCGACGCTGCGCGTGTTCGAGAAGGGCGCGTTGAACGCCGGCACGCCGTGCATCGCCGCGGCCGCCAGGTCGATCTGATTGGTGCCGATACAAAACGCGCCAATCGAAAGCAGGCGCGGCGCGGCGGCGAGCACGGCGGGGGTGACCTGCGTCTTGCTGCGAATGCCGAGCACGTGGACGTCAGTAATGGCTTCGCACAACGAGGCCTCGCTCAGCGCGCCTTTGATCGCCTTGACGGAAAAACCTTCGCGCTCAAAAGCCGCTTGGGCCGAGGCGTGGATATTTTCGAGCAGCAAGATCTGAATTTGCGACTTAGGAAAAGAGGTGGCCGGGCGACTCGTCACGGCGCATGATTGCCAAAAGCGGCGTCGTCGTCCACCGCGCCTTCCGGCTTTCACACGCCGGGTGAGGGTGACAACGCCACCTTATGGCGGCTCAACGCCGCGCTGACCGACGCGATGACTGCGGCGCCGATCAAGGCGAGCGCGCCCCAACCGGCATGGCCCGAGGTCAGCGATGGTGCCAGGCTCAGAAATGCGATGGTCGTCGTAAGTGCGACGGCGGCTGCGGCCCACGTCCATCGGTTAATGAGCGTCGAGTTACGGCCTGCGGCGGCGGCGGCGGCAACCGCGATACATCCCAGGGCAAGCAGGTAGGCGGACAAGTCGACGGCCGCCGCGAGGCGGAGCCAAAGGTCGCTGGGCTCAAGCCATCGATGGTTTGACTCGATGCATGGCGACTCCAAGCAATGCAAAGTTTTACTAGGTAAAATTCTGATATTTTCTAAGTTCCACCAGCTCAGCGAGACAACCGCAAATACGCTGGACAAAGCCCCTAGCAACCCAAGTACAATAATTATCGCGCGGCGAATTGGTCGCATTACTGAACACTTAGAGCCGGAATGTCATTCATGCTATCGATTGGGGACATATTTGGGTTGATCTCGCGCGGGATGGGTAAGACACTGCCCGCTATCGCCATGAAGGTAACTCACATACTGGTAGGCATTTCACTAGCGGCTTGTCTGACGCCGCGTGGGCTGCTGGCTGAAAATCCCGGTGAGCGAGTGGCGATTTCGCGCACCACCATCCGTCACGGTAGTTCGGTCGATGGAATCCAAGATTCTGAAAAGAAAGACAAAATTCCTGGATCTGGCACGCCTTCGCAAGCCGATTCGTGGCGCGTCGCTGACCTTAAGCCGCTCTCGCTAACCCCGGTTCCTGGGGTCGAAAGTTCGGGTTATGGGTGGCGTCAGGACCCGGTTCGCCGACGCAAAGTTAAGTTTCACAAGGGTCGCGACTATCGCGCACCTAAGGGCACGCCTGTCTACGCAGCCGGTGCCGGCACGGTGGTTTTCGCCGGACGTCAAACCGGCTATGGCCGCGTCATATATGTCGACCATGGCGACGGGCTCTCCACCCGGTACGCCCACCTAAGTGCGTTTGACGCCAAAAAAGGCAGCCGGGTTGCCGCTGGCGACCAGATCGGTAAGGTCGGTGCCACCGGGCGCGCGACCGGCAACCACCTTCATTTCGAAGTCCGGATTGACGGCCGGGCGATTGATCCCGTGATCGCCCTGCGCATCGCCGGGCTGCAACGCACGGAGCCCGACCAGGCCAATAAGCTCGTGGTGGAGCTGGCCCCCGACGTTCAGGGCGACCTCGAAGACGAGCACTCACCTCCGCCGACGGCGCGGCGTGGACGTGCGGCGGCCAAAGCGGCATCGCACCGCCCCGCGCGCAAGGCGAATTTGACGTCGCGCTCGGACAAGCGCAAGGCGACGGCTGGCGGCAGTGGCGCGCGCGTTTGGTAAGATCAGGCCGTTAACGGCTGTTTGGGATTAAATCGCGTGCACGAACGTCGAGCAAGATTGGTTGCGCGCTACTTGGCATGGTCGGTGCCGCGTTGGCGCTGGTTCGTCGCGGGCAGCCTCGGCCTTTTGCTCGGCGCGCTGTATCTCGTCGCGTTTCGCCTGCCGATCCGCGCCGATCTCTCGTACTTGCTGCCACCCAACGCGCCATCAGTGGTCGCGCTGCGGGCGATCGAGGCGCGCCTGGTGCAACAAGAGGGCGCCTACATCGTCATCCAAGCCGCTTCGCCGCAGGCGCGCGCGGAGGCCACCGAGGCGGCCTTGGCAGCGGTTCGCCGCGTCGACCCGGCGTTGGTCGCGGCGGTCTATGCCGACGACCTTGAGCTGCGGCAATTTATCGAGGCGCATGGGCCGCTCTACGTGCCGCTGGCCAACCTGATCGAAATTCGCGATGTCTTGCGCGAAAAAATCAATGCGGCCAAGCTCAAGGCCAATCCGTTATTTATCGATCTCGCCGACGACCTCGGCGATGCCGAGGGTGGCGAGGCGGCGGCGCTTGAGGCGCGCATCAGCGCGCTCAAGGAACGACAAGCCGAGGCATCTAAGAAATTGGCGTCATCATCCTATGTGAGTGCCGACGGGCTGACGGGCTACATCGCCGTCCTGCCGACGTTCGGCAAGACAGACCCACAGCGAGGCAAGCAACTGGTGACGGCGCTGCAGGCTATTTGTGATCGGGTCGCCAGCCCGCAGGTAAAGCTTGGCCGCAGTGGCGGGCTCGTCAATGGCGTGCTCGAGCAGGCGGTCTTGTTGCGCGGCATGGTGATGTCCGGGGCCATTACGGGGCTGCTCGTCGCGTTGTGCCTCATCTGGTTTTTTGCGCAGCGTCCGCCTATTTGCCGTCTTATCCGCGGTGTTGATCTGGGCCGTGATTCTGTCGCAAGGTGCGGCCTCGCTCACCGTCGGCTACCTCAACGGGGCGACGGCGTTTCTGGGGTCGATCATTGCGGGCAACGGCGTCAATTTCGGCGTCGTCTTGTTGGGGCGTTTTGTCGACGAGGCGCGCCGCGGTGATGTCGACATCCAGCGCGCCATGCAGGCTGCCATGACCCTGACGATCGGCCCCACCATGGTGGCCTCGCTCGGCGCCTCGATCGCGTATGGATCGCTCGCCGCGACGAGCTTTCGCGGCTTCGCCGATTTCGCGGTCATCGGCGCGGTGGGCATGCTCATCTGCTGGATCGCGACGTACATGCTCTTGCCTGCGCTCGTGGTGCGGTTCGCCACCTTGCCCAAGCAAACGCCGAAAGAGCCGGCCTTGGCGCGTTTTTTGGCGCGGGGTACCTCACTGCTCTCGCTGCGCGCCACGATCGCCGTGGTGGCGGGGTTGGCGCTTGGCGGAGGCTTGCTCGCGTGGCGCTACATCGCCAACGATCCCTTTGAGTATCGCTTGCAGAAAATGCGGGGCATTGGCGAGGACACGCTCCGCGCGCGCGCGCTCATGCAGGAGCTAGAGGCTGCCCTTGGCCGCAATTTCGCCGGCCAGTCGTTTATCGTCGCCGATTCAATCGATCAGGTCTTGCCGATCGTCACCGGGCTCGAACAGATCGACGCGGGCAAGCCCGACGCCGAACGCTTGCTCGGTCCAGTTACCTCGCTGTATTCGGTGCTGCCGCGCGACCAGGTGGCGAAGCTGGCGCTGATCGAAGAGATTCGCACCATCATTTCACCCGCGGTGCTGGCCGAGCTCCCCGATAGCGAGCGCGCCTCGCTGGAGGCCCTCCGCCCCGCCGCAGACCTCGCCGCGCTGGAGCCGCGGGACCTGCCTGCCAGCATTCAGGCTAGCCTGCGTGAACGCGACGGTCGTGTCGGGCTTGTGCTCGCGGTCCAGCCCTATCGCGAAATCGGCGACTGGGATGGCCACACGCTGCTTGCCTATGCCAACGCGATTAGGTCGGTCAAGTTGCCTGACGGCAGCCCTGTCGCGGCGTCTGGCGCCGCGGTAATTCTGGCCGACATCTTAGATACCCTTCGCCGCGATGCCCCGCGCGTGGCGCTGTTGGCCACGGCCTTGGTGATGGTGATGTTGCTCGGCGTGGTCGGGTTTAATCGCCGCGCCGTGGCGGTGCTCGTCTCGACCATGCTCGGCTCGCTCCTGCTCATCGCGATTTGCGCGCTGGCAGGCTTTCGCATCACCTTTCTCGATTTCGTCGTCTTGCCGATGACGCTCGGGCTGGGCATCGACTACGGCATCAACTTGGCGACGCAGCGCGATGACGGCGCGCCCGACGACACATTAATATCCACGGCCGGCGCCGCGGTCTTTGTGTGCTCGCTGACCACAATCATCGGTTATGGCTCGCTGCTGGTAAGTGACAACCAGTCCATCCGCGGCTTTGGCGTGCTCTCGCTGCTTGGCGAGCTGTGTTGCCTCTTGGTATCACTCTTGGTCGTCCCGGCGGTCATTCGCACTTATGCGCGGCGGCCGTCGACCCAGCGGTAAAAGCCCCGGCCGCTCTTTTTGCCGAGGTGTCCCTGCGCGACTAAATCGCGTAGCACCTGCGGCGGCGTGAAGGCGGGCCCTAGCGTCGTCGTGAGGTAGTCGGCAATGCCGAGGCGCACGTCGAGTCCCACCAAATCGGTAAGCTCAAGCGGCCCCATCGGGTGGCCGTAGCCGAGCTTCATCGCGGTGTCGATGTCGCCGGCCGAGGCGACACCTTGCTCCACCATGCGCATGGCCTCGAGCCCGATGACAAGGCCGAGGCGACTGGAGGCAAAGCCAGGGCTATCGGTGACCACGATGGCCGTTTTGTCCATCGCGCTCGCCCACGCGGTCGCGCGCGCTACCGCCTCGGCCGCGACCTTGGCGTGCGTCACCACCTCAACCAACTTCATGATGTGGACGGGATTAAAAAAATGCATGCCGAGCAGGCGCTCAGGACGCGCCAGCGGCCCCGCAATGGCGGCGATTGACAACGACGACGTATTGGTCGCCAGCAGTGTGCTGGGGGCGACGTACCCCTCAACCTCGGCCAAGACACGTTGCTTGAGCGCTAGCTCCTCGGGAATCGCCTCGACCACGGCATCGGCGCCCTGGCACGCGGCGGCCAAGTCGCTCTCCAAATGCAGCCGCGATAACGTCGCCTCACGCGCCTCTGCGGTGACCTTGCCAAGCCCCACGCCCTTGTCCAGCGCTGCGGTGATTGCCGCGTGCGCGCTTGCCAGCGCGGCTGGCGCTTGATCGTACAAATATACCGTCGCGCCCGCGCTCGCGGCTACCTGCGCGATGCCGCGCCCCATCGTACCGGTGCCGATCACCGCAACTCGCTTCATGGTCGTCGTCGTCGCCGTCATGCCGGCAGGCTAACACGAGGGCGAAGGCGCCTTTTGAACGTGATCTCAAACTTTGCAGGCAAATGCCAGGCGCGTGATTTGTGCTAGGCTACAGCCGCGCAACATGCCCGCCTCGGCCCAGCCCAACTTCACAGCATTGCGGCGCGAGCTCGAGGCGATCTGTGGCCCGCGCTGGGTGTCGAGCACCGATGCTGATCGACGGGTCTATGGCCGCGACATGTGGCCGAGGTTGTTGCTTGAACAAGGCGAGGGCCACCGGCTCGCGCGCTTACCGCATCTCGTGGTGTGGCCGGCATCGACGCGAGAGGTGGCGCAAATCATCAAGGTGGCGTTGGCCGCGAGCGTGCCGATCATTCCTTACGGCGGTGGTTCAGGGGTGTGCGGCGGCGTGGTGCCGGTGAACGGCGGCATCACGGTTGACGTCAAACGCATGGACAGGGTGCATCGCATCGACGACGACGAGCTTGTCGTGTCGGCGGACGCAGGCATCAATGGGGAGCGGCTCGAACGCAGCATCGCGCGGCGGGGTTTTACGCTGGGGCATTTTCCGTCGTCTATTTATTGTTCGACGCTTGGTGGCTGGCTGGCCACGCGCGCCGCGGGTCAGCTCTCGACCAAGTACGGCAAGATCGAAGACCGCGTGCTCGGGTTGACCGTCGTCACGGGGCGCGGCGACGTGATCGAGACCGACGGCTTACAGCGCGCCACGCGTGGCCCCAACTGGAACCACCTCTTGCTGGGCAGCGAGGGCACGCTGGGCATCATTACGTCGGCGCGCCTGCGCTTGGCCCCGGCGCCACAGCTACGCGTCTACCGCGGCTTTAGTTTCGCGAGCGTCTCGCAAGGGACGGAGGCAATCCGCACGCTCATGCAGGCAGGTTTTAGACCCGCCGTCGTGCGCCTTTACGACGACGCCGATACATTTTTGGGATCGGTGTCGCTTGGCCACAAGCATGCTGATGCGGGGCCTGGGGCGGTGGTCGCGCCAGATGCCGACGTGCACATGCAAGCTCAACCCCAACTGGCTGGCAAACCCAGCTTGGCGGCGCGCTTGCTCGCCACCGCGCTGGCGCATCCAAAGCTCGCCAATGCCGCCGTCGCGGGCGCGGCGAAGTTTTCGCGCGGCGGCAGCTGCAAATGCATCATCGGGTTTGAGGGCGCGGCCGCGCGCACCGAGGTTGAGGCGCGGCTTGGCATCGCGCATCTCATGGCCGCGGGCGCCGTTGATCGCGGCGAGGCGCCCGGCCTGCACTGGCTGGCGCATCGCTACGCCGTCTCCTACAAGATGTCGCCAATCTTTGTCCAGGGCGCGTTTGTCGACACGATGGAGGTTGCGTCAACCTGGGACCGCCTGCTGCCGATGTATCACGCGGTGACCGCGGCCCTGGGCAAGCACGCCCTCGTGATGGCGCATTTTTCGCACGCGTATCACGAGGGTTGTTCGATCTACTTTACGTTCACCGCGCGCGCTGCCTCGCGCGAGGCCTCGCTCGCGCGTTACGACGCGATTTGGCGCGATGGCATCGCCGCGGCGCAGGCCGCAGGTGGCACGATGAGCCATCACCATGGCGTTGGCTTGCTCAAGAGCGCGCACTTGGCAGGTGAATATCGCCAGGCCATGGCGGTGCTTGGCGCGGTCAAGCAGACCTTTGACCCCGCGGGGATCATGAATCCCGGCAAGCATGACACCCAGGCCAGCATCGCTTCCTTGCCCAGGCCACACGGAGCTGGCTTATGACCCCGACGGCTCCCCCTAATTCGCTGCAGCCCGAGCTCGCCGCCATCGTCGGCGCGGCGAACGTACAACCTCGCGACGCGCAATGGGTGGTCCAGCCCGGCGGCGAGCAAGAGGTGGTCGAGCTGGTGCGATTTGCCTTTTCGCGCCGCCTGCAAATCGTGCCGCTGGGCGCACGCACCCACTTTGGGATGGCGGGCAGCCCCGTCATTGCCCTTGAGCTGGCGCGCATGCAGGCGGTGCTTGAGCTCGATCCGGTCAGCATGCTGGTGCGCGCGCAGGCCGGCCTCACCGGTGTCGGGCTCGAGCGCTTATTGCTCGCGCGCGGCCTCTCGATTGGTGATTATCCGCCCGCGGTGTTGCGCTCATCGCTTGGCGGCATGGTCAGCGTGCGCACGCCGGGCAAGTCGTCGATGCGGCATGGCTTCTTCGAAGACGCCGTGCTCGCCTTGTCCTATGTTCTTTCCGACGGTCGGTTGGTGCATGCGGATCCGGTGCCTCGTCGCGCCGCGGGGCCAGATCCGTTGCGCGCCGTCTGCGGCAGCGAAGGCACCTTGGCGGTGGTGACCTCGGTAACGTTGCGCGTGCATCACCGGCCCGAGAAGCGCCTCTTCGTTGCCTACCGGCTGCCGACCTTGCAGGCCGCGGTGTCGGCGGTGTACCTGGCGCTGCGCGAGGAAATCGCGCCGAGCGGGCTGCGCCTCTACGATGCACAAGAGGCCGCGGTTCACTTCGGCGACGGTACCGTGGCCGACGGCGAATGCCTCATGGTCATGACCGCTTCGGGCAGCCTCGAGATGGCAACGTGCGATTGTGAGCTCATGGCCAGCGCCGTGATCGCCAACGGTGGTGGTGCGGCCAATGCCGCCCACGCCGAGCTATGGTGGAAACGCCTCTACGCCAATGAGCCAACGCCGGTCGCGGCGCCGACGCTGCAAATCACCGCTTCGCCGCGTCGGATCGAGCCGGTGTACCAGGCGGTGCGCGCGGCAGCGGGCGACGTCCTGCCGCGCATTCACGTGTCGCGCTTTGACGCCAACGGCGCCATTTTGTTCGTGTCGTTTGGGCCGCAGGCGCCGGCCGATGTGCGCCCCCGCGTGCTCGCCGCCGCGGCCGCGGCGGGTGGCGTCTTGCTGGGCGCGCTGCCCGATCATCTTGCGACCTACAGCAACGCCTTGGGCACGGCCCTCGATCCGCGCCACGTCTTCTATCCCGCGCTCGCCAGCGCGCTGGGCGCCGGCAAGCAAGCCGATCACGCCGACGCCGACGTGCCGACGAGCGTGTAGGCCCCACCTACTCGCAAAAATAATCGGCTTCGTGACAGGCAAAGCGAATGTGAAAATGGTCGAGATGGCCGGGCACGTGGCGCACGATCGCGCCGGGCGCGCCGATGCCGCGCGGATACTGGAAAGTCTCGTACAACACCTGGTGCGGCACGCCGATCGACTCGCCATATTCAAACAGCCACTGCTGCACCTGATAATCGACAAACACGGTGGCGACGCCGCCGTTTTGGTCGCGCAGCGAAAGGAATTGCCACAGTAACTCCCACGTCAGCTGGAGATCGAGGCTTGCCTTGGTCGCCGCCACGAAGTCTTGCGGATAATTGCTTGGCCGCGCCGCATAGTAGAATCCGAGATCAATGTCGCGCCCCGTCTGATGCGAGCGGTGCAACGTAATTTTTGTGCCGCTCCGCACCGACAGGTCGCCAACCGCCAGGGTATGGGCGAGGGGCCGCGAGGCGTGCATATTGGCGAGCGCGCGTTGCACGAGCGCCACGGTGGACGGTGTGCCCCACGTGCGCTCGGGGCGCCGGATCGTAAAACCTGGCCCAGGGGCGAGGCGCACGGCCCCCGGCCCAAGCTCGCCAAACCATGGCGCACCGACGCTTGCCGGCAAGGTGGCCGCCGGCGACGAGAGTGCCGATTCGGCGGGCATCGCGATCACCGCCACGGCCATGGCAAGCCAGGCCGAGGTGGTCAGGACGCGAGAAGCCGCCATGGCTTTAGAATATCACCCCGGCACGCCATGGGCGCTATTTTTTCCCGCACAGCGCCACCAGGCGGGTAGCGACAGGTGCGAGGTCTTCCTGCATGCTCGTCTTAAAATCGCGCTTGCGTAGGCGCTTTGACGCGCGCAAGAGCGCCGGCACGGTGCCACAGGCCGTCAGCGCCGCGGCAAATTGCTCTTGCCCGCCCTTATAGAGCCGCACCTCAATAAGCGACGCGTTGTTGGGGCGTCGTTGCAGGCGCAGATCGGCGACCAGGGCATCAATAATTTTTTCCTTCTTGGCCAATTTATCCGTGCGTGATGCCGTGCCCGCGTAGAGCGCCGCGAGCTCCTTGTATGTCGCCATCAGGCGCTGCACTCGGGTTTCGCGCCACACCTCGTCGGCGAGAAATTCCGCAACCAGCGGGTTACCTTCGCCGTGCTTGGCGTTGAAGTATTGGATGGTAAGGGCATCGCCGATGAACTCAGCAAAGCTTTCGTTGAAAAACATCTGGTCGTGAATCAGCACCGTGGCGTGGACGGACTCGTGAAAGATCACATTGGCGAGGTCGACTAGGCTCGACGGCCCGCTGGTCAGCATCGCCGAGGTGACCGGGTCGGGGAACCAGCCGCCCGTAGAGTAGGCGGCCGCCGGGCGGACAAACACGTCGTAGCCCTTGGCGCGCATTTCTTTTTGGTAGATCAAAGCTTCATCGAGATCAAACCAGCCCAAGCCCGTAAAGCATCCGGCGATGGGAAAACAAAACCGCCGGCTCTTGAAGCTAAGCGGGTCCGCGGCGCCGACGAACCAAACCGTGGCCTCGGGCGCGACCTCGACATAGTCGAGATATTGTCGCTTGATGCGCAGGCCCGCCTTGCGGCCAAAGGTCTTAAGCTCGTCCAGCTCGGCCAGCAGCTCGCGGGTGGAAAGCGGCACGTCCGGGTCGTAGAGAATTTCGTCGATAGGGCGAGCTCGCGTCAGCAGATCAAACTGGCCGCTGCTCGCTTGCATGAGATAGCGCGACGTCAGGCATCCGCTCCAGGTCAGCAAGTTGCTGACCACCGCAGCCAGCCATAGCGCATGGCGTGGCGTCATCACGCTAACCCGGTGCGAATTTTATTTGCCATGGCGTCGGCGTCGCTGATGGCGCCGGGGCGCCAGTTCAGCGCTAACCCACGGCCATCCTCGTACTTGGGAATGATATGGAAGTGCACGTGGAACACGGCTTGGTGCGCACCGGCGCCATTGTTTTGTAACAAGTTGTAGGCGCGCACGCCGGTAGCTTCCATGATCGCGCGGGCAAGCTTTGGCAGCACGCGGCCAATCGCGGCGGCCGACTCGTCCGAAAGCGCATCGATAGTGGCCGCGGCCTCCTTGGGGATCACGAGCGTATGGCCCGGCGAAAGCGGATTGATGTCGAGAAATGCGAGCACGTGCGCGTCTTCATAGACGCGGTGGCACGGAATCTCGCCGCGCAAGATCTTGTCAAACACGGTTTCGGCCATGGACCGCAGCTTAGGGCCCGGCGCCTCGCGATGTCAACGCCCGGGCTTGCGTTCGCCGCGCACGATGTGGGCAGGCACCGGATGTAGGTGGTGCACCAGGCGCGTTAAGCTAAGCACACGTAGCGCGTAGTACGTCACATCGATCTCCCACCAACGAAAGCCCTGGCGGGTCGAGACCTGGTAATGGTGGTGGTTGTTGTGCCACCCCTCGCCGTGCGTGATGATGGCGAGCAGCAGGTTGTTGCGCGAGTCATCGCCCGTTGCGTAGCGCTGCCGACCAAACACGTGCGACAGCGAGTTGATCGTAAACGTGCCATGCCAATTGAGCACGATGGGGACCGCCCACGCCCAAACCAGGCCGTTAAAGCCGCCGAGCCAAAAGGTCGCCGCCGCATAGGCCAGGCCCGGCAGCACCCAGTATTTGTTGAGCCACACCAGCTCGGGAAAGGTCGCCAAGTCTTTGACCTTGGATAGATCCGTCTCGTCGAAGTCGGTGCTCAAGATCCAGCCCATGTGGGCCCACCAAAACCCGCTTTGCCGCACCGAATGCAGATCGCCCTTGGTGTCGCTGGCCTTGTGGTGATGGCGGTGATGCGCGGCCCACCACAGCGCACCTTTCTGCAGGGTGGCTTGCGCCCCGAGCGCCAGCACGAGCTGCACCGCGCGTGAGGCCTTGTAGGTGCGATGGGCGAAATAGCGGTGGTAGCCGCCGGTGACAAAGAACATCGCCACCGCATACACGAGCGCCGTCATCGCGAGATTGCCCCACCGCCAGCCATCCTGCGCAATGGTGATGATCGGGCCGACCACCGCCAGGGCGTGCAGCAGCCAATAGGGCAGCGCGAGCGGCTTGAAATAGGTGATGTACCAAGGCAGCGCGCGCGCCTTGGGAACGACCTCTTCGTAGTCTATGGGCTCGGCGAGCGTCGCAGACGGCAGCATGGCGCAGGTGTAGCACGAGGCGCCGCGAGGCGGCAGCTGCCGCTGCATGCTAGGCGTCGTTGATGCACAGCCACGTCACTGTGATTTCGTCCAGTTGTCGGCCATCGATGCGCCCTGCGACGATATCGCTCAGCTTTTGCCATCCGGGCGGAAGCGCCGCGCACGCCTCGCTGGCGCCCAGCGATGCCGCGGCGAAAATGTCGGTGGGGCGTGTCGGCGTCGGCGCAAACGGCGGCGGGGTGGCGCTCACCCACACCACATGTGATCCGCCGCGCGGCGTCACCAACTCAGGCGCATCGCCGACGTGCATGACGACATCGGCGGCCATGACGTCGCGATACCGCACGGCGCGCGGCGGCGGCGCGATGGTCGGAGCTGTCGCGGCGTCGCTGCGGGTAGCGACGACGCGGACGTCGCGCGGGTGAAACACCGCCGCGAACCCGGCAACCGAGGCCGCGAGGTTTGCGCCCGCCCACGCCTCATGATCCCAATAAAGCCCAAGCGAATGCGGCGACGAGGCCGCCAAAAACTTCGAGGCAACGACGGCATAGGCCCAGGCAGGCGCGACGGAGGCGGCGTGCCAGTGCCCGGCGGCGGCAACGAGCGCGACCTCGGCGGCGTGGATCGCGGCCAAGGCATCGCGGGCCTCGGGCGACGCCGGCGCGGCGGTCGCGGTCATCGCGCGCTCCGCGGCCGCGCCATCGCGGCGGACGGGCGGGCGCTTGTGCTAGCCTGGGCCAGCGAACATATAATCCGAAACTCGGACGAACTGACCGGCTGCACCGAGAGGCGACTTCCCTTTTGCAGCAGGACCATGCCCGCGAGGCCAGGCACGTGGCGCAGCGCCGCCAGCTCCAGCACCTGCGGAAACTGCGCGACGAACTCGACCTCGACGCAATGCCAACGCGGCGCCGCGGGGGTGCTCTTGCCGTCATAGTAGGGGCTTTGGGGATCGAACTGCGTCGCATCGACCACGCCAACCTTCGCAATGCGCGCCAGGCCCGCGATGCCGGTGGGCTTGGCATTGCTGTGATAGATGAGGACGTCGTCGCCCACGCGCATTAGATCGCGCATGTAATTGCGCGCCAGGTAGTTGCGCACGCCGGTCCATGGCTCGCGCTTTACGCGCGCCAAATCGGCGATGCCAAAAGCCTCGGGCTCAGATTTCATCAGCCAATGTTGGCGCCGTGTGGCCATGGCGCCACGCTAGCATGCCAGGCGCTGTCGGCGCACTAGCCGCGGCCAAGCCACGCCAGCAGCGGCCGTGCGACCTCATCGTCGAGGATGATGCCGAGGTTGCCGTCGTGGGCGGTGTGCCGGTCGCTGCCGGCGGTGCAGACCAGGCCGAGCGAGGCGCCCATCTCGGCAAAGCGTTGGCGTTCGCTTGGGCCGTAGCTGCCATAATATGCCTCGATGCCGGTGAGGCCTTCGTCCTTGTTGGCGCGCAGCAGGCTTTCCGCCGCGGCGCCATGCAAGTGTGGATGCGCGAGGGACATCTTGGCGCCCGCCGCGCGGCCTAGCGCCAGGCCTTCGGCCAAGGGCAGGCGGTGGCTCTGCACGTCAAAGGGGCCGCCGTCGTGGAGATAGCGCGTAAAGGCATCCTTGAACGAGGTGGCGTAGCCGGCCTTGATCATCGCCCGCGCCAGGTCGGGGCGGCCAACCGTCCGCTCACCGGCCTCGTTGATAATCCGCTCGACGTCGATCTTGAGCCCGGCGGCGGCGATCTTCTCGCCCATCTTGCGCAGGCGATCGCGGCGGGCGAGCTTGGCGTCGGCGAAATAGGCCTCGAGCACGTCCCAGTTGTCGCCGGTGTCGTAGGCGAGCACGTGAACGCTCGCGTCGTCGGCGTGGCATGAAATCTCCACGCCGCGCAGCACGCTGACCGTGGAACCGGCGAGATAGGCCGACAGCTCAGCGATGCCGCTGGTGGTGTCGTGGTCGGTCAGGCTCAGCAGCGACACCTGTGACGTCTTGGCGACCCCGGCCACCACGGCGGGCGCGTCAGTCCCGTCGGAGCGGGTAGAGTGGCAGTGCAGGTCGATGCGCATGGAAAAGATCCATTGGGTGGATCCTTCCAGGTTAGCCGTATCTGATCCATCGCGCAAGCTCGCGCAGCGTGGGACGCTTGCCGTACATCAGAATACCTACCCGATAGATGCGCGCGGCGAGCCACACCACGCCGGCCATGGAGAGCGCCAAGATGCCCAGCGACAGCGCGAGCTGGGCGGGCGTAGCGCCGCCGAGCAAATAGCGCATCGGCATCAAGATTGGCGACGAGAACGGGATGGTCGTCAGCACCTGCGCACCCACACCGCGCGGATCGTTGGTGATGACGCTAAAACACGCGACGGGTATGACCAGCAGCATGATGAGGGGCGCTTGAGCCTGCTGTGACTCCTGATCACTCGACACCATGGCGCCCACCGCGGCGTGCAGGGCGGCGTAAAAGAAGTAGCCGAGTAAAAAGTAGGCGAGGATAACCGCGACGTCGAGGCCGCCGATCGCGGGAATGTTGAAAGCTCCGGCGCCCTTGATGCCAAACCAGCCGAGAATGGTGCCACGGCCGTGCATGACCGCCAGCGCCATGCCCAGCCACACCGATATCTGCACCAGGCCGACCGCGCCGACGCCGAGGATTTTGCCGAGCAGCAGCGAGTGAGGCTTGGCGGCGGCCACCAGCAGCTCGACGACACGGCTGGTCTTCTCTTGCACTATGCTGCGCAGCACATTGGCGCAATAAAGCACGATCGCCATGTAGAGGATAAACATCACCGCGTAACCTACGAAAAACGCCGCCGCCCCAGAGGTCTCCTTCTTGTCGCCGGTGGTGTGCTCCGCTGTAAAATTCACGTCCCTTAGCACGCTGGCGAGCTTGTCATCGGGGACGCCCACCTTGCGACCTCGCTCTTCTAGTACCGCGCTTACCACCACCTTTTGCAGGTCGCCCACGACCTTTTGGTTGGTGCCATTGTCGCCGCGATACGAAATGGGACCGAGGTCGGTCGCATCGGTCGCTATTTCTAGGACGCCATCAATTTCTTCGTCGGCAATGCGCTTCATCCACGTTGCCGTCGTGGTGTCGGAGGGGATGACCTCGGTTTTCCAGCCGACTAGTTTCTTTGCAATGGGTTCGCCGAGCTTGCCGGAGTGGTCGATAATCTGCAGCCGCACGTCCTTGCCGCCGCTGCTGGCGATCAGCGCCGGCACCAAGATCATGGCCAACATGCCGACGGGGCCGAGCAGGGTGCCGATGATGAACCACTTGGTGCGTACGCGCTCGAGAAACTCGCGGCGCGCGATGACGAGCCATTCGCTACGCATGGGTCGCTCCAGCGCTCGGGTTGCGCGCGGCCACGGCCGCTTGGGCCTCGCCGACGCGGTCGACGAAAATTTCATGCAGGCTTGGGGTGAGCGCCTCAAAGCGGCGCAAATTCGCACCGCTCGCCACCAACGCCTGCAGCAAGCCCGAGATGCTCGCGCCCGCGGCGAGCTCGGCATAAAGGTCAGCCGCATCGCCTTGCCGCGGCGGTCGCGTGCGGCCAACCAGCGTTGTATTTTGCAGCACCGCCTGTGCCGTGGCTTGGTCGCCCGGCGTGGCAAAGGCGAGCGCCACTTGCGTATCGGCCGACGCCGCGCGCTTGATCTCCGCCAGGCCACCCGCAAGCACCACCTCGCCACGCGCGATAATGCAGACGTCGTCACAGATTTTTTCGGCCTGCTCCATTTGATGGGTCGAGAAAATCACGGTGTGGCCTTTTTGCTTTTGCTCGGTCACAACTTGTTGCAACACGTCGGCATTTATCGGGTCAAGCCCGCTCCACGGTTCGTCCAAGATTAGCAGTTGCGGCTCGTGAATCACGGCGCAGGCAAACTGCACCTTTTGCTGCATGCCCTTGGAGAGGTCCTGCACCATGTTGCGCGCCCATTGCGCAAGCCCCAGGCGATCGAGCCACGCCAGCGCGCGGCGCTTAGCCTCGCCGGCGCCCAAGCCGCGCAGCTCGGCCATAAACGCGATCATTTCGGCGACCTTCATCTTGGGGTAGAGCCCGCGCTCCTCGGGCAAATAGCCGATGAGCTTGCTCGCCGCGCGGCCAGGCCGCAGCTTGCCCAAAATCGTAATTTCGCCGCTATCGGGCGCAATGATGTCGTTGACCATGCGCAGCGTGGTCGACTTGCCTGCGCCGTTAGGCCCCAGGATGCCGTAGATGCTGCCGGCGGGCACGGTAAACGAGACGTCGCGAACCGCGACGTGATTGCCGTAGCGCTTGCTGATCGCCGCGATGTGCAGCGCCGTGCCGGCCTTGCCTTGGGCCGCGCTCATGACGGCTCCCCTAACAGCGTTTGCAAGATAGCCATGCGCATCGCGACGCCCATCGAGACTTGTTCCAAGATCACCGAGCGCGCGCTGTCGGCGATATCGGCGGTGAGTTCGACGCCGCGGTTGACCGGCCCCGGATGCATGATGATGGCGTCGGGCTTGGCAAACGCCATGGCGCGCGCGGAAATGCCGAATTGCGCGGCATAGGCGGCGGCGCTGGCGATGCGCGGCGATTGGCCAATGCGCTCGGTTTGCACGCGCAGCGCCATCACGACGTCAGCGCCGGCGAGCGCATCTTGCAGGCTGTAGTGCAACGTGGCGCGGCGCTGGCCGTCGACCACGCCGAGCTCGTCGATGCCCGCCGGCATCAGCGAATGCGGCGCGCACAGGCGCACCTGGCAGCCGAGCTTGGTCAGGCAAAGCACGTTCGAGCGCGCGACGCGCGAGTGCTGGATATCGCCGACAATCGCGACGATGAGGCCCTCAAGCTCGCCCTTATGCGCCGCGATGGTCGCGGCATCGAGCAGGGCCTGGCTTGGATGTTCGTGTTGGCCGTCGCCGGCGTTGATGATGGCGCACTGCAGATGGCGCGAGAGCAGGTGCGCGGTGCCGCTCTTGGCATGTCGTACCACAATGGCATCCGGCGCCATCGCCTCGAGGTTGAGCGCGGTGTCCATCATCGTCTCGCCCTTGGCCGTCGAAGAGGCGGTGGTGGCAATGGAAATGACATCGGCGCCAAGCCGCCGCGCGGCGATCTCAAACGAGGTGCGCGTGCGCGTCGAGTTCTCGAAAAACAGCGTGATGATGGTTTTGCCTGCCAGCGTGCTTTGGCGCGGCGGCGCGTGCGGCGCGGCGTAGCTCGCCGCCAATTGCAGCAGGCTCAAAATTTGTTGTCGTGAAAGGGCTTCAATGCCTAACAGGTGGCTCAAGCGGGTGGCATCGCCCATGGCCTATAGCGGTAACATACCCGGCTTGCCCTGTCCACGCGGCGACCTCCGCTTCGTCTTGGTGTATCGTGCCGCGATGGAAGACGCCTGGGTTGGCCGCCAGCTCGATCGATTTTCGATCGCACGGCTTATCGGCCGGGGCGCCATGGCCGACGTTTACCAAGCGACCGATCCGCTCGCGACCGACGGCGGGCCAGTGGCAATTAAAATCTTGCGGCAATCGCTCGCCAAGCGCCAAGAGATCGCCGAGCGCTTTCGCCGCGAGGCCGAGGCGCAGGCCAAGGTGACTCATCGCAACGTCGCGGCGCTCAAGGGCAGCGGCACCACCCCTAGCGGGCAGCCTTATCTGGTGCTCGAACTCCTGCGCGGGCGATCGCTGCGCGGGCTCATCAAGACCAGTGGCCCCATCGAAACCGGGCGCGCGCTTGCGTATATTTTGCAAGCCCTGCGCGGCTTGGCCGCGGTCCACGCCGAGGGCATCTTGCATCGCGATCTCAAGCCCGCGAATATCATGCTGGAAGATGCCAATGGCCTTAGTGCGGGTGCACGCGCGGGCACGGGTGGCGGTGGCGCAAGTGCGGGCTCCGGCGCGATCGAACGCGTGGTCCTGATCGACTTTGGCTTTGCCGTGCTTGAGGGCGCGACCAAGCTCACGCAGGTCGGGCACGTCGTCGGCAGCCTGCAATATCTCGCGCCCGAACGCTTGCGCGGCGAGGTTGGTGATGCGCGCTCTGACCTCTACTCGCTCGGCATCGTGCTGTTTGAGGCGCTGGCGGGCGTGCCGCCGTATGTCGCCGATTCCGATTTTGATCTGGTCGATCAACAATTGCACGCGCCCGTGCCCGAGGTGTCGTCGCGCAACCCGCGCGCCAAGGTGAGCGAGCCACTCCTCGAACTCATCGATCGCGCGCTGGCCAAGAAGCCCGAGCATCGCTTTCGCTCGGCAGAGGATATGGCGGCCTCCGTCGTCGCCTTGCAAAACGGCGTATTTCGCGCCAAATAGCGGTTGGGTCGCGCGGACGCGGCCAGCCCTAAGGCGTTGCTCTTCGCGTGAGCCGAACCGGAATGCCGTTGGTGGGGCGCAGGGTCGCCGCAGCCAACGGCTCATCGCGCGCGACGCTGTCAAAACGCCACGTGCGCAGCAGCTCGGCGAGCACGAGCTGAGCCTCCATATAGGCAAAGTGATTGCCAATGCAGATGCGCGGCCCGGCGCCGAAGGGCAGGTAGGCATAGCGGTGACGCGCGGCCTCTTGCTCGGGTAAAAATCTGTCAGGGTCGAACTGCTCGGGATTTGGCCACAGCGACGGCTTGTGATGCAGCGCAAACGGCGAAATCAGCACGTTGGTGCGCGCGGGCAGCTCGTAGCCTCCGAGCGTCAGCGGCATCGTGGTGTCGCGACCTATGATGTAAACCGGCGGATAGATGCGCAGGGCCTCGCGAAACACGCGCAGGCAGAGGCCCAGCCGCGGCAGGTCAGCCAGCGTCGGCGGGCCGGCAAGCGCATCGACCTCGGCTTGCACGCGCTGATACCACGCGGGATTTTGCATGAGCAGATAGATTGCCCACGCCAAGCCCGCCGCCGTGGTTTCGTGGCCGGCGACAAAGAGGGTGAGGATTTCGTCGCGCACCTGCTTGTCCGGCATCGCCTGGCCGTCTTCATCGCGCGCATCGAGAATGCGCGATAAGAGGTCGTGTTTGCCAGGGGTTGCCCGGCGATCCGCGATCATTTTGGCGACGCGGCGATCGAGCACGGCGATGGCCTGACGCAGCTTGGTGCCTTCGTCGCCTGGAATCCATAGCGGGCTCTCGAGGCGCCGCGCGCCACGCAGCAGCCACTGCGCCGCGCGCTCACTTTGTGGCGCCACCGCGCGCGCCGCCATCCACGCCATCATGCGTGCATAGGCGTGCGCAATAATGAGCGGACCGCCTTGGATGTTGCCGGTCCAGTCGAGCGCCACGGTGAGCGCATGCCCAAGCTCGTCGGCCTCGCTGATGGTGTCGGCGTCAAAGAGCGTCTTGCCGGCGACGCTCATCGCGATGTTGGTGGTTTCGTGGTGCAGCGCGAGTTGCTGGCCATCCTGCCACGTGGCGGTGGCCAGCCGCGCGCAGTCGGTCATGGCGGAGGCGTAGGCCTCGAGCGCCCTCGGCGTAAACAGCGGGGCCATCAGCTTGCGCTGCTTGCGCCACAGCTCGCCATTGGCGCTAAACAAGCCCTCGCCGGCGAGCGGATAGAGGCTAAAGCGCAGCATGAAGGCCTTCTCGATGTGCGCGACCTTGTCGACCAGCGCCTCGCCGATGACGCTCGGATCGTTAACGACTATCGTGTGCGCGCCAGGAAACGGCGTCTTGAGGCGAAACATTGGCTCAGGCCGCGCGGCGAGCCGGCGCAGCGCATTTAGCCGGTCGCTGCGAAAGTCTTGGTTGTGGCCCCAAAAGCCTTCGCCGCCTGGCGCCAAGGCCATGTCATCAAACTTCATGGTGCCAGCGTACCGGCGACCGCAGGCGGTGCCAATGCCTGGGTACACTTGCTATCGCTGCCTACCACGGCCTGCGGCGAATGGCCGCGAGACGCTTAGGTCCAGACCGCGTCGATCGTGATGCCGAGCAAATTGCCATCGGCGTCTTTGCCAAAAATTACGATCGTGTACGTGCCCGCATCTTCGCGCAAGGAACCATCGGCATTGGCGGGGCCAATGATCGCACCGCGTACCGACGTGAGCTCGTAGGCGATCAGCCCGGCAATTTCTTCCCACGCCGCCGCGCTAGCCGGGTCGTTGTTGTCCTGGGAAAGCTCGATGGCATCTTCGAGAAACCACAACGCCTTGCTCTTGCTCCAGAATTGGAACGCTTGGTTGGGGCCAAGGTACCCGCCCTCCTTGAGCACCTTCGTGAACTTTAGGCGCGTGATGTTGCCGCTAAAGGGCGCTTCGAACAGGCGCGCGGTTGCATCGCCCTCGGATATGTAGTTGGCCTTGGCCGCGAGGCGCGCCAGCTCGCTGGGGAGGTAGCTCGCAAAGCCATAAAACGTCGTGGTGTCATTGAGATGCACTGCCAAGCTGCCGCCGGCGCCGTCGTTGTTGTCGTGATAATAGGCGGCTAGTGGCGAGAGGTCGATGCTCAGCTCGTCGACCACCAAGAAGTCGCACGAAGCCTCACCGTCAGCCACCGTGGTTAGGTAAAGGTCAACCGCATCGGGGCCGCCAACGGTGGGCTCGCTCGAACCATTCCAGCACAGGCGGTAGTCGGCCTTGGCGCAACCGCCGTACTCGACGGTTGCCAGCAAGGTGTCGCCGTCGAGGGACGTTTCGTTCACCAGGATGCGAGGCGGCAGCGCGCCGAACTCGGCCGGGCTGCACGGCTCGATGGCCACGGGGGTTGCCGCAGCCTTATCGGTTGCCGAATCGGTGCCGTCTTCTTGTCCACCGGGGGCAAGGCATCCAAAAAGGGCGCCACTGGCCACCCACGTCGCCGCTACAAGACTTGTTCTGCTAGCTAATTTCATGTCCGTATTCTCCTCTGACGCGACGCGCTGCAAGGAGCGGACCAAGGCGCAGGGAGCTCGAAGCGAAATTGTGGTCAAGGTATTACATTTGCAAATATGTAATATTTATTATTAAAAGTGAGATCTGTGTCGAGTGTTTAAGCGGCGCGCCAAGAGCGCCATGTGGCTACGCCGGTTGCGGCGGCTACGCGAGTCGCCGCTTATTTCGGCGATAGCGCGATCGTGCCGGCGTCGGTCGTCTCGCCGTGGCGGATGGTGGCGGTGAAGGTGGCGGGCCGCATGCCGGTAACGCCTACCTCAAACTCGTGTTTGCCGGCGGGTACTCCGGCGAGCAGGGTTTCCCCTTGGAGGTTGGTGCCGCAGCTATTTGCGAGCGTCGGCGGGCGAGGCTTTTTGCGCCTTACCTCCTCGGTTGGCGTTGTTACGCACACCCCGGTGGTAGTGATCGGCAGGCCATTAGGGCCACGCACGACAACTCGCACGCTGCCCGCTTGCGGCAAGGTGAGCACCACGTCTGAGGTCCCGGTCTTGGCATTGGCTTTGGCGCTTGGTTTGCGTTCAGACGTAAACGCCGCGTCGATCGCGGTTACGACATACTCGCCGGGCAGCAGGCCGCCGATCACAAATTCGCCATCGGCGTTGGTGATGGTCGTCGGCGGCCCCATTATCGCGAGCATGGACTTAAGCGCAATCGGCTCTGTGCTTGCATAGCTCGCGCTCACTTGTGCGCCATCGGCTGGCGTGCCGTCTGGCTGCAGCACGCGGCCCGCAAGCTGCGAGGTCGCAGTCTCGATGAGGCGTAACTCGACCGCTGGAGTCTCCTCGCGCAAGAAGTCTACGTCAACGACGTTGGAAACGTGCGCTCCGAACGACGCCACAACGCCAAACCCGCCTTCTTGAAGGGCCGACAGAGAAATCGCAAACGCACCAAGCTCGTCGGTCGCGACGACGCCGACATACGGAGCTGGCAAATAGGCGCCCTTAAACATCGAAGCAAACGGCGCGTATTCGGCAGGCGCTGCGCCCAGACCCGCACCCATATCGTCCAACTTGATGCCTAATCGTACCAGCGCGCCGACAACTGGCTCGCCGCGTTCATTGCGCACCGTGCCACGGATGACGCGATTCGGTGCAAGCACAATCTTGTATGGCTTCTCCGCCGTCCCGTCACCTTCGCCAGCAGTGGTTCCCGTGCCGAAGTCGGGGTGTCTAGCGACAATTTGCTTCTCGAGAGCGGCAGGGACTCCACCTTTTATCGTTCCAATAGTCGCCGCGGGAATCGCAAATTTCCCCGCGCTATCACTATACGTCTCGCACGGAAAGTCGACGAATCGCGAAATGCATACCTTTGGCGCCGCCGCCCCGCTGCGCTGCAGCACCACGCCGTGCACCGAGTCGCTGGCGACCAGCTCGACGGTTATCTGATCGCGCAAGCGCGGCCCGCGGGAAAATGCCAGCAAGCTGCTCGCATAGCCGGTCGCGGTAACATTGTATTGGCCAAATCCGAACGGCATCCCGCGCACAAGGGCTTTGCCAGCGGCGTCGGTTTCCGCCGTAATCGAGAAGGCTTGCTCAGCGGTGCGACCGGCCTCGATCGTCGTCATTGAAATTTTGGCGCCCGCGATGGGCTCTTTGGTGCCGTGGACTATTACCAGAAACTCAAGCTCCGCACCGGGATGAACGACGAGCGTCACCGGCTCAGACGTGGCGGTGAGCAGTAGCGACATCGGACCCGCAACCCCCGCCTCGCCGCGCGCATAGAGGCGATACAATTGCGCGATTAGGCCTTCGAAAACAAACGAGCCGTCGTCCTCGGTGATTGCCGTGCGTCGCGGAAAGCCGCTTAGCGCGACTTCGATGCCCGGCACGGGGGCCTCCTTGGCGTCGATGACGCGGCCTTCTAGGCGCAACGTCCCGATTGGATCCACGGGTTCGTATTGCAGGCCTGTGCTGGTGGCGCCGCCGACCGGTCCGCCGCTGCCACGCTTTTTACTCGCGGCGGGTTGGGTCGACGACGACCGCGTCCCATCAGACGTCGTGGTTGCCGCGCGCTCGCGCGTGGCCGGGAAAAACGTGCGCCGCACAAACAGCCCGGCGCCCACCATCAAGGCGATTAGCGCGACGGCACGGATCACCCGTTGCTGAAGGCGCCGCTTCCTTGCCATGTCGGCCGCGTTATTTGTCAATGCCCATTCCCATAATCGAATAACCCTTGTCGACGTGCACGACTTCGCCGGTTATGCCGCTGGCTAGCGGGCTGCATAGAAATGCGGCCGCCGTGCCGACCTCGCGCGCGGTGAGCGAATCGGGCAGGGGGCTGTTCTTGCCGACGTAGT